>NZ_JBITVZ010000004.1:0-320469 GCF_044543385.1 Stenotrophomonas sp. NPDC077420
CGGACAAGCCGACAGCACCGACAGCTCGGCCGCCGACAACACCACCGCCTGCCGCACCTCGCCCCAGCCCTGCGACGCAGTCGACCGCGCCGCAGTCACCCGCCCCTGCGCCCACTGCATTGCACGCTGGCGCGACCAATGCGCCAGTCCCTCCGCGCCGGTAGCCGTTGCCAGGGTGGCGCTCAGCTCCTCTGCCACATCGATGTACTGAAGGACGTCGCGGTCCGCTCCCGACGCACCAGCCAGCAGCGCCTGCGCCAAGGCCGCCACGCCGTGACCGTCCAGATACAACGCCGATGCGCTCACCACCAGCACGGCCTGATCCTCGGCCAGCTGCAGCCACATGACCTGGACCCGCGCGCCGTCACCGCCCTGCCCGGCATCGCGCTGCTGCGCATACAGCGCTTCCAGCCGCATGGCCCAGTCGGCATGGGCGCGCCAGTCCGCATCGATCCATCCAGGGCGAGTGGCGTCGCCCACGACCTGCAACGGCTCGCGCAGCCCGGTTGGACGCACGAAACGGGTGCGCAGGATTTCATGCGCATCGGTCAACCGCGACAGCGCATCCCGTGCACGCTCGCGCGCTTCCGTCGCCGATCCGGTGACCAGCAGCGCGCACTGGCTGACGCAGCCACGCGCTGCATCCCAGCGCCAGCTGCGCGTCTGCGCGAGCGACAAGGGGAATGCAGTGTTACTGGCGGGATTCGTAGACATATCCAAACGTGACTACCTCGATACGGAATTCAGTTTCCAGCAATGTGTGCAGTCAATCGAACGGGTACGGTGCCCTGGGCAGATCGCTGGCTGCCAGCATCTCGCCCATGGCGACGATCACCTTGCGCGGCCCGCTGAAGGGATGTCGCCCATGCGCCACCAACATGTTGTCCACCATGAGGACGTCCCCGCTCTGCCAGGGAAAACTGATCGACATCGATGCGTAGAGCGCACCGATTTCGGCGATCACATCCTCTTCGATGGGCTGGCCGTCACCGTAGTAGACATTGCGGGGAAGATCCTGTTCGTCGAACAGCTCCAGCAGAGCAGCGCGCTCCTCCGTTGCGAGATAGCCGACATGGTGAAGCTGGAGCTGGTTGAAGAAGACCCAGTCGCCGGTTCGCGGATGACAGGCCACCGCGGGGCCGGCCTGGCGCGTGCGAAGGTTGTTCGTGCCGGTCCACTCGTACTGGATGCCAAGCGCATCCAGGCTGCGTCCCAGCGCCTTCCGGTCATCGGTACGGAAGAAATCCTGCCAGCTGACGTCCAGGCCCTCGACGAAATTGCGCACGTACAGCAGACCGCGTTCGGCGAAGCGTCTGGCAAGCGGCTTCGGCAGGCGCTGGAACATGCCGCGGCAATCCACGATGGGGGTCTCGCCACCGACCGGTGCGACGATCTGGCAGCTGAAGAACTGCTTCATCGGCCAGCAGTGCGTATGCGAACCTTCGTTGTGGAACAGGATGGTCTTGTCTTCCGGATACGGCGTGGACTTGTAGATGCGCTCGCCCTGCGCCTCCTTGGGCAGGTCGCCATACTCGCCATTGAGGGTCGGGCAGATCGTGCTGGCGAAACGCTCGAAACGTTCGGCCGAGGTGACCTCGAATCCACGGAACAGGATCGATCCGTGCCGATGAAGGCGCGCCTCGATGCCACCCGGATCGCTTCCAGCCCACTCGGCCAGATCCACCCCTTCACGCGCGGGGGTCATCAGCAGCGGGTAGCCGGCCTCTGGCTGCATGGGGCGCTCGTCTACCATGGCGATGTCGCCAAGGCTGACGCCACGGCGCCGCCCCGCCACGAACTTCCTTGCCCGCGACTCGACACGTTCGTCCATTTCAACTCTCCGCGTGGTGTTCTCTTCATCGGTATGAAGACCGATCTCGCCGACCGCGCGCTCGCAATCATCCAGCAGCCGGCTCAGCATGTGTTCGTAGCGCGCTGCCATGATCTCGATCGTGGCGCGGTCGAAGATGTCGTTGCGGAAGGTCCACTCCGCACGGATGCCATCCTCGGATTCGGACATCATCAGGGTCAGATCGAAGCGCGCCACCTTGTTGTCCAGCGCAATCGACGTGACGCTGAGCGGGCCGGCGCCCTGCATGGCCTGGCGCGGCTGGTTGTTGTGCAGGAACAGTACCTGGAACAGCGGCGAAGAACCGGCATCGCGCAGCTGCGGAAACTCCGCTACCACGCGCTCGAACGGAATGTCCCGGTGTGCCAGCGCCTCCACCGTGGTTTCCGCGACCTGGCGAACCAGTGCGTCGAAGCTCAGGTGTGGAGACACCTTGCTGCGCAGCACCACCTGGTTCACGAACAACCCGATCAGCGACTCCAACTCCGGCAACGGCCGATGTGCAACCGAGGTTCCCACGCAGATGTCCTCGCCACCGTGGTAGTGCGACAACAGCACCTTGAACGCTGCCAGCAGCAGCGAGAACATCGTATGGCGGCGCTCCTGTCGGACCTCGTGCAAGCGCTGAAGGGTAGACGCGCACAAGGGACGGATCACCGTCTCGCCCTGTACACGGCGGCGCGGGGTCCGCGCTCGGTCCAACGGCAGCCGCAACGTGGTGCAGCCTGCCAGCCTGCTTCGCCAGTAGGCCAGCAGCGTGTCGGCACCACCCTCGGCCAGCGTCGCCTGCTGCCAGTAGACATAATCGCTGTACTGCACCGGTACCTCGGGCAATATGGCGCGTCGCTGCTCGATACCCGCCTGCATCAACTCGATCAGTTCGCGGGTCATGATCGTGCTGGACCAACCGTCGGAGATGATGTGGTGCACGTTCATCAGAAGATGCGCCTGCGCCGACGCGGTACGTACCAGGGTCAGGCGCAACAGCGGCCCGTGGGCCAGATCGAAGATGTACCGGCCATCGGCGTCGATCAGCCGGCGCAGCTGGACATCGCGTGCTGCGGCGGGCAGTCCGGAAAGGTCTACAAGCGGCAAACGCAGTGTGATGTGCGGACTGAATACCTGCCGGGGCTCGCCGTCAAGATCGACGAACGAAGCGGTCAGAACATGATGCCGGCGCAGCACGGTCTGGAAGTCGCGACGCAGCGCATCCACTCCCAACATGCCGCGCAGCGCCATGACCGACGGGAAGTTGAACACCGTACTCGGTCCGCCTGCCGCGTCGGCCAGCCACATCCGATACTGCGCATCGGACAGCGGGTGCCCCAAGGGCGCCGGCAACGCCTCCAGGTCGATGGTGCCCGCGTCCAGCAAGGCCAGGACCCGGGACCGTGCCTGGTCTACATCCATATCGATGTCCGTATCCATGTCCTTGTCCAGCAATTCCAGCGGATCAGACTGCATCGAGGGCCTCCATGTGTGCTTTCCCTGCGCGCGTGACGGCAGCGGGCTCCGCGTGGGCGAGCAGTTGCGCCAGCGCTGCCGGCGTCAGCAGTGCCACCCGCAGCCGGCCCTGCTGACGGCGCGAGAGCTGCGCGACCTGCCCGGGCCCGGCAAGCGGCATCCGGGCGGCGTCCTGTACGTCGATCCACCGCTGGGCAAGCAGCGTGACCAGTTGGCGTACCGACGCATGGCGGTACAATTCACCCAGCCCGACGTCTACCTGGAGATGGCTGCGGATACGGATCTGGACCTGCACGACCTTCAGCGAATCGCCGCCGATGTCGAAGAACTGATCGGTGCACGAGAGTACGTCCAGCGCCAATACCTCGCGCCAGATGTCCATCAACCGTGCCTCCAGTACCCGCAGGCGCGGATCGGCGTGTTCAGCGGCCGACGCGCACGCCGTAGCTGAAATGGCGGGCGGAGCCGGCAGCGCACGGCGGTCGATCTTGCCATTGCCGGTCAGCGGCAACGCGTCGAGCGCCACGAAGCTGGACGGAACCATGTAAACCGGCAATGTGGCGGCAAGCGCGGCGGCAAGCTGCTGCGACACCACTGCCTGCGGCGCCGTTCCATCGGGCGTGGTGGCGTAGTAGGCGACCAGGCGGCGGCGCTGCGCATCGCCCGCCACGACCACCGCACACTCACGAACGTGGGGCTGGCGGGCCAGGACCGCTTCGATCTCGCCCAGCTCGATGCGGTAGCCCTGGATCTTCACCTGGCTGTCCTCGCGTCCCAGGAACTCGATGGTCCCGTCTGGCCAGTACCGGCCCATGTCGCCGGTGCGATACAGACGTTCGCCGGACCGGGGATGTACGATGAAGCTGGCGGCAGTACGATCCGGATCCTTCCAGTACCCCACCGCCAGTCCGACACCCCCGATGTAGAGATCGCCGGTGACCCAGTCCGGACACGACCGCAGGTCCGCCTGCAGCACGTGGTAGCTCTGATTGGCCAGCGGCGTCCCGTAGGGGATGCTGCGCCACGCCGGCGCGACATGCTTGACAGGGTATTGGATCGACCAGACCGACGCCTCGGTTGCCCCGCCCAGGCTGGTGACCCTTGCCCGCCCGGAGAGCGCGGCGATGCGTCCCGGCAGGGTCACCGGAATCCAGTCGCCGCTGAGCATGACGGTGTGCAGGCTGGACGCCAGCGGCTGATGCTGCAGTTCATGCTCATCCACCAGCAGTTGCATCAGCGCCGGCACGGTGTTCCAGACGCTGACCGCGTGCCGGGACATGGCCTGGCGCCAGTGCGCCGGGTCGCGCTCGCTACCCTGTGCGGGAAGCACGAGGGCGCCACCGGCCGCCAGCAGGCCGAAGATATCGTAGACCGACAGATCGAAGCTCAGCGAGGACAGACCCAGCACGCGGTCTGTCGGCTGGATGTCGAAGCGACGGTTGATGTCCTCCAGGGTATTGCACGCACCGCGGTGGTCGATGGCCACGCCCTTGGGCACGCCGGTGGACCCCGAGGTGAATATCACGTAGGCAAGGTCGTCTTCGCACTGCGCGTCGGGCAGCGCGGGCGGGAGCGCCCACTCGATGTCTGCCGCATCCACCACCCACGGCGAAACCTGGACCGGCCACTCGGGCGGTGGCGCGAAGCCAGGTTCGATCAGCGCGATGCCGGCTTCGCCAGCGCGCAGCAGCTGTCCGATGCGGGCGCCCGGCAGATCGGCGTCAATGGGCAGGTACGCACCACCGGCCTCGAGGATGGCCAGCACCGCCACCACCTGCCGCCAGCTCTTGCGCATTACCACGGCGACGAGCTGGTTGGGAACCACCCCCGCCGCACGCAACCGCACGGCGTGGTAACGAACGTGTCGCGCCAGCTCGGCATAGCTGAAGTGTCGATCACCCTGGACGACGGCAAGGGCGTCGGGCGTACGCAGGCACCAGCGCCGGAACCCCGCATGCAGCAGGTCGGCCTCGCGCCGCACCACGGTGGCATTGACCCGGTCGCGGACCTGCTGCTGTGCAGGCGCCAACGGTACCATTTCGGCGATCTGCCAAGCGGATGCATCGTCGGCCAGTCGCTCGACCAGACGGCAGTAGGCGTCGAACATGGCATCTACCACGCCGGCCGGGAACAGCTCCTGCACCGTATCCCACACCGTATGCAGTGCGTCCCCGCGTTCGCTCACCTGGTGGTCGATCCACACCTGGGAGGTCTGCGAAACGGCATGCACCAGTTCAGCCTGGTAGGCCAGATCACGATCGCTGCCGCTGCTGTCGAAGCCGAGCATGCTGGTGAATACCACCGGCATGGCCACGCCGCCCTGGCGCCGTCGGCGCATTTCACGGATCACTTCCACCCCGCAGAAGTGTCGATGCTTCAGATCGGTCCACAGCTGCTGTTGGATGGCGCGTGCGCGCCCAAGGAAAGTGCCGGACGATGCCCGGTCAACCTCCAACAGCGTGAGCGAGGTGAAGTCGCCGAGGATGCGGGGGACGTCTGCGTGCAGATCCAGCCGATTGAACGTGGTCAGGTTGACGCTGAAGCGCTGGGTGCGGCTCCACTCGGCCAGGACCTCGGCGTACGCGGCCAGCAACAGCGCCGAGGGCGTCATCCCTGCGCCGACCGCCTGCTGCTTCAGCTGCTGCCAGCGCGCCGCATCGAGTGTCCACTGGCGCCGCTCGAAGCCGGGCTTGATGATCTGCGACGGGTCTTGTGCCAGCGGCAGCTCGGGGCCGACCGGCAACGTATCCAGGCGCGATTGCCAGTAGTCGCGTGCCTCGCGGTACAGTGGCCCCTGCTGAAACGTTTCCAGCCCCAGCACGTAATCGCGGAAGGTGACTTCAATGGCCGGCAGCGTTGCATGGGGATCGCGCATCAGCGCATCCAGCTCGTCTACCAGCAGCCGCAGGCTGTAGCCATCCATCACCAGGCCGTCAAAGCTCCAGTACAGGCGATGCAGCGCCGGACCGAGGCGGGTGACACGGACGTCGAACAGCGGCCACCGATCAGGAGCGAAGACATGATGTGACATGGCATCGCGCACCGACCGCAGTTGGCTGTCGCGTTCTGCGCCGTCCAGCATGGAAAGATCATCCACCGGCAATACGAACCGGCCAATATCGGCTAGTACGCGCTGCCGGCCTTCCGCCACCACTACGCGCAGCATGTCATGGCGCTGGATCAGCACATTGAACGCGTGTTCGAACGCTGCAGGGTCGAACTGGCCGTGGAGATCCAGCTCCGCGTAGGCGTGCGCGGCGATGTTTCCCATCTCGAAAGCGTCCGAGCGGCCCAACCAGTAGGCCTGCTGGATGCCGGTCAGCGGGAAGTCCCGGTAGCGGCCAGCAGCGTCGTGCTCAATGAGCACCGGTGCTGAAGGCGCAGCGTCGGCACTGTCGTCAAATCGCGCGCAGAATGCCTTCAGGGTCGGGGCCTGCCACAGCACTTCCAGGCCTGGGGCATGGCCGAAATGGGCCTTTACCTGATCGATCATCCGCGCAGCCAGCAGCGAATGCCCCCCCAGTCCGAAGAAGCTGTCATCTCGCCAGACCTGCGGCACGCCCAGCAGCTCCGACCAGATTGCCGCCAGGGCGCGCTCGCGCTCGTCCACCGGCACAACACCGCTGGCGCTGTCACTGTCCGCTGCAGGAAGCGGCAACGCACTGCGGTCGAGCTTGCCGTTGTGGGTCAAGGGCACCGCCTCCAGCGACACCCATTGCGCCGGAACCATGTACTCCGGCAACAACGTCGCCGCGTGCTGCCGGACCGCCTCAACAGGGGCATCAATCGGTGTGAGGTATGCCACCAGCCGCGCATGCGGTTCCTCGCCGAGACGCTGCACCACGGCCTGATCCACGGCCGGGTGACGGATCAGCACATGTTCGATTTCAGCCAGCTCGATGCGGTAGCCGCGCAGCTTGACCTGGCCGTCGCTGCGGCCAATGAACGCCAGGCCGCCCTCCGCACGCCATCGCACCGCATCCCCGGTGCTGTACATACGGGCGCCGGGGCGGGCACTGAACGGATCGGGCAGGAAGCGCTCGGCGGTCTGGTCCGGACGCCCCAGGTACCCACGTGCAAGGCCGGGTCCGGAAAGGTAGAGCTGACCGGCGACGCCTGGCGGCACCGGACGAAGCCACGCATCCAGGATATACGCGTCGGTGTCGTCGATCGGCTCTCCGATCGTCGGCACCTGCCGGCCGGGCACGACATCACCGGACGTCGCCACGACGGTCGCTTCGGTCGGGCCGTAGTTGTTGACCAGGCGCACTCCCGCAGGAACGTGTTCGACCGGGCCAAGCGCGTCGCCACCGACCAGCAGCGTGCTGACCGAGGGTAGCGACGCCAGCGCGGACAGCAGCGGGCCGGCCATCGGTGTCGGCACGAAGGCATGGCTGGCACGCGCATCACGCAATGCGCGCGCAAGCGCGTCACCGTCCATTGCGGATATGCGGTCGATCAGGGTGACACTCGCGCCTGCGGCAAGGTAAGGCCAGACCTCCCACGCCATGGCGTCGAAGCCGACGCCTGCGACCTGGGTGGCGCGCGCCCCGGCACCTACCGCGAACGCGCGCCGATGCCAGTCGCAGAGATGGGCCAGGCTGCCGTGGGACACGGCCACTCCCTTAGGTACGCCGGTGGTCCCGGACGTATAGATCACGTACGCCAGGCGGTCGTCCATGCCGCCAGGCGCCACAAGCGGGCATGGACGGGGCGAGCCGATGCCCGGTTCGAGATCGACCTCGATCACATCCACGCTGTCGTTTGCGTGTGCCTGCATCCCCGGTTCGACCAGCAGCCAGCGTGCGCCGCAGTCGGCAAGGATCGCCGCGCGCCGCAGTGCGGGCGCACGTGGGTCGATCGGCACGTAACAGCCTCCGGCCGCGAGCACGGCAAGCATCGCCACCGGCAGCAGCTCGGTGCGGTCCATGCAAATGGCCACAGGTTCTTCGGCAGCCAGGCCTCGCTGCTGCAACCGGTTGGCCAGTCGTGCAGCGGCCGCCGCCAGCGCGGCATAGGTCAGCTGACGCGTTCCGAAGCGAACCGCGATTGCATCGGGACGGTCAGCCGAATGCCGTGCAATTGCCTCCACCACGTTACCGGTGAGCGCGACACCTGGCCGGCCCCGAACCTGCGACGCGTTCTTGGCCTGCGCACCCAGCATGTCGATCCGGTACATCGGCAGCGACGGCGCGTTCGCCACGGCGTCGAGAAGCGCCGCGTAGTGCGCCAGCAGCAGGTCCGCCGTGGCTGCGGTGAACAGCGCGCTGTCATAGCTGAGTTTCAACTCCAGATGGCCAGGGACGCGCCGGACCTGCAGCGCCAGGTCATCCTTGACCGTGCCCGCCAGCACCCCATCGTTGTCGCAGTAGCTGCCCCCGCCTTGCGCCAACACGGCGTTCACCGCCTGCTCCGCCGCGCTGTTCAGGGCAAACGACACCTGGTACAGCGGCGTGTGGCTCAAGCTTCGCGCGCCCGCCAGCTTTTCCACCACCTGCCTGAAGGGCACGTCCTGATGTCGCTGCGCCTGCTCGGCAACACCGCGCACCTGGTCGAGCAGAGAGAGAAAGTCCTGGTGTTCATCGACTCGGCAGCGCAGCGCCACCATGTTGGTGAACAACCCCACCGTTGCATGGATCTCTGGATGGCTGCGACCACTCATCGGCGAGCCGACCACGATGTCCTGACGACCGGTGTAGCGCGACAGCAGCAAGTTGAACACCGCAAGCAGACCGACGAACAGCGTCGTGTCGCGCTCCCCGCACAGCGCCTGCAGTGTCCCCGCAAGCGCGGCGGGCAGCAGCAGCTTTCTGGTTCGCCCCTGGAAGCGCTGGCGGTCCGGCCTCGGGAAATCGGTGGGCAGTTCAAGCAACGGTGGAAGCTCCGCCAGCTGCTGGCGCCAATAGTCGATCTGCCCATCGAAGGCATTCGCGGCCTCCTGCTGCGCCTGCCAGCAGGCGAAGTCCGCGTACTGGTAGTCCACGGGCGGCAGGCTCATGTCCGGGGCCTGGCCCTTCACGACCTGCCTGCCGAGCTGAAGCAGCTCGCCGGCAATGATGCCCATCGACCAGGCGTCCACGACGATGTGATGGCAGTTGAGCAGCGCGACGCTCCGCCCGTTCGTCAAGCGGATCAGCGATGCCGCAAGTAGCGGCCCTCGCGCCAGATCGAACAGCCGGGATTCTTCCTGGGCCACCAGGCGCCGGACCTCCGCATCGCGCAGGGCCGGACTGGAGATTCCGGACAGGTCCACCAGCGGCACATGCGGCGCTTCGCTGGACGACACCCCGGCCTGCGGTCGTCCGTCCGCATCTTCCTCAATCCGCGTGCGCAGGGCCGCGTGGCGTGCCAGGACCACCGCGACGATCGATGCAAATGCATCATGGCCGATGGGGTATTCCAGTTCCGCCGCGCACACCACGTTGTAGACGGCGTTGGGACCCATCAGTTTGTGCAGGAACCAGATACGCTCCTGTCCAGCCGTGAGCGGCACGCGACTGCCGGGCGCGCGACGTGGCAATGCGCTGTTGCCGGGCTCGGCCATGGCGCGCAGCGCCTCGATGATGTCCTGCTTGCGCGCCACCAGCGTCGCGCGAAGGGCCGCGTCGAGCGCACCGGCGGGTGCGTCGAAGCGCAGCGCATCGCCCTCCAGCCAAAGCCGGATGTCCTTCGCTGCCAGACTACGGAAGATCTCCCCCAGGTGCGTCGACATAGCCTCATCCAGTTGAGTCGCGCGACGGCGCGTTGAAACAGCATCATGCGTTCAGTTGCGCGCGCCCTGCATGCGTTGGCGCAGGCTGAGCGGACGCATGTCCGTCCAGACTTCCTTGATATGCGCCAGGCAGTGGTCCTTGGGACCGGTGCAGTCAAGCGCGCGCCATCCGACCGGCACATCGGCGCCCAGCGGCCAGATCGAGTACTGCTCCTCGTGATTGATGACCACTACAAACGTACGGGTATCAGGTGTCTCGTCCATCCGTTGATGCTCCTGCTGGTCAATGTGACGTTCAACGCGCGCCCTGCGTTGAGCCTTCGGTTCCTTCAAGCGCTCAGGCAGCGGTCGGCTCCGCCTGTTCCCGGATGGCCTGGACCACGTCCTCCGGAATGCAGAAGCCGAGCGTGTCCTGGCAGAAGGTCATCCACTCCGCATCTACTGCGTCGAAAATAACGTTCTCGTCGCGGAAGATGCCATCGGTCACCACGAACGATTCCTGCACGAACACCACATCATCGTCGTTGAGCTGTCGGGCGGCGCCAGCGCCCCCTTCCGCTTCCGATTCGACGCGTGCGTTGTGGGCCTGCTCCTGCCAGCGCGGAAAGCGCCGCAGATCCGCCAGAAGGTACGCTTTGCAGTAGTTGCCCATTTCTCTAGCCACCATCCCTCTCCCTGGTCAGTGCCCCCCGAGGAGCCCTTTGCTCCTCGCACGGCGTGTCATCACACTGAAGAACAACATGCCCAGCAGAACATAGCTGATTGCATTGGCAATCGCCATCGAAATGCTCAGCGGATTCACCACCTGCTGCACCATCAGCTCCCGCAGCAGCACCACGCTCGGCACCATCGGCAGAGCCAGATGGAGCTGGCTGACCATCTCGGGCCAGCCGCGGCTCAGCTCTTCGAATGGCGTGAACATCAGGCCAAGCGCCAACAGCTGTACCGAGGGCAGAATCGCACTCACCCGTTTGACCAGCAGCGCGAACGCGCCGAGCATCAGGCCCAGGCCAATCGCAGAAAGCACCAGGGTCACTACAGGCAGCAGTACCCACGCGGAGAAGGCGATGCCGCTGCCCGTGAAAAACACCAGAAGAAACACTATCGCTACCACTGTCACGACATCGATCACCGCACCCGCAAGTCCCCGCGTCAGGAACAGGACATCCTTCCTGTATACGGAAAGGAACAGGCTCTCCAGAACACCCGTATCCGCGTCCTCCTGGATGGCAATGGGAGTGCGGTTGATCGCCTTGGTGACAAGCACCCAGGCCGCGTAGCCGACGATCATCGTGTCCAGACGTTCCCCGAACACCTGCTGCCCGGACAGATACTGCGCACCCTTGAACAGACCGTAGAACATCAGTGTGTTGATCATCAGACTGCTGACGAAGTTGGTCGGATAACGCAGGTTGAGTGCCAGCACGCGTGCCAGCTCTACCCGGAACAGCCTATACATGGGTCTGCTCTCCCGTAAGACGCAGGAAAATGGTAGTCAGGTCGGCCTTGCAACGACGCACATGCTCCACCGGATCGGGCCTGATCGCTTCCAATACCGAGTAGAGCGCGTCGCCGTCCTCGCGCACGCGGATGTTGCAGCCATCCACCACGCCGCCCAGTTCATTTTCGATGCGCCGCCGCACCGCATCGACTACCGGCTGCTGCATCCGGATCTCGTACCCGGCACTGGAGAACTCGTGCTTCAGGTCTTCGGTCTGCGCGATGCGTATCACCTGGCCACGGTGCATGATCGCGACGCGGTGTGACAGCGCTTCGGCGATATCCAGCTGATGGGTAGTCAGGATGATGGCAACGCCGGCCTCCGACAAGGAGCGGATCATGGCGATCATGTGGGCCACCGACCCCACATCCAGGCCCAGCGTGGGCTCGTCCAGGAACAGCACCTTGGGGTCGTTCAGCATCGACACCGCGATGGCAAGGCGCTGCATCATGCCGCGCGAGAGCGTCTGTACCTGCCGGTCCGCCTTGTCCGCCAGGCCGAACCGGTCCAGCAGCACCCTGCCCTGCGCAACCGCCTGGGCCACCGACATGCCTTTGAGCACGCCGAAGTATCGCAGATTCTCCATGGGCGTCATGCGCCAGTAGAGATTCCGGTTGCCCTCCAGCAGTGCCCCCAGCTGAGTGGCTGCAGTTCTGCCTTTCTGCGGATCGCAGCCGTTGATGCGGACGCTGCCTTCGTCCGGGCTGAGCAGGCCGGAGCACATCTTGATGGTAGTGGTCTTCCCTGCGCCGTTCTGCCCCAGCAGCGCGAATACCTCGCCCGCCGCCACGCTGAAGGAGACGTCATGGACGACCACGTTGTCGCCGAATGCCTTGCGCAGCGTTGCTACCTGAAGCACCGGCGCCACTGCAACCGATGCATTCGCCTCACGCGGGGCAACCTGTGCCGCGAGCGGTGCTGGAGGCGCGTCCAGGCCTCGCAGTGTCTCATTCCCCGCGTCAGGCGCGAGGTCGGTTGCAACGGTGCTCATTGAACATCCTCCAGGCAATGACGTTGTTGCGACAGGTGAGTGGCGGCACCGGCCATCAAGGTTTCAAGCACGTCCGCGACATGGCGGTTCTTCCAATGCTCCAGACGCGTGCCGCGCGCCCAGAGATTGAACGCGCCCATTGCCGGTCCACAGTGAATCTGGAAGTTCGGCTGATGCTGGAGCTCGCCTTCGCGGGCCAAGCGACTGGTTCTCGCGAAGTACCAGCGGAACACGAGCGCCATTTTGTGCCGGGGAAGCCGCTGCGCCTTCTCGAGTTCGCCAGGACATTCTCGTTGGCAGTATTCACGCGTCTGAGCCCATACGTCGTCGATCGAGGTTCCGAAGTACTTCTCCTCCAGCAACGAGCGCGTCCGCGCATCCAGCGCCTCGATTCCCTCATGGCGACCGTAGAGTTCATAAAGCTTGTTGGCTCTGGCTGGAAACTGCAGCCCCGCCGCCAGCACCTGCACTCTGGAGCCCAGTTCGAACATGTCCCCGGCCGGCGCGAACGTGGTATCCATCACCCCAGCTGCCTGCAGCAGGTCCTTGACAGCCTCGCTGATGTCCGCTTCCACACTGCATTGGTTGACCGACCCGGTGGCGATGAAGTCGGCACCAAGCGCGAACACGGCAGCAATTGCACGCGGCGTTCCCAGTCCCCCCGCCATGCCGACACGGATGTCCGGCGTCCCAGCATAGCTGGCGACGATCTGGTCACGAAGGTCCTGCACGACCGGTGCCAGCACAAGCGCCACGCCCCGATCGGTATGGCCTGCCGAATCGGCTTCCACGCAGATATCCTCCGCCATCGGGGCGTGCAGTGCAGCCGCCGCTTCGGCGTCGGTGAGTCTGCCGCTCATCCGAAGCGCTTCGACCAGTCCGGCAGGCGCGGGACGCATGAACTGCTCGGCGACGCCAGGGTGCGACAGCTTGGCAATCACCGCATTGGGTGCAAACACGCTGCCATCGGGCAGCCGCCGCGCACCGGCGAAACGGTAACGAACCAGCGCGGGGCTCACGCGCAGGTAGGCGGACGCCTCGATCCTGCGTACGCCGTGCGTCAGGTACAAATCGACCAGGGCCTCCTCGCGGTCCGGATCGGAATGGGTACACAGCAGGTTGGCCCCCCAGTTGGTGGCATCGGAAAGCCTTGAGCGGAGCTCCACGAGCGAGCGCTCCACGCTTGCCAGCGAAACGCCGCCGGTCCCCAGAAACCCGAGCAAACCAGCCCGTGCCAGCGCCACCACCATCTCCACCGAACTGATGCCTTTGTACATCGAGCCGGCATAGCAGGCGAGCCGGGTGCCATGCGTACGCATGAACCGCCCGCTGCCGAGCCTGGTCGGCGCTTCGCTGCGCTTGATGTCGGGCGCCTCCAGCTGCATGCAATCCACCTGCGGATCCTTGTTCGTCGTGTACGGATGGGACAGCCCTACAGCGCACCTACCTCGCGATTCTCACGCTCACTGCCCGGATCCGGCTGCACGTGTCCGGACCACTGGCGCAATTGCAGCTGTTCGCTCAGCAGCGCCACAGTAGGAGCCTTGAACACCGTACCTAGTTCGACCCCCACCCCTAATGCGGCCCTCAGTTTGGCCGGAATGCGGGTCGCCAGCAGCGAGTCTCCGCCCAGCGAGAAAAAGTTGTCGTGGATACCCACCTGATTCATGCCCAGCAGTTCCTGCCATATCTCCACCAGCACCTCCTCCAGCTCGTTGCCGGGTGGAACGTAGGTGCTGTCGATGTCGGGGCGATCGTTGCGCCCGACCAAAGCATCCCTGCCGATATCGCTGGCGTAATGCTCCATCGCGCGGCGGAAGTCGCGTTTGCTGACCATGACCTGTGCAGGCGCGTTGGCCGCAAGAATGGCCTCCAGTGCCTGCACCCCCTGCTGCGGCGCGATGCCTTCGGACAGGTCCGCAGCGGGCACACGCAGGGGTGCCACCGCGCGCTCCGAAGCCGGGCCAGCTCCATTGGCGTCCATGCGACGTACCGAGAAGCCCTTCACCTCGCCCAGCACCCGGTCCGCTTCCCCCAGCAGGGAAATGTCCAATGAAATGACGTCCTCATCCTGGCTGCGCGCGCCATTCAGCCGCACATATGCGCGCAGTTGCGCCGGTAGTGCGTCCCAGACGATGAGCTGCTGGTACCCGAGCGGCAGGAAGCGCTTCCCACCATCGCCCTCCTCGCCGTGCAGCCAGAGCGCGTTGGCCACGCCAGTTGCCAGGTCGGCCAGCGCGGGATGGAAGTGGTAATGCCGCAGATCGGGGGCATACGCCGACGGCAGCTGCAGTCTGACCAGCGCTTCGGTGCTGTTGGCGTCGACCTGGAGGATGGATTCCCAGCGCCCGCTCAGGGCCAGCCAGTCTCCCGGCGGCAACGCGTCGCGGGCCCGTCCGCAGAAGTCCCATTGGCGCGAAGCCGTGCCATCGCGAAGTTGCGCGGGAACGCCCGCCAGTGGGCGCAACCCGGCATCTGCGCCGTCGGCAGCAGCAAGTTCGGCCACCACGTGGTCTTCCCAGTTCCCTGGCGTTGACTGTCGCTGCATGCGGACCTTGAAGCCGTCGTCACCGGGCTCGAAGCGGATGCGCAAGCCGGTGCCGGTGACCGCATCCACGATCATGGGCGAGAGGAACAGCAGGTCCCGCAGTACCGATTGCTGCGACGGCCGCACGTGGCGCCAGGCGGCCAGGATCATTTCGATGGCGGCCGTGCCCGGGACCACGCTGCGACCTTCAATCCGGTGCTCGTCGACGATCCAGTGCTTCCCGGGATGCAGGTGGCTGGAGAACTCGAATCCGCCATCGGCATAGGCCCACGCCCGGTCGAGCAGCGGGTGGTCGACCGTCTGTCCGGCATCCAGCGGCTTCGCGGTTGCCCCGAACAGGCCGGCGCGTGCGGCCATGCCGACGTCGGTCCAGCCATCCCAATCGATGGATACCACCGTCTGGCCGCTTCGCGACCAGTCGGCAGCGGCCAGATCCATGGATGCGTTGGCACCACAGTAATCCGACTGCCCGGAGCCGCCGATGACACCGAACAGGGAAGCATGCAACACCACCACGTCCAGCGGATCCGCACCAAACACCTGCCGCAGCACCTGCACGCCATGGATCTTTGGCTGCAGCACCGGCGCTGCTGCTTCACGCGTTTTCAGCTGCATGATGCCACCGCCCGCCACGCCGGCGGCGTGCATGATGCCGTTAAGACCGCCGAAGCGTGTGGCGATCTGCGCACGCAGCACCATCATCGCCGCGCTGTCGGTCACATCCACGCCCACTACCATCACTTCGGCCCCCATCGCCTCGAGGCGCTGGACTGCACGGATCCGCTCGCTGGTGACATCGGCAGCGGGATGCTCGGCAAGCCAATGGCTCCACTCCGACGAGGCCGGAAGGCCAGTGCGCCCGGTCAAGACCAGGCGCGCCCGGTAGTCACGGGCCAACTGCTCTGCAAACACCAGGCCCAGGCCGCCCAGCCCACCGGTGATCAGGTAGACGCCGCGTTCGGCAAACAGGGACGCCGCCTGCGGACCGCGCGCGGCCTCCGGGTCCCACGGGTGCTGGCCCAGCTCGAAACGGTGCGAACCACGAAACGCGACGCTGCATCCCGGTTTACCCACCACCGCCAGCTCGGCCAGGAGCTGGCGGTGGGTGCGCGCATCCGGTCGCGCGGGGAGATCAAGATGGCGGGCAACGATCGACGGTTGTTCGAAGCCCACCACGCGGACCGGCCCCAGCACCGCGCCCTTCAGCGCATCGATGGGCTCTTCGCCACTTACATCCGCCAACCCGGTCGACAGCACATCCAGGCGGATGTCGGTCGCATCAGGCATCTGCGCAAGTGCCTGCACCAGATGCAGCACGCTGTAGAAGCCAAGGTCGCAGCCCAACGCGGCATCACCGCATGCGTCGTCCAGGCAGAAACCGTGCACCACGCGCGTCGGCCGCTGGCCCGCGGCGTCGAGTTCGGCCAGAAGCAGGGCGTAATCGTCGACACTTGCGGCGCGAACGACGGCCTCGCGGAGATCTGGCAGCCAGGCGTATGCGGCACCGCGGCGCACGCGCACGACCGCTTGGCCTGCGGCCTCCAGCGCAGCGCATACGTGTTCCACCTGGCCAGCCTGGTCGGTGAACGCCAGCCATTGCACCTGGCTGGGGAAGCGGGCCGGTGCGAGCGGCGCAGATCGGGTCCACACCGGGGCGCTATACCACTCCTCCGGGGGAAGCGGACCTTGCCCGGCCGCGCGGGTGCCGGCATCCTCCGGGCGATAGTCGATCCAGTAGCGCTTGCGGTTCATCGGATAGGTCGGCAGTTCCACGCGCCGCGCCTGCGTTCGGGGTTCCAGGCGCGACCAGTCCAACTGCAGCCCATGGGTCCAAAGGGCAGCAAAGGCTTCGCGCATGGCACGGGACGCATCCAGCGCTTCACGCGCGGGACCCAGCGAAGATACCGTCTCGGGTTTGCGGGCGCCGGGAAGCTGACGCAGGAACTGGCAAAGCGTGCTTCCCGGTCCCACCTCCAGATGCACCTGCTCGGGATTTTCGGCGAGCACCCGGGCACCGTCGGCGAAGCGCACGGTGCCGCGCAGATGCTCTACCCAGTAAGACGGTGAGGTCGCCTGCGCTTCGGTGATCCACGTACCGGTAACGTTGGAAATGTACGGGATCGACGGCGCGGACAGGGGCACCTGCGCAAGCTCGAGCGCGAACGCTTCGAGCATTGGGTCCATCATTCGCGAATGGAAAGCGTGTGACGTACGCAGGCGGCGTATCTCGATGTCCTGCGCCCGGAGCATCGTCTCTACCGTAGCCATCGCTGAGGCAGGCCCCGCCAGCACGCAGGAACGGGGTCCGTTCACCGCGGCCAGATCGACGCCCAGCGCCAGGCAGGCTTGCAGTTCCGCCTCACCCAGGGGGACCGACATCATCTCCCCCGCTGGCATCGACTGCATCAGGCGGCCACGCGCAGCGACCACGCCAAGTGCATCCGGCAGCGCGATTACCCCGGCCAGGCACGCCGCGACGTACTCACCCACGCTGTGGCCCATCATGGCAGCAGGCTCGACCCCCCAGGCCTTCCACAATGCCGCCAACGACCAGCACACACTGAACAGTGCCGGCTGGGTCACCCAGGTCTGATCCAGCAACGCCGCACAGCGGTCTTCGTCGGCGGCGTCCGGATAGAGAAGCGCGCACAGATCCAGCTCCAGGTGCGGTCGCAGCAGCCGGGAACATTCCTCCAGGGCATCACTGAAGACGGGTTCGAGGCGGTACAGACTGGCTGCCATGCGCAACGCCTGTGCTCCCTGCCCCGGAAACAGGAATGAAATTGAACGGCGGGCCGAGATGTCGATCTTCAACGCGGCCGGCCTGTCGGGCGCACGCAACGCCTGCACGGCATCCTCGGTGTTGCGTACCACCCGCGCCGAGCGCCATGCGTACGCCTCCCTCCCCTCTTGCAGGGTGAATGCCGCATCGGCGAGTTTCAGCGCAGGATCTCCGGCAATTCCGTCAGCCAGGCGCGCCTCCATCTCATGCAGTGCGGCTTCGCTCATGGCCGATAACGGAAGCACCTGGTAGCCCGCCGCCTCCTGCACGGGCGCATCGTCGATGAATTCCTCCATGACCAGATGGGCGTTGGTGCCGCCTACGCCAAATGCGCTTACGCCGCCGCGACGTGGCACGCCATCCACCGTCCACTCGCGCAGTCCGGTATTGAGGAAGAATGGGCTGTCGGCAAAATCGATGCGTGGGTTGGGTGTATGGAAATTGATCGAGGGTGGGATACGCTTGTGATGCATCGCCAAGGCCATTTTCATCACCCCGCCTATTCCGGACGCGGCGTCCATGTGGCCGATGTTGGGCTTCAGGGTACCCAGCGCGCAATAACCGCGTCGGCTGGTGTGCTGCCGATAGGCCGCGGTCAAGGCCGAATGCTCGATCGGGTCGCCCATGATGGTGCCGGTGCCATGGCTCTCCACGTACGAAACCGTATCGGCGCGGATGTCGGCAAACGACAGCGCCTCCAGGATCACGTCACGCTGGCCCTCGAAACTCGGCGCACTGAAGCCGGCCTTGTCATCTCCGGAGTTGTTCAATGCACTCCCGCGGATTACCGCATAGATCGTATTGCCGTCCGCAACCGCATCTTCGATCCGCTTCAGGACCAGGGCACCCGCGCCGTTGGCGAACACCGTTCCCTGCGCATCTTTGTCGAACGCGCAGCACCTTCCCACCGGTGAGGTCATGCCGCCCTCGTGGTAAAGATAGCCGGCGGGCCGGTCCAGCTCTACCCGCGATGCACCAGCGACGGCAGTGTCGCATTCGAAGTCCAGCAGCGAGCGACACGCGAGGTGCACCGCCACCAGCGACGTGGCACAGGCAGCCTCGACGTAGACGCTGGGTCCGCGCAGGTCCAGCCGGTGCGAAATGCGCGTGCACACGTAGGACTTCATGTTGCCCAGCATGATGTGCATCTCACGCGACAGGTTTCCGCTTACCGGCTCCATGGGATCGGGAGCGAAGGGCCGCGCATTGCGCACGATGTAGTTCAGCGAACCCGTGCCCCCGAACACTCCGGTTCTTCCGCTATAGCGCGAAAACCCGAAGCCTGAACGTTCCAGCGCTTCATGCGCGCATTCAAGAAGAACCCGATGCTGGGGGTCGATGCATTCGGCTTCGCCCGGTGTGATGCCAAAGAAGGCCGAATCGAAGCAGTCTACCCCTTCGGGGCCGCCGAACACCGGCACATACGCCGGGTTGCGTCGAGACTTCCGGCTGATCCCGGCGCTGTCCAGCTCCTCCTCGGAAACCGTGCGCAGCGATTCAACACCGTTGCACAGGTTCTCCCAGAACGCGTCCGGCGAGCTGGCTCCCGGGAACCGGCACGCCATGCCAACAATGGCAACCGCGCCGTGGATCTGCCTGCATTCGCTAGCCTTCATGGAGCCTCCCTGGGATGTCGCTTACGCCTTTCGGCCGTTGTTTTTTTCGAGGAGCGCAGCGCGGCGACGCGCGCCCACGTCTCGCGCCACCGGCATTGCCTGCTCCGGGGAACCGCTGTCACCAAGGTGTTCGGCCAGCAGCCTCACGGTCGAATACCTGAACAGATCGACAGAGCCGGCGCGCGGCGCGCTGTCACCGCCACGCAGCCCGGCGAAGTGACGCACCAGCGCCGCGTCCAGCGCCAGCGCATTGACCGAACTCAGCCCCAACCCGCCGCCGAACAGGGGCATGTCCGGATCGATGTCGTCGGCCTCGAGATCCTCGAGCTTCAACGTCTCTACGATGAGAAGCCTGATCTCCTGCTCCAGCCACTTCAGGTCATGGAATTGCATCTGCGCTCCCTCGACTTTTCGGTACCGACCTCCATCCCCAATGCGCGTCACGCATATAGAGGCCAACGCTGCTGGCGCACTTCGTCGAGCAAGCGCCGCAGTTCAGTGTCTAGCGCCCTGTCTTCCTCCACCAGAGGAATGCGCGCGGTCAGGTCTTCCAGCATCACCGCCGCGTCCCCTTCCAGCGCCGTTTCCGGCGCCATCCGCTGCCGCAGCGCGACACCCTGTCGGGCGGCCAGCAGCATGCCCGCGATCACCTGCTCCGTGAGCTCCAGCACCCGCAGGCAATCCCGGGCGGCAATGGTTCCCATGCTCACCTTGTCCTGGTTGTGGCATTCGGTGGAGCGGGAAAATACCGACGCCGGCATCGTCTGCTTCAATGCCTCGGCCGTCCAGGCCGACACGCTGATCTGCAGCGCCTTTAATCCATGATTGATCGAAGCGCGCGGCCCAATGCAACCCGACAGGTTGGCCGGCAGGCCATGGTTGTAGCGTGCATCCACCAGCAGAGCCAGTTGCCGGTCCAACAGGTCCGCCACGTTGGCGACGAGGTTCTTCAGTGAATCCATGGCAAAGGCAATATGGCCGCCGTAGAAATGTCCACCATGCAGCGTTCGACCGCCGACGATGTCAATCAGCGGATTGTCATTGGCGCTGTTGAGCTCGGTTTCGATCAGCTGGCGCAGGAACGGCAGGGCATCCTCGAGCACGCCGATCACGTGCGGCGCGCAGCGCAGCGAATAGCGATCCTGCAAGCGACTGTCGTTGCGCAGTTCAGCCGCACTGCGCAGGTCCTGTCGCAGCCGCGCGGCCACCGACATCTGCCCGGGGTGCGGCTTTGCCTGGAACAGTACCTCGTCGAAGTGATGTGCGTTACCGCCCGTGGCAACCACGTTGTAGGCGGTCAGCCGCGTCGCAAGGCGGCACACGTAATCAGCGCGCTTCCAGGCAAGGCAGGCCAGCCCCGTCATCACCGCAGTGCCGTTCATGATGGCAAGACCTTCTTTCGGGCGCAGCCGCAGCGGCTGCATCCCGATGTCTGCCAGGGCGGCGGCAGCGGGTACGCGTTCGCCCCGGAACATGACCTCCCGCTCACCGCACAACGCGGCGGCTACATAAGACAGGGGCGTGAGATCGCCACTGGCCCCTACCGACCCCTCTGCTGGAATCAGCGGAAGCACATCATGGTGCAGCAGGGTAACCAGCCCCTCGATCAGCTGCGGACTGACCCCCGAAACTCCGTAGGCGAGCGATGCGAGTCGGACAGCGAGGACGGCGCGGGTCTCGTCCGCTTCAAGGTAGCGACCCAGGCCACAGCCATGGTAGGTGAACAGGTGGTGGGGCAGCTCAGCCACCAGCTCGGCCGGGACGGCGACCGTACAGGAGTCGCCATACCCGGTCGTAACGCCGTAGATCACGCCGTTTTCGGCAAGGATGCGATCAAGCAGATCGGCCCCGCGGGCGATCTTGTCGGAGAACGTAGCGCTTCGATTGATCTCGGCAGGCCGCCGGCGTGCCGACAGATCGCATACGTCCTCGATACGTAACGTGTTGTCGCCAAATACAACAGGAAGCGAATTACCGATATCGGCAGGAAGAGGGAGATTCATTGCGGTTCCTTCAGGAGTGACGGACAGGGGTCCACCGGGTTTCCAAGCGGTTCAGGCACCCCGCGGAACAGCGTCTGCAACAGCTGCTGCGTAACCTTGCCCTGGGCATTGATCGGAAACGTAGTGACATAGCGCCAGCGTTGCGGATGTAACGTGGCGTCGGCCACGGACGCCAGCGCGGCCTTGATGGTCTGGGCAAAGCGCCAGCGCCCAAGCAGCTCCAACTGTCTCCAGCCTTCATCGGTCGGCATCACCACCGCGCCCAGTTCGAGGCTGTCGCCTTCAAGCGCCAACACACGCACCTGCTGAACCATCGGATGGTCGCCAATGGCAGTCTCCAGCGCGGTCAGTGACACTCTCCGCTCCTCGATCTTGACGACGCGGTCGGCGCGACCGATCAGACGGAATGCATGTTCGCTATCGCGCACCACGCGGTCCTCGGTGCGCAGCCAGTCCGAATCCGGCAGGAAGGCCGATTTCACTTCCAGCTGGTCGCCCTCGATCCGCCACTCCACGCCGGGCAGCGCTTGCCAGGCATGCGCGCTGTGGTCGGCCGGCGTACGCCTGCGGAAAGCGATGCCGCCGGTCTCGCTGCTGCCCAGTATCTCCACCGGCGCGACACCCAGTACGGCCCATGCGTGCGCCGAACCATGATCGTCCAGAGGACCGCCCGAAGAGAATACGGCACGAAGGAAATGGCGAGCCCCGGACCAGTCCAGGTCCACCGGCAGGCGCTTGAGATGCGCGGGGCTCGTAACCAGCACGCCATCGCCACCGCCCAGTACGTCTGCCAGTTCGGCGTGGCCAAACAACCGCGAAGCGAACGGGCGTCCGCACGCCAGCGGCCAGAGCACGCGGAACAGCAAGCCGTAGATGTGCTGGTGTGAGACGGTGCCATGGACCACGGTAGACGTGGCATCTGATGCGCAGAACAGCGGCGCGAACTGGCGTTCAAGCGCACCAACCTCCTCATCGAGCTGTCGTAGGCGCTTGCAGACCAGCGCGGGCATGCCTGTGGAACCCGATGTCTGCAGATAAAGGCGTGCTTGCTCCCCGTCCAACGACGGCCAGGCAGCGGGTGCGACGGCGCCGGCAACCGGTTGCAACGGCAGGAAGCGCTCTTCCATATCGCCGGCGTAGCCATCGACATGGTCGTTCATGCGGTGCAGTGTCGCAGGAAGGTTGTCGCCGCACAGGTAGATGACCTTGCCGGCCTGCCATGCGCCCAACAGGGCTGCGGCAAAGGTCAAAGCGTCTTCGAAGTACAGCGCCCACCGGCTGCCGGTCTGGGCGGCGAATGCGTCATGCCACGCTGCGACATCATCACGAAACCGGGCGTGCGATATCTGCTGGCCGTCGGCGATTGCCACGATGCGGCCATCCAGTGTTTGCGCCACCACGGATTCGAGCGTTGGAAACGTGCGCAAAACAAACCTCCATGTTCGTCAGGCCGAAATTGCAAAGCTGTCGTGAGGCGTCTGACCGGGCCGTCAAGACCCTCAGGCCGCGTTGAACAGTGCGGACAACGTGCGCGGGCTGTGTCGGAGTGCCACCATCAGCTCGATGATGCGTTGGCGGATCGCATCGCAGGATTCGTGCTGGATGTAGAAGTGCCCGCCTGGATACACCGAAGCGTCGAACTGATCGGCGTGCTGCTTCCATGCAAGAATCGAATCGATCTCGACATGGGGATCTTCCTGGCCCGCGCACGCAACGATCGGCACCGTGCGCAGTGGCGCGCCTTCGAACCGGTAGTTGAAGGCCATCTCCAGGTCATTTCGCAGCACGGCGATAACAATGTCCAGAAGCTCTTCGTTCTGCAGGATCTCGTCGCGGGTGCCGTTCAACCGGCGAAGCGCGCCGATGAACTCATCGCGCGGAAGGTCATACAGGCGATGGCGATACGGCAAATGCGGCGCCTGCTTTGCGGACACCACCAGTAGCGTGGGTACCGGCAGGCCTGCCGCTGCAAGCGCCCGCGCCAGCTCGTAGGCGATGATGGCGCCGAGGCTATGGCCAAAGAACACGAATGGAAGATCGGCGTAGTTTGCCAGCACGGGTACCAGCCGTTCCACCAAGCGCGGCAGTGAGTTTTCGAACGGCTCCGCCATACGCCGGGACCTTCCAGGCATTTCCAGCACGGCAACCTCGACGTCGTCAGGCATCGCGTGGGCCCACTGGCGGAATACCGGATCCGTACTGCTACCGCCTGCGTAAGGGAAGCAGAACAACCTCATTGCAGGCTGTTGCCGCGGACGCGGCACGGTGAACCACAGTGATGACTGATGGTCGGCGGTCATCGGAGACAACCGGTTTGACAGATGCAATACGGCTTGCGCTCACTCTGAAACATACCTCGCTCCTTGCGATCCTGTTCCACGGCTGCCCCATGCGGCACAACGCCCTTCCAAGCGGCCTTGCACGGCACGTCCAGCGTATCGTCTGCGCGTATCGACCCCTACCGCGCTCGTCCCCATCTACCCAAGCTTCGAGTAAACGTCAGCGCGATGCGCGATGTCAATAGCTCCGGATCAAGTTGTGAGCGGCTGCTCACTTACCAGCGCGCTGCACGCCTCACTGGGATGCGCATGCGGGAACAGGCACCCCAAGGGCTGCGGCAGCAGGGCTTCCTCCGTCAACAGCGGCACGACCTTGCGGAACCGTAGGGCTGAAGGATTGTTTTCTGAATGCGATGAACATAACGCCAGCACGAACCGCTGGGCGATCTGATATTGCGCGAATACCCAGTGTGCTTCGCCGTCAGCAACGGCAGGGTCGCCATGCATCTGCTGGACGCACGGCGACACGTGGCCGATGCTGAATCGGGTCAGGGGAATCGAAAGCCCCGCCCCCCTGGCTTTGACATAGGCCTCCTTCAGCGTCCAGTGCCGCAAGAAGGCGTGCTCCCGCCTGGTCGAGGGCAGGCTTCGGAATGCGGACAACTCATCGGCGGAAAGGACATCGACCGCCAGGGCTGCCAGCCCGTCGTGTGCGTCCGCATTTTCGACATCGATGCCAAGCCTCCCCTTGCGGGCGACGGCAAGCGCAATCAGTCCCTGTGTATGCGATACGTTGAAGGCGAGACCCTTTGCCGCCGGCACGGCATTGACGATCGCCGGCTTGCCATAAGCGTTGGTGGTGAACGCCCAGTCCTTGGGCAGCACGGGTGCGTAACGAGACAGCACGGTCCGGACCAGGGCACGGGTAATCAGATGGCACTTCCTGTCCCGGGCAAAATGATAGGCGGCGTTGCGCCGGGCCTCTTCGGCGTCCAGCAGGGAGGCAAACGCCGTCAAGAGCGACGGATCATCGATCTCGTCCTGGAACGTGAGCCAGACGTCGATGCGATTCTCAAGATCCTGCAATCCGTCGTCCATCGTGCGCGCCGCCTCCGAGCTGCTGAGGTAGACAGCGTCCCGCAGTTGGATTGCCGCGTCCAGTCCATTGCGCATCGCGGCGTACGCCGCACGCACCGCCACCGCCGCCAGGGCCGGGGCTGCTTGCCTTGCCTGGGCGGCTCAGCCAGGCAGGGCTGTCTCCCAGCTCAACTCGAAAGCGAGCTCCAGGCGCTGATCTGGCTGCAGCCGATACGGTGCCAGGGTGAACCCATCGGGTGGGCCGGTTTGAGGCTCAACACAGGTGGCATGCGCGGCGGCGTCGTAGACGACCCAGTGTGCGGTGCCCGCCCGCATCCGCAGGCGTTGCCCCGCCAATTCGAGGGCCACGTCACCGCCAACCAGGAAGCAGTCGTCCCAGGGACCCGGCGTGGGATGCACCATCGGTAGCGTGGCGATGCCCTCCCCGTCCCGTGGGTACAGCGCGTACGGGGTGAACAACAGCCGTTCCGGCTTGTGGAACCAGGGGTGCCATCCCAGTACGGCTGGCATTGCGTGCTTGTCGGTCTGCAGGGCGAGGTGAAGCTGCAGCCCGCTGGGCGTCAACTGGATGCGCTGCGTTGCGCTTCCCCCGAACGGCCAGTGGTCGTCTTCGGGAAGCGCCAGCGACAATGTAGCGGATGCCGCGTCGAGCGACGAGATTTCCCACGGCCGGGTAAAGCCCACCCCGTGAATCGCATGCCCACCAAAGTTGGTCGGAAGTGCGTACGGCGTGCCGTCGAATGCGAATCGCCCGTGCCGGATGCGTCCGGCCCACGGCACCATCGGGTAACACCCCCAGGCAATCGCCGCGGAATCGCCGTCGTCCACGCCGACCAGCCAGTCAACGCCGTCGTAGCGGATCTGCGCGATGCGCCCACCCGCCTCCGGCGCCAGGGCGACCTCGAGCGCGCCGGCCCGCAGCCAATACAGGCGACCGGCAGGCAGCGGGGCGAGCGCGTCGTCGTCCGGCAAGGGGGTTTCAGGCGCCATAAGGATCGATCGTCTGGATCCTGCCGTCCGCGTCCATCTGCAGCGGTGTGCACTTCACCGAGCGCAGGTGGGTGACGCCGCCGGACAACAGGGCGTCGTGGTAGAACAGGTACCACTGCCCCTCGACCTCGCAGATGGAGTGATGGGTGGTCCAGCCCACCACCGGCTTGAGGATCACGCCGGCATAGGTGAACGGCCCATACGGGTTGTCGGCGATGGCATAGCACAGCAGGTGCGTGTTGCCGGTGGAGTACGAGAGGTAGTAGCGGCCCTGGTACGTGTGCAGCCACGCTCCCTCGAAGAAGCGGCGCGCGTGGTCATCGGCGCGCAGCGGCTGCCCATGCTCGTCCAGGATCCGCACTTCGCGCAGGGGCTCTGCGAGCTGGGTCATGCCTGCCTGCAGCCGACCCACGCGTGGGCCCAGTGCGGGGGCATCACCGCTCGGTTCCTGGTGCGCCGCGTCGTAGTGGTTGTCGCGGTATTTCTGCAGCTGGCCGCCCCAGATCCCGCCGAGGTACAGGTAATGGGTGCCGTCGTGGTCCTCGAACACGGCCGGGTCGATCGAGTAGGTTCCGGGCATCGCCTTGGGCTCGGCGGTGAACGGTCCTTCCGGACGGTCGGCCACGGCCACGCCGATGCGGAAGATGCCTTCGGCGTCCTTGGCAGGGAAATACAGGTAGTAACGTCCGTCACGGCAGGCCGCATCCGGCGCCCACATCTGCTTCTCCGCCCACGGCACGTCACGCACATGCAGCGCCACGCCGCAGTCGGTGGCCTCGCCTTGCGGCGAATCCATCCGCAGCACGTGGTAGTCCTCCATGCCGAAGTGACCACCTTCATCGTCGAACGGCGTACCGGCGTCGATGTCGTGCGAGGGGTAGATGTAGAGGCGACCTTCGAAGACATGCGCGGACGGATCGGCGGTGTAGATGTGCGTCACCAGCGGCTGCGATATGGCGCGTGCGGCCAGCTGCTGCAGGTCGGTGCCGTTGCGACGCTGCAGCAGGTCGTGCTCGATGCGGGTTTCCATGCGTTTGTCTATCCGGTAGAGGAACAGCAGCGCGACCGCGACCAGGAACGGGATGGAGCAGTACACGCTGACGGTGAGGCGGATGCCGTCGACCACGGCATCGGGTTGCTCGGCGGCGCCGGTCTGGTAGCCGTAGTGCGCCAGGATGGCGGCGACCAGTGCGCCGCCGACGCTGAGCCCGATCTTCAGGCCGCACAGCATGGCCGAAAAGATGATCGCGGTAGCGCGGCGGTGGTTCTTCCATTCCGAATAGTCGGCCACGTCGGCGATCATCGCCCACAGCAGCGGAATGGTGATGCCGTAGAAGAAGCCGTGCAGCATGAACGAGGCGAAGGCCACCGCCACGGCGGTCGGCGGGAACAGGTAGAACACCAGCAGGAACACGGTGCACAGCAGCAGCGCGGCGCCGAACACATCGCGCTTGCCGAAGCGGTCGGCCAACCGGCGGGAAACACCGATGCCCAGGATCATGCACAGGATGCCGCAGGCATTGAACAGGCTGAAGGCCGACGTGGCCGGGTCCTCGGGCCAGGTGAAGCCGGCCAGCCCCCAGCTGCTGAGTAGTGCGTTGAGGCCACCGATGAAGCGGTTGAACCCGGAGCTGTCGAGGAAGCCGGCCAACGCCGGTTCGCTCATGTAGTACTGGAAGTAATAGATGTACGTTCCGCCCTTCAGCGCCAGGTTGACGAACACCAGCACGGTCAGCGCCAGCATCACCTGCCACGGTCGGTTGTGCAGCAGGTCCTTGAGGTCCTGCAGGACGCCGCCGGTCTGTTCCCTGGCCGGCACCACGCGCTCGCGGGTGGTGGCGAAGGTGATCAGGAAGAACACGGTGCCCACCACGGCGAACACGGTCATCACCCGTTCGAAGCCCAGCACGCGGTCGCCGTCGCCCAGGATCAGCACCAGCGGCAGCAGCAGCACCTGGATGATGAACTGCGCGATCATCACCGCGACGAAGCGGTAGGCGGACAGGCTGTTGCGCTGGGCCATGCTGCCGGTAAGCACGCCGCTCAGGGCGGAATACGGCAGGTTGTTGGCCGCATACACCAGCATCAGCAGGCCATAGGTGGCCACGGCATAGACCACCTTGCCGCGCTCGCCGAAGTCCGGCGTGCTGAAGGCCAGCAGCGAGAGCACGCCGAACGGGACCGACGTCCACAGGATCCAGGGACGGAACCGGCCCCAGCGGGTGGCGGTGCGGTCGGCCAGGATGCCGATCAGCGGGGTGAACACGAACGCGCCGAGCAGCCCGATCACGAAAATGAGCGTTGCCGCGGTCGCCGGCGGCAGCCGGTACACATCGGTGTAGAAGAACGCCAGGTACGTGACCAGGGTCTGGAAGATCAGGTTCGCCGCGAGATCGCCCAGGCTGTAGCCAAACTTTTCCCGCACCGACAGGGTGTGATCAGTCACGTCTGGCCTCCACGGTGAAGCGCTTGAGCACACGGGCGTCGGCACTGGAGCCGCCCAGCCGTACTTCGTACTCGCCGGGTGGCACGACATACCCACCGCGCGTCTCGTCGTACTGGCGCAGTGCCTGTGCCGCGTCCAGGTCGAAGGCCACGGTGCGCTGCTCGCCGGCAGCCAGGTGCACGCGCTGGAAACCGCGCAGGGCCTGCAGCGCATCGCCCGGCCCGGCCGCCACCCGCCGCACGTACAGCTGCACTACTTCCTCGCCGTCGCGCCTGCCGGCGTTGGCCACCTTGACCGACACGTTCAAACGGCCATCGTCGGCGATGCGCGAGGCGTCCAGGCGGACCTTGCCGTAATCAAAGCGGGTGTAGGACAGCCCGTGCCCGAACGGGTACAGCGGGGTGCCGCGGAAGTAGCGGTAGGTGCGCCCCTCCATGCTGTAGTCGTCGAAGGCCGGCATCGCCTGGTCGGCGGTGTAGAACGTCACCGGCAGGCGCCCGCCCGGATTGATGTCGCCGAACAGCGCTTCGCCCACGGCGGTACCGCCGCGCTGCCCGGGATACCAGCCCATCAGGATCGCAGACAGGTTGGCCTGGGCCCATTCCACGGCCATGGCCGAACCACCGGTAAGCACCAGCACCACCGGCTTGCCGGTGGCATGCAGCGCCTCCAGCAGCGCCCGCTGCGTGGCCGGCAGGCGCAGGTCGGTACGGTCGCCGCCGGCGAACCCGGGGTAGTTGACCTTCATCTCCTCGCCTTCGACGTCGCCGGTCAGGCCGCCGACGAACACCACCACGTCGGCACTGCGCGCCGCCTCCAGCGCCTCCTCGAACGGCGGCTTGGCCCCGGGCATGCGCCAGCCCAGGCGCACGCCGGCGTCGCGCTCGGCGTCGTAGTACTCCAGGCGCAGGTCATAGGCCTGGCCGGCCTGCAGGTCCAGTTCCACGCCGCCGCTCTGCATGCGGTCGCTGTCGGCCCAGTGCTCCAGCACGCGCATGCCGTCCACGTACAGCCGGAAGCCGTCGTCGGCGGCGGCTTCGATGCGATAGCGGCCCGACACCGGCGGCAGCAGCTGGCCGGTCCAGCGGATGCTGAAGTGATCGTTGGGAACCCCCTGCCCCGGCCCGGCTTCACCCCGCGCCATCAGGTTGTCGGTCGGCGAGCCGCGATCCCAGCGGAAGCCGATCTGCGCATCGGTGCGCACCAGCGCCGGTGTCCCGGAAAGGTTGGCGCTGCGGAAGTATTCCCCGCGCAGGCCGCGCTCGGGCGAGTCGGGCGTGGGGCGCAGGTACGCCACTTCGATCAGCGGGGTGGCGTCCGGATCGTCGCGGCCTTCGACCAGGTCCACGCCGCGCGCATAGCGCACCTCCACGCCCTTGGCGGCGTCGCGGATCCCCTGCAGGATCGTCACCGGCGCCGCCGGCGTGCCGAAGTAGTTGCCGAGCAACGCCATGGTGTCGTCGGCGGTCGGGCCGACCACGGCGATCCGCTTGAGCGTGCGCGGCAGCGGCAGCACGCCGTCGTTCTTCAGCAGCACCAGCGATTCCCGTGCTGCCTGCAGGGCCAGCGCATCGTGCGCCGGGGCCTGGTTCACCTCCGGCGGAATGCGTGCCCAGCGCACCTGCCCGGGCGGATCGAACATGCCCAGGCGCATCCGTGCGGTGAACAGGCGGGTCACCGCATCGTCGATCTCCGCCTCGCTGATCAGCCCCTGCTTCACCGCCGCCGGCAGCGTCGCATATTCCTGGCCGCATTCCAGTTCGGTGCCGTTCTTGACCGCGAGGGCAGCGGCGGCCTCGCGTGTGGGCACGATCCTGTGATGCTTCCAGATGTCGACGATGGCCCAGCAGTCGGAGACCACGTAGCCCTTGAAGCCCCAGTCGCGGCGCAGCACGTCGCGCAGCAGGAACTGGCTGGCGCTGGCCGATTCGCCATAGACGCGGTTGTAGGCACCCATCACCGCATCCACCTGCCCTTCCTTCACCAGTGCCTCGAAGGCCGGCAGGTAGGTGTCGTACAGATCGCGCCTGCTGGGCCGGGCGTCGAAGTGGTGGCGGTCGGCCTCGGGCCCGCTGTGCACGGCCAGGTGCTTGGCGGTGGCGTCCAGCTTGCGGTACGTCGGATCGTCGCCCTGCAGGCCGTGGACGAAGGCAACGCCCATGCGCGCGGTCAGGTAGGGGTCTTCACCGTAGGTTTCCTGGCCCCTGCCCCAGCGCGGATCGCGGAAGATGTTGATGTTCGGCGACCAGAAGGTCAGCCCCTGGTAGCGGCCATGCGCGCCTTCGCGCACGAACTGGTGATGCTTGGCGCGTGCCTCGTCGCTGATGGTGGTTGCCACCTGCCCCATCAGCGGTACGTCGAAAGTGGCGGCCAGGCCGATCGCCTGCGGAAACACGGTGGCCTGCCCTGCCCGCGCCACGCCGTGCAGGCCTTCGTTCCACCAGTCGTAGGCCGGCACGCCCAGTCGCTCGATGGCCGGGGCGGCGTTCTGCATCTGCGCCGCCTTTTCTTCCAGCGTCATCTGCGCGACCAGTGCGGCGGCGCGGGTTTCAAAGCTTGCCGACGTGTCGAGCCAGGGCGCTGGCGCGGCAGCGCGGATTGCCGGCGACAGTGCGATGGCGGCGCACAGCGCCAGCGTGTGGAAGAAGGGCCTGCGCGTCATCAGTTGCTCCTCAGTGCACGCTCATCGCGCGCGAATGGTCCCAGCAGGGCGCCGACGAAGCCGCCTGCACGATCCGTACTCAACACCGTTCCGTCCACGTCATCGGCCAGCGTCTGCCAGCCCCGCCCGTCGCCGGTATCGAAGGCGAACGCATAGCGGCCTTCGTCACCGCGTATCCTCAGCTGCAGCGACGCCGCTGCCTCCAGCTCCCGGGTTGCCAGCGTGCGGGTTACGCCCTTGCCGTCGCGCCCTTCAAGGAAGACCGCCATGCGGTCGCCGTCGAGACTGCGGACGCCCAGGAAATACCAGTACGCCTCGCTCTGGAATGCCGCCAGCCCTGCGGCCACGCCGGCCTGCGGGCGGGTCATCGCGGTACTGGCGTCGAAGCGCAGGTGCTGCTGGCGTCGGCCGAGGAACGCGGGGTTCTTGAGCGTGTCCAGGTCCTCCGCCAGTGGGTGAACGGCCAGGCTGCCGGGCCGATCGTGCAGGTCTGCCCACGGCTGTTTCGGAACGCGCACGCGCAGCCACCCGGCGCCCAGCGTCGGCGAAGTGAAGTCGTCGCGGTCCACGACGTTGCCGGTCAACGGTGCCTGCGACGCCTCGCCCTGCATCCATGACGGTGCCTTGACCGCATACGGGATGACCTGGCCCGCCGGCAGGATCACCGGCCAGCCATCACGCCACTGGACCGGCAGCAGGAAGGTCTCGCGCCCGGTGTTGTAGTGGCGCGTGGCGTAGTTGCGGCTGGCCAGGAACACCGCCCACCAGGAACCGTCCGGGCCTTCCACCAGGTCGGCATGCCCGGCATTGGTGACCGGCAGCGGCCGGTCGTCGGGCAGGTCGCGCTGGGTCAGGATCGGATTGCCTGGATACGGCACGTAGGGCCCCCAGACCTCGCGGCTGCGCAGCACCACCTGCGAATGCTGTGGACCGGTGCCGCCCTCCGCGTCGGACAGGTAATACCAGCCATCGCGCTGGTAGAGGTGCGGGCCTTCGATCCAGATCGGCTGCTTCGCAGGTTCCACCCCGCCGTCGATCAGCACCCTGCGCGGACCGACGGGAGCGAACCGGTCCAGGTCGATCTGCTGCATCCAGATCGCACGGTGACCCTCATAGCGAGGGGCGCCGGGCGGTACATCGTTGTTGAGCAGGTAGACGCTGCCGTCGTCATCGAAAAACAGCGACGGGTCGATGCCCTCGATGCCGAGCAGCCAGTGCGGGTCGGACCATGGACCGGCCGGGTCGCGTGCGGTGGCGATGAAGTTGCCGCCGCTGTCCACCGCCGTGGTGACCACGTAGAACAGCCCGTCGTGGAACGAAATGGCGGGCGCGAAGATGCCGCGCGACACGCCCAGGCCGTCGAAATCCAGCTGCGAGGGCCGGTCGATGACGTTGCCGATCTGTTTCCAGTGCACCAGGTCCGCGCTTTCGAACACCGGAATGCCCGGGAAGTAGGTGAAGCTGGAATTGACCAGATAGTAGCGGCCGTTCGCGCGCACGATGCTGGGGTCGGCGTGGAACCCGGCCAGGATTGGATTGCGGTAGTGGCCCGCAGGCAATGGCGCTTCAAACGCCCGGTCGCGACCGGTGTATTCGAACCAGTCGAAGTAGACCGGCGCTGCCGCGTCGGCCGCCCTGGCCTGGGTCGCGACGGACAGCAACAGCAGCATGGCAAGCAGCACGCGCATCAGGGGCCCCCGGCTTCGTCAACACTCAGTTCGAACGGCCCCGCCGGCAGGCCGCTGCGGTCGAACAACGTACAGACCGGGCCATCGGCCCAGCAGTAGCGCACGCGTGCGCTGCGGTGCTGTCCGCTGCTGCTTTCAGGCGCCACGCGGTCCGGTCGCAGCACAACGTCCTTGCCATCCAGCGCGGCGTCGGCATACCGGCACTGCCGCGCCTCGGCATCACACACCTCGAAGCCGATCGGTCCCGTCGCACCGGTCGTGGTCAGGCGCCCAGTGACGTCATCGAAGCGGATCCGCAGCCCGTCCGGCGTGCGCGTTACGCGTCGTGCCACCGGCCCGGACGCGGCACCTGCGCGCTCTGCGTACACCACATGGCGCGCCAGCGTGGCCAGGCGTCGGCCGAGTTCCTGCTTGTTCGGCGGATGGATGTCGTAGGCATCGCCGATGTCGATGGCCACGGCCAGGCCGCTGTGCCGATCGTCTGCCGCCACCTGCCGTTGCGCCTCGCGCACCTGTGCCCAGCCGCTCCCGGTCGGCGAGGCGGGCGGTCGCCCATAGCCGGCCAGCTGCACGATCAGCAGGGGCAGATCGGCGCCGAAGCGTGTGCGCCAGTCCGCGCGCAGGCTGCGCAGCCGGCCGGCGTAGGCCGCACCGTCGCCGGTATTGGACTCGCCCTGGTACCACAGCATGCCGCGCAGGCCGACCGTGCCGAGGGGCGCGATCATGCCGTTGTACAGCGTCGACAGGCCGGTGGCCGCCTGCCACGGCGCGGGCGGCGGTGCCTGTGCGCCGGGCGCCATCCGGTACTGCCAGGGGGCGTCCAGGGGCACGCGGGTGCCATCGTCGAGGCGCACGGCGTGGGCGCTGGCCGGACCCGCCAGTCCGCCGTCGCCATACGTGTCGAGCACGTTGATCACCACGTGGTTGGTGCCAGCCTTCAATACACCGGCGGGGAGCCGATACTGGCGTGCCCCACCGGGGCCGTACTGGCTGCCCACCGCCACGCCGTTCACCCAGGTCACGTCGGTTTCATCCACCGGCCCGAGTTCCAGCGTGGCCGGTTGCGCTGCCTGCGGGGCGGTCAGTGTGACCTGGGTGCGGTACCAGACCATGCCGTTGTAACTGGACAGCGCCGGTTCGCCCCAGCGCTCCCATGCGCCGAGCGTGGCCGGTGCGGCCTGCCACCCGGTGCGGCTGGCGTCGGGCTGCCAGGGGGCATCGCCGGGCGTGGCGCCCTCGCGCTGCGCCCACCACTGCTGCCACACCTGACCCCATCGTGCGTTGGCCCCGGCGGGATCGTCAGCATGCAGCGCAAGGACATCCAGCGCCGGGTCCATGCCGCCCTGCGCACGCAGGGCGTCGGCGCTGGTCCACGCCTCTATCCGCGAGCCGCCCCACGCCGACTGGATCAGGCCCATCGGCACGTTGACGGTCTTTTTCAGCTCGCGCGCGAAGTAGAAGCAGGCGGCGGAGAAGTCGCGCACGCTGTCCGGCGTTGCCGGTTGCCATGCAACGGGGCCGGCAAACCCATCCTGGGGCCTGACGGCCGCGGACCTGGGCACGGTGAACACGCGGATGTCCGGGTGGGTGGCCGAAGCGATCTCGCTGTCGGCGTCGAGCGCGCGCCGCACCGGAAGCTCCATGTTCGATTGGCCGGCGCACAGCCACACATCGCCCACGAGCAGGTCGCGTGCCACCTGGGTGGCCTGCCCGGCACGCACGCTGAGCGGGTAAGGCCCACCCGCTGCGGTGGCCGGAAGCGTGGCACGCCAGTGCCCATCCGCCTCTGCGCGTGCGGTGACGGCGTGGCCTGCGAAGGTGACGGCGACCGCCGCGCCGGGATCGGCAGTGCCCCACACCGGGATCGGCTGGTCGCGCTGCAGTACGGCATGGTCCTGGAACAGCGGGTGGAGCAGTGTCGTCGCCGGTTGCTGCGCCATCAATGGCGTGGCCATGCACGTCACCACGGCGGCCATTGCCCATCCGGACCTGTTCATCGCCCGTCTCCTGGTGCGGAAGGAAACTGCAGTGCCTGGTAATACGACAGCGGGTGCGGCGGCGCCGCTTCGCCCGGGGGCAAGGGCCGGCCGCTGATCGACTGGAAGTAGGCGACGCTGGCGTCGCGCCACCATTGCGCTTCGCGCAGTTGGATCTTGAGATAGGCGGCGACCTGGGCATGTCGTGGGTAGTCGATGCCGCCGGCAAGCGGGGCAGAGCCCCACTCTTCGGGTGTGCGTTCCGTTACCGCTACGTCTGCGTTGCCGGGCGGCGGTGCGAGGGTGGCCCAGGTGGCCTGCATGGCCTGGACCTGGCGTACGCCCAGGGAATAGCGGCTGACCAGCTCGTCCCACAGGGTGCGCCCGGACGCCATGCGGTGGTCCCAGGGGACGTGGTGGAACCACAGCAGCAGGGGTTCTGGAACCTTCGTGAGGTCGGCGTAGGTGGCGGCCACGTCCGGGGCGTACTGGGCGACGGCGTTGCTGCCGCGTGCGGTGCGGTCGAAGCCGATGCCGTTGCGATCAGCGCGGTGGAAGTACACCGAGGTCCAGTCCGCACGCGGGCCACCGTCCACCCAGGGGCCGGGTCCGTAGTGGTGGCCGCGCGCCATCAGGTGGTGCAGGCCGAGCGGGGTCATGTAGTTCACCGCCGCCTCGCGCGAGGCCATCATCATGCCGACGATGGGCCGCACCACGGCCGGGTCAGGCGAGAAGGTCATCGCCGCCCAGTCCGTTGCGATCCCGCGCGCCGACGCCTGCGGATTCCAGGCCAGGCGACCGAACGCGTACCAGTTGGCCTGGTCGAAGTGCGAGCCGGTCCAGGTGCGGTCGTTGCCGATGTTGGCCACCCCGGCAATGCCGGTCAGGGTCTCGGCGACCGTCGGTCCCGCACCGCGACGGCGGGTGTCCGCGCGCAGCACTTCCTCAAACAACGGCCCCAGGTACACCAGGTGGGTGGCGAAGCCGAGGTACTCTTTGGTGAGCTGGAACTCCAGCATCAGCGGGGTGCGCGGCATCGCGCCGAACAGCGGGTGGAACGGTTCGCGCGGCTGGAAATCGATCGGCCCGTTCTTGACCTGCACGATCACGTTGGGGCGGAACGCACCGTCCAGCCCGGCGAACTCGGTGTAGGCCTGGGTCGCGCGGTCGGCAGGTACGTCGTGGGCATAGACGAAGGCCCGCCACATCACCACGCCGCCGTGCGGCGCCAGCGCGTCGGCCAGCAGGTTGGCGCCGTCGGCATGCGAGCGCCCGTAATCCTGCGGGCCCGGTTGGCCTTCGGAGTTGGCCTTGACCAGGAAGCCGCCGAAGTCCGGAATGCGTGTGTAGATCTCGGCAACCTTGTCGCGCCACCAGCGCTGCACCGCCGGATCCAGCGGATCCGCGCTCTTCAGCCCGCCCAGTTCGATGGGGGCGCTGAAGCGCGCGCTCAGGTAAACGCGGACGCCATAGGGACGAAACACCTCCGCCAACGCCGCCGCTTTCTCGATGTACGCGGGCGCCAGGCTCCAGGCGCTGGCATTGACGTTGTTGAGCACGGTGCCATTGATGCCCAGCGACGCATTGGCGCGCGCGTAATCGGTGTAACGGGGGTCCTTCCATTCCGGCAGGCTCTGCCAGTCCCACAGCGAACGGCCCGCATAGCCGCGCTCGACATGGCCGTCCAGGTTGTCCCAATGGTCGAGCACCCGCAGCGGCACGCGCGGCGATTCGCGCACGTCCAGCCTGTCCAGCGCAGCCCCGGTCTGGAGCAGGCGCAGCAGGTGGAACACGCCGTAGAGAACGCCAATGTCGCGCTGCCCTGCCACCACCAGCACGCTGCGTCCATCGTGCTGCACGTGCTTCAGCAGATAGCCCTCCTGCCCCAGCGCTTCGACCTCGCCGTGCAGCGCTGCGATCACGTTGGACGACCGTGGCGTTCCCAGGATCACGGAATACCGGCCTGCGTCGGCATGCAACCGCGGCGCCTTGCCCAACAAACCGGCGAGTCCGCGCTCCAGTTCCGCGCGCGCAGCGCGCTGCGTCGGCGTGGCATCAGGTGCGACGATCCTGCTCAGCTGCGCGCGGTAGGCGGCGGCGCGCACCGGCTCGATCGGTACATAGCGCATCCACAGCGAATGACCGTCTTCGGCGCGTGCGTTGCCCACAAAAAGCAGCACCGCGATGACAGCGCTCGACATCCAATGACACCGTGCGACAGCGGCACGGCGCGGCGTTTTCGGCAGTAAACCGGGTAAGCTGGAGACGTGCCTGGGTCGCTGCATCATCTCCCCTGCCCGCCGCACGGCAGCGTTGCGAAAACGAAAGGAAACGCATATTGGACAAGCCGAAGAAGTCGGTTCGCCGTAAAACCAGTGGCGTGACGATCGATGAGGTGGCGGCACTGGCAGGCGTGTCGCCGATGACCGTGTCGCGGGCCGTCAACCAGGGCAACGTGCGCGAAGAGACCCGCGATCGCGTGATGCGCGCGGTGCGCAAACTGGGCTACACGCCCAACGTGGCGGCCAGTGCGCTGGCGGCCGCGCAGCACACCCGCATCGCGCTGATCTATGCCAACCCCAGCGGTGCGTACCTGAGTGAGCTGCTGGTGGGCCTGCTGCGGGTGGCGTCCAACGCGCCGGTCCAACTGACCATCGACTACTGGGAAAACATGGATGCCGAGGCCGAGCGCAAGGCCGCGCGCAGCCTGGCCAGCCGGGTCGATGGCGTGATCCTGCCGCCGCCCCTGTGCGAATCCGCGGCCGCCGTGGGCGAGCTGGTGAAGGCGCGCATTCCGGTGGTGGCGATCGCTTCCGGTCGCCAGGGGAATGGTATTTCCTGCGTGCGCATCGACGACTTCCATGCCGGAAAAGAGATGGCCGAGCACCTGATCCAGCACGGGCATACCCGCATCGGCTTCATCTGCGGTCGCGATGACCTCAGCGCCAGCGCACGCCGTTACGACGGGTTCGTCGTGGCGCTGCAGGAGGCGGGCCTGCAGGTCGACCCCGAGCTGGTCCAGCGTGGCAATTACACCTACCGCTCCGGACTGAACGCGGCGGAGCTGCTGCTTGCGCATGCGCGGCCGCCCACCGCCATCTTCGCCAGCAATGATGACATGGGCGCTGCCGCGATTTCGGTCGCGCACCGGCGCGGGCTGGATGTGCCACGCGACCTGTCGGTGGTCGGCTTCGATGACACTTCGGCCGCCACCACCGTGTGGCCGGAGTTGAGCACCATCCACCAGCCGATTGCGGCGATGGCCGATGCGGCCATCGACATCCTGCTGCGCACCATCCGCCACCGCAACGACACGGCGCGCCCGTTGACCGACCATGTGCTGCCGCACCAGCTGGTCATGCGCGACTCGGTGGCGCGCCCGCCCAAGGGCCGGTAGGGCGCGCCGCACCGTCATGCGCCGGTGCCCGTGCATGCGACGGTGACGTCCGCTTCGTTCAATGCGCCCAGCGCGACGCGCGACATCGAGACGGTCATGGCCGAGGCGGTCACCAGCGACCAGGGGCGGTCCAGCGTGCCCACCTGCGCGCCGGCACCGGCCAGGCACTTCAATGGCACGCCCACCCGCGTCCACTGCCCCACCGGCAGCTTCGCCAGGGTCGGGCCGATCGCTACCCGCGCCGTGCAGCCGGTGCCACAGCCCACTGCCAGCCAGGCATCGCCCTTGGGCGCGGCGTCCACCCGCAGCGTGGTGACCAGCATCAGGTCGCCGTTGCTCTCGCGCTGCAGGTCCAGCGCCGTGTGCGATTGCAGCGCGGCAGCCGCCTCGCCAGTGCCCGACCAGGCAAAGCGCCGTCCGTCTTCCTGCGCCAGGTGATCCACCCCGGTGACCTTGAGCAGGTCGCCGTCCAGGCCTTCCGGCACCTTGGTGACCGTCACGCCCTGCCCGGTGGCGGTTTCCAGCCGCAGCGCCATGCCGGCGCCGGCGTCACCGCGTGCGAAGAACACGCCGGCCGCGCCCTCGTTACCGGTCACCCCCGAGACTTCAGGCAGCGCGGCCAGATCGCCCTTGTCGGCGTAGGTCAGGCCATGGCCGAATGCGAACTGCGGGTCGTAGTCCTTCTGCCCCACATTGTTGGCGTACTGCACCGCCGTGCGCGGCCAGCTGAAGCTCAGTTTGCCCTTGAAGTCGTTCTGCACGGCACCGTCGGGCCTGCGCAGCAGCACGTCGGCCACGCCAGCGCCTTCCGAGCCCGGCAGCCATGCAGCGACGAAGGCATCGGCCGCGTTGATCTCGCGGTTGACCCACAGCGGGCGACCGCTCAGGAAAACCGCAACGACCGGAATGCCTGCTGCCTTGAGTTTCCTGATCAGCGCAAGGTCGGTCTCGTCGCCCGGCTTGTACGCCAGCGTGGCCAGGTCGCCCTGGAATTCGGCATAGGGGTTCTCGCCGAACACCACCACGGCGACATCGGGTTTCGTCTTCCAGGCGCCATCCACCGCGAGCTCCGCGTGGCCGCCTGCCGCCTTCACCTGCTGGGCGATGCCCTCGAAGATCGTGTCCGCGTTCGGGAAGTCCTTGCGGGTGGTGCCCGTGCCCTGCCAGTTCAGGGTCCAGCCACCGGCCTGCTTGCCGACGTCGTTGGCGCCGTCGCCGGCAACCAGGATGCGCTGCTTCGGCGCCAGCGGCAGGATCCCGCCCTGGTTCTTCAACAGCACCAGCGATTCGCGCACCGCCTGGCGGGCAACTGCGCGATGTTCCGGCGCGCCGATCAGGGCGAACTGCCCCCCCACCGCCCGCGCGGATGGCTTGCCGGCCTCGAACAGGCCCAGCCGCATTTTCACCCTGAGGATCCGGCGCACCGCGTCGTCCAGGCGCTCCTGCGAAATCGTGCCGGCCTTCACCGCCGCCAGCGTGGTGTCGTACATGCCCTTCCAGCTGTCCGAGGCCATCGGCATGTCCAGCCCGGCGTTGATCGTGGCCGGGCAGTCGGTGGTGGTACAGCCCTTGACCTGGCCGTGCCCGTTCCAGTCGCCGACCACGAAGCCGCCGAAGTTCATCCGGCCCTTCAGTGCGTCGGTCAGGTACGGCTTATTGCCGTGCATCTTCTCGCCATTGACGCTGTTGAACGACGCCATCACGGTCTGCGCGCCGGCCGCGATCGCCGGGGGGTAACCGGCGGCATGGATGCGGACCAGTTCGGCTTCGCTGATTTTCGTGTCGCCCTGGTCCTTGCCGTCGGTGGTGCCGCCGTCGCCGAGGAAGTGCTTTACCGAGGCGATGACATGGCGACCGTCGAGGAATTCCGGCGAACCGACCTTGCCCTGCAATCCTTCGACCACCTTGCCGGCGTAGCTGGCCACCACCTCGGGCGATTCGGAGTAGCCCTCATACGTCCGACCCCAGCGGTCGTCCTGCGGCACCGCCACGGTGGGCGCGAACGCCCATTCCATGCCGGTGGCCCGGGTTTCCAGCGCGGTGATTTCGCCGATGCGGCGCACCAGCTCGGGATTGCGCGCCGCGCCCAGCCCGATGTTGTGCGGGAACAGGGTGGCGCCGACGATGTTGCTCTGCCCGTGCACCGCATCGATGCCGAACAACACCGGAATCGCCTTGCCGCCCTGTGCGGTATCCATCGAGGCTGCGTAGAAATCGTCGGCCAGCGCCAGCCATGCCGCGGGCGAGGCATCGTAGCGGCCGCCGGGATCGGAGTTGCCGCCGGCCAGGATCGACCCCAGCCGGTACTTCCGGACATCCTCGGGGGTGGTGCTGGCGATGTCGCCCTGGATCAGCTGGCCCACCTTCTCCTCCACCGTCATGCCCGCCATCAGCTCGGTGATGCGTTTTTCCAGGGCAGGGTCTTCGGCCAGCGGCCAGCTCACCGACGGCCACGGGGTAGCCTCGGCAGTGGCTGCGGGCGCCGCCGTGGCGGCGACCTTGTCGTCGCCCTTGCAGGCAACCAGCGCCAGGACGATCGCGACCATCAGGACGGGGGCACGACGCGGGAGGGTGTGGTGGGTCATGGTGCTCTTCCTTGTGGCCGCACTCAGCGCAGCAGGTAGGTGTTGATCAGGTTTTCGTAGCGTTCCTGCTTGCCGCTGATCTGCTTGGGCTCACCGCCCTTCGCGCCCAGTGCGGCCAGGTCCGCCAGGCTGAGCTTGCCATGTTCGAAGTCCTTGCCGGCGCCGCTGTCGAAGCTGGCGTAGCGCTCGGCACGCCACTGCTCCCACGGCGAGTCGTTGAGCAGCCCATGGGCCACTTCCAGCCCGCGGGCAAAGGCGTCCATGCCGCCGATGTGCGCCACGAACAGATCCTCCAGGTCGGTCGACTCGCGACGCACCTTGGCGTCGAAGTTCAGGCCGCCTTCCAGACCGCCCTGGCGCAGCACCACCAGCATGGCGCCGACGGTGTCGTACAGGTCGGTCGGGAACTGATCGGTATCCCAGCCGTTCTGCGCGTTGCCGCGGTTGGCGTCGATGCTGCCCAGCAGGCCGTGGTCGGACGCCACCTGCAGGTCGTGTTCGAAGGTGTGGCCGGACAGCGTGGCGTGGTTGGCTTCGATGTTGAGCTTGAAGTCCTTGTGCAGCCCGTGTTCCTTCAGGAAGCCGGCGACAGTGGCGCTGTCGAAATCGTACTGGTGCTTCATCGGCTCCATCGGCTTGGGCTCGATCAGGAAGTTGCCCTTCAGGCCGATGCTGCGGCCGTAGTCGCGCGCCATGGTGAGGAAGCGCGCGAAGTGGTCGACCTCGCGCTTCATCTGCGTGTTCACCAGCGAGGCATAGCCTTCGCGGCCACCCCAGAACACATAATGTTCGCCGCCCAGTTCGACGGTGGCTTCCAGTGCCGCCTTCACCTGCACCGCGGCGCGCGCCACCACGGCGAAGTCCGGATTGGTCGAGGCGCCGTTCATGTAGCGTGGGTGCGAGAACAGGTTGGCGGTGCCCCACAGCAGCTTCATGCCGGTGGCGTCCTGGCGCTCCCTGGCCAGGCGGACCATGTGCTTGAGGTTCTTCTCGTACTCACCGACATCGTCGGCGTCCGGTGCCAGGTCGATATCGTGGAAGCACCAGTACGGCACGCCCAGCTTGGTGAAGAACTCGAAGGCGGCGTCGACCTTGGCTTCGGCACTGGCCATCGGCGTGCCCGCCTCCCACGGGAAGCGGCGCGTACCCGGGCCAAACGGGTCATGCCCGGCGTTGCAGAAGGTGTGCCAGTAGCAGACCGCGAAGCGCAGGTGCTCCTGCATGGTCTTGCCACCGATGACCTTGTTGGCGTCGTACACCTTGAACGCCAGCGGGTTGTCCGACCCGCGGCCTTCGAAGGGAATGCGGCCGATGCCGGGGAAGTATTCGGTGGCGCCGATGAAGGGCTGGGTGCTCATGCTGCGGTTCCTTTCGTTGTGCGAGGTGTCGCGAAAAAAGCGGGATCAGCCGCGCTGCAGCGGCGTGATGGCGTCGAGGTGGCGCAGGAAGCGGTCGTAGGCGGCGGCGTAGGCAGCGCCCCGCGAGGCATCCGGGCGTGCGGACAGCGTCGGGTCGAGCGCCACGTGCCGATCGGTGATGTCGGCAATGGTTGCGCCCTCCCCGCGCGCCCGGCCCAGTGCCCACAGCGCCTGCAGCGCAGCGCCGAAGGCGGCGCCTTCCGGCTGGGTGGGCACGTCCACCGGCAGGCCGAACACATCGGCCACCAGCTGCCGCCATTGCGCGCTGTTGCTGCCGCCGCCGGTAAGCACGATGCGCTCGAACTGCATGCCGGCGCGCACGAAGGCGTCGTAGCCGTACTTCAGGCTGTAGGTAGCGCCCTCCATGGCCGCCCGGTAGAAGTGCGCCGGGGTCATGTTGGCGGTGTCCAGTCCCGCCAGCACGCCCTTGCCGTGCGGCAGGTCCGGGGTGCGTTCGCCATTGAGGAAGGGCAGCATCACCAGGCCGTCGGCCCCCGGCGCGGTCGCCCGCAGGTGACCGTCGCCGAAGCGGGTACTGAACCCGAACGCATCGGCCACCTGTTCGGTGACCACGGTGCAGTTCATGGTGCAGATCAACGGCAGCCAGCCCCCGGTGGAGGAGCAGAACGCCGCCCAGGCACCGTCGGGGTCGACCACGGGGGTGTCCGAATACGCGAACAGCGTGCCCGAAGTGCCCAGGCTCATCGCCAGGCGACCGGGCACCACGCAGCCGGTACCGATGGCGGCCATCATGTTGTCGCCGCCGCCCACCGCCACCTTTACGCTGGTCGGCACACCCAGCGCTTTCGCGGCAGCCGGGGCGATGTCGAACAGCGCATCCGGTGCCGCGATCGGCGGCAGGCAGCCGGCGAGGTCGCGGTCCGGGTCGGTGGCGCGCAGCAGCTCGGGCGACCAGGTGCGGCTGCGCACGTCCAGCCAGCCGGTCCCCGAGGCATCGCCGTATTCGCAGAATCGCTGGCCGGTGAGCACGAAATTCAGGTAGTCGTGCGGCAGCAGAATGGTGGCCAGGCGCGCATACGCGTCCGGCCGGTGGGTCCGGGTCCACGGCAGTTTGGAGGCGGTGTAGCCGGTAAGGATGGGGTTGCCGCCCAGCGCGATGGTGGCGGCGCAGCCGCCGGCGGCGTCCATGATCTGCACGCACTCGGCGGCGGTGCTGGTGTCGCACCACAGCTTGGCCGGCGCCAGCACCTCCCCCGCCGCGTCAACCGGGACGAACCCATGCTGCTGGCCGGACACCGCCAGCGCGGTGATCCGCGACCGCACCGACGTTGGAATGCCGGCAAAGCACGTGTGCAACGCGGCCACCCAGTCGGCCGGCTGTTGTTCGCGGCTGCCATCGGCGCCGCTGTCCAGCGCCAGTGCGGCGCTGGTGCTGGCCACGACCTTGCGCGCGGCAGGGTCGTAGACCAGCACCTTCAGACTCTGTGTTCCTGCATCGATTCCTGCAACCAGATCCATCCCGTGTACCCCGTGTTGATCCGCACCGCAGCGCTCGAAAGGTAGCGCTACCAATTCCAGGCAACAACGCGCAGCCTGGCTACGCGACCGCCATTCCCCGTGGCCATACCTCCGGCGACGCCTTGCAGTAGCGTTCGATGAACGCGCCCTGCGACGGCATCGAGGCAACCGCCTGCTGCACCGGCTGGCGGATCCGCTGCAGCAGGGTGCGCAGGTCCTCGTCGCCGATCGCGCGCGCGAGCGGGTGCGGCGACCCGGGCTGGATGCCCTGCCCCATCAGCACGCTGGTCCAGGAATCCACCCGGAACAGTTCGCCGGGGTCCTGCCAGGCATGCGCCCGTTCGCGCCATGCACGCAGCCGAAGCGCCAGCGACTCGGGCAGCGCCATCTCGCGGCAGGCTTTCCACATCGGCTCGTCGCGCTGGGTGGCGTGGTAGTGCAGGATGATGAAGTCGCGGACGTGCTCCATCTCCTGGCGGCTGATGTCGTTGTACAGATCGACCATGGCCGGGCGGATGCCATCGGACGGGAACAGCTGGATCAGCCGCACCACCGCGCTGATGGTCAGGTGGATGCTGGTCGACTCCAGCGGCTCGATGAAACCGCTGGCCAGCCCCAGCGCCACCACGTTGCGGTTCCACGCCTTCAGGCGCCGTCCGCTGCGGAACGGCACCCGCCACGGGTCACGCAGCGGTTCGCCGTCGACCTCCCGCAGCAGCTTGGCCTGCGCCTCGTCATCGGACATGTGCCGGCTGGAATACACCAGCCCGCAGCCTACCCGGTGCTGCAGGGCGATGTGCCAGCGCCAGCCCGCTTCGTGCGCGATGGCCCGGGTATACGGCACCGGCGGCGCGACCGACGCGGTCTGCACCGCCACCGCACGGTCGCTGGGCAGCCACTCGTTCCAGTCTTCATAGCCGGTCTGCAGGGTCTGTTCGGTCAACAGGCCGCGGAACCCGGTGCAGTCGATGAACAGGTCGCCTTCCAGCACCTGCCCGTCTTCCAGCACCAGCGCCTGCACCGACCCGTCATGCGCGTGCTGACGCACTTCGCGGATCTTGCCTTCCACCCGTCGCAGGCCATGCGCTTCGGCCTTGCCCCGCAGGAACCTGGCGTACAGCCCGGCGTCGAAGTGATACGCATAGTTGACCTGGGGCTGGGTCTGCAGCGAGAACCGGTCGCCGCGCGAGGCCACGCTTTCCAGGCAGAAATCACCCAGCTCCGAGGGCATGCCACGGCGCAGGCTGTCCAGCCAGAAATGATGGAACGGTGTCGCCCAGGTCCCCTGGCCGATGGTGCCGAATGGATGGATGAAACGCTCGCCGGGTCGACGCCAGTTCTCGAAGGAAATGGACAGCTTGAAGGTCCCGGCCACCGCGCGCAGGAACTCCTGCTCATCGATCTGCAGGAACCGATGGAAGGTGCGGATGGTGGGCACGGTGGATTCGCCAACCCCCACGGTACCGATCTGTTCGGATTCGACCAGCGTGATCTCCAGCTGGTCACGGAACTGCTGCGCCAGCGCGCAACCGGCCAGCCAGCCTGCGGTACCACCGCCGGCGATGATCACTTTCCGGACCCGCCCGTCTACCTGCCCTGCAGCATTCACAGCCGTGCTCCCGTCAGCGATTGAGACGACCCAGCAGCATCGCGCGCGTGCGTCGTGCCTGCGTTTCGTCGAAAGGTGCCAGTTCGCCCCGGGCAGCGTCGGGCAGGTGCTCGCCTGCGCGCCCGCCGGGACCGAATACGTAATAGTCGAAGATCTTCGCCCAGGCCTGCTTCTGCGGCTCGGGCAGGTCGCGCAGCGCCCACATCGCGTGCTGCAGCGCCGGCAGCGGCGAGGACAGGAACGCCGGTGAACGACGCCACCAGTAGTTCACCAGCACGTTGAACGGTTCCAGGCTGCGCACGTGGTGCCACCACATGCTGGGGATGAAGATCGCATCGCCCGGTTCCAGCACCGCCGTGCGCGCATGCGCCAACGCCTCGCTGAAACGCGGGTAACGCTCCAGGTCCGGGCGCTCGACATCCACCACGCTGACCACCTGGCCGCCGGGTGTCGGCTCCAGCGGACCCGGATACAGATTGTCGATCTGGTCCGGCGGGAACAGGGTGAAGCGGCGCCGGCCCACCGCGCAGCAGGCCAGGTTGTCCGGGGTGTCGTAGTGGCAGGACGCCGTTACCCGGTTCCCGATCCAGATGCTGGCCGCGGCGTCGATGCCCTGCCCGGCCAGGCCGGCATCGTTGTCGCGGGCAAACCCGGGCAGCGCCCGCTCGATCAACAGCGACGCCACATACAGCGTGGGCGGCTGCGCGATCCCGAAGGTGTCGGCGATCTCGTCCAGCACCTGCGCGAGCTGGCCGCGCCGGATTTCGATGTTCAACCGGGTGAAGTCAGAACTGTAGAACGGGCGGCCCTCGATCTCGGGCCCACCCCAGGAATAGGTGATGGGCACGCCTGCGTCGAAACCACGCAGGTAGTCCATTGCCTCCCCGGCGGAGCGCAATCCGGCCTGTACCAGCGCCCAGTTGCGCGCAATGCCACGCAGCACCACCGGTTCGGCGGCGTCGGCCAGGGCCTCCAGCGAAACCGCCGTGGCGTCGCTTTCTTCGAGGGTGCGCATGGCAACGCGGTCCAGCATCGCTCAGTTTCTACCGGTCGCGCTGGCGGCATCCTGCGCACGCAGGCGCCGCTGCTTTTCGGCGATCAACCGTCGCATGTTGTGCAGCGACGCCACCAGCAGGTAGGCCCCTTCCAGGTAGCCGGCGCGGTTCAGGGCGACCAGCGCCTCGCCGTCCAGCTGGGCCAGGCGGTCCTTGTCGATGCCATGCAGGCCGTTCACCGCCACCCGGTGCCGGGCCTCGATCTGCACGTCCAGTTGCAGCGGTTGGATCAGGCCATGGGCGTCGAACGCGGCGAACATGGCCGCGCCGAACAGGCTGCCGTCATGGATGCCGCGCAGCACGCCCGCGATATGGTCCAGATAGGGCGTGTTGCCGCCCTGCGGCAGGAACAGCGGTTCGCCCGTGCCCGCGCTGACCCGCGGATGTTCCAGGTCCACATGCATCACCGCCTCGCGAGCCGGCATGCCGTCGACCTGGTGGTCCTGGAATCCGATCAGGAACGGCCCTTTGGCTACCGCCCCGGGTACGTAGGAGGCATTCCAGCGGTCGTCCTGCAGGTACAGGTTTTCGTGTTGTTCGAACCCCAGCAGTACCACCGACTGCCATTCCCCGCTCGCCGTGTCGCGGCGCAGGAAGATCGGGTACTCGCGCTGCAGTTCGGCGAACTCGCTCGGATAGGCCGGCACCATGCCGACGGCATCGCCGTATTCCGGGCCAAAGCCGGTGACCACCCGCAGGTCCTGGTGGGCGATGTTGTTGAGCGTTTCGTATCGAGCCATGGGGATGTCCAGAGCAATCAGAAGCCGCGCCGCCAAGGTACCGCTGCCGGAGCAGCGGTACCAGTGGCCCGTCAGAACCGGTACCGCACGCCGAGCATGTAGCGCGGGCTCTGGTCGGCCAGTTTCACGATCATCTGCGAGGTGCGCGAACGCCAGCGGACGTCCTCGCCGGTGAGGTTGATCGCTTCCAGGCCGAACGACCAGTGATCATCCAGGGTGTAGTTCACGCTGAGATCCCACTGGTCGTACTCCTCCACGTAGTACGGATTGCGGCTGGCGCCCTGGTTGGCCAGGATCAGGTACTCGTCGCGCCAGTTCCAGGCCAGGCGCACCGACCAGCCGTACTTTTCGTACATCAGCATGGCATTGGCGGTGTCGCTGAGGCCGGTGAGCGAGAACTGGTCGATGTTCGGGTCGCCGGCGTCGTTGTACCCCACGTCACCGTTGACGATGGTGTAGTTGGCCAGCACGCCGAACCCGGTATCGCCGAAGAAGTACTGCCCCCCCAGTTCCCAGCCATGCAGCTTGGACTGGTTCTGGTTGATGGGGCGGTTGACGTTGAACTGGTACAGCGGGTCGGCGGCGGTGCCGTACAGGTCGTACGCCGCTTCGGTGGCCAGGACCTGTGCGTCGGTGCCGTTGTAGGCACCCAGCCCGGCGGGATTGTTGCGCAGCAACGCCAGCGCGGTGAACAACGCGGTGTCGTTGGCGTTGCAGGCCGCCGCATTGGCCGGGCCGACCTGGGTAACGCAGGCACCGCTGGTGAGGAACGACAGCGCGGTCTGCGCATCCGGGCCGGAGGTGGGGTCGCGCAGGCCGTACAGGTTCTCCTGGACGATGGTATTGCCGATGAAGTTGTCGACCTGCTTGTTCCAGTACGTCACCGACACATAGCTGGCGTCAGCGAAGTACCACTCCAGCGCCAGGTCCAGGTTGTCCGACTCCAGCGGCTTCAGCTGCGGGTTCTGTGCCGTTCCGCTGGCCCGGGTGGAGGGGTCGATCAGCACCGAGCCGAACGGTTGCTGGGCGGTCGGCCCCGCATACAGGTTGCCGATCGGCGCGCGCGCGATGCTCTTGCCGAACGAGACGCGGCCCTTCAGGTCGTCCATGAGGTCGATGCTGAAGTCCAGGTTGGGCAGGATGTAGCTGTAACTGTTCTTTTCGGTGAACGGCTGCTGCTCGTCGGACAACATCACGCGGAAGTCGTTGTTGGACTGCCATTCGATGGCTTCGGGAATGGCGATGATCGACGTGGACACCACGTCGGTGGTTTCATAGCGCACGCCCAGGCGGGTATTGGTGCGCAGCCCGCCCAGTTCGCCATCCAGTTCCACCTGGAAGTAGGCGGACTTGGTCTTCTCTTCCACGAAGTTGTCGGCGGCGCGCTGCGGGCTTACGCCCAGGTCGGCACCGTAGTTGTCTGCCGACCACTGCGCGAGCCGGCCGGCATCCCCGCGCCAGGCGGTGAAGCTGTTGGCATTGAAGTCGTTGAACAGCCCCACGATGTTCACCGGCTGCAGCAGGTCCATCAGTCCATTGGCCACGTCCCCGTCGACGTTGGCCACGCCCCAGTCGCCCAGGGTGTTGTAGTTCTCCGCTGCCTGGATGCGGTGGGTGGTCTGCTTGCTCGAGTCCACGCCAAACTGGAAGCGGCCCTGGTCGAAGCTCCACTCACCGTCGACGCGGCCGGCCTTGACCTCGCTGACCTGGGTCTGCGAATTGATGCGCAGCACCTGCGAACCGATCTCGCCGGTCTCGAAGGCGGGATTGACCACGCCATTGGTTCCGGCGATGGCGTCGGCCGAGGTCGGGTACCAGGTCTTGGTGCCGACCGGCAGGCCATTGTTGAAGTTCATTTCCTGCACATAGGTGCCACCGCAATGCGGCCCCACGGTGCAGTTGTTGGTACCGGCGATACTGGCGAAGATGGAACCGCCGCCGGTCAGCGGATCGTTGGGGCGGCTTTCGTTCTTGGAGTTGTGCGCGTCGAAGGTCAGCTTGAAGCGGTCGGTGACATTCCAAAGCGCGTTGAAGCCCAGCGAGCCCAGCTTGTACTTCTGCATGCTGCGCTGCTGTTCAAGCCCGAAGTCCTTGGTGCCGGCGATCTCACGAATGTAGATCGGCGTGGCCACCGCGCCGCTGGTGTCGAACTCCACGTCGGTGTAGTTGCTGTTCTGCAGCCACATCCCCTGTTCGCCACGATTCTCTTCGATCTCGTTGGTCGAGTAGGTGTAGTCCAGGGTCAGCGTCACCGCGTCGGTGGGTGCGAACTGCAGGACCGCCTGCGCGTTGGTGCGCTCGCGCTCGAACTCGGCGAAGGCGTAGCGCAGGTCGTTCGGACGGCCGTACAGCGCGCCCACCGCCGGTGCGTTGACCACGGTCGGGTTGCCCGGCATGGTGCCGGTCCACGGCTGGATGTTCCAGTAGTTGTTGGTGGCCTGCACCGAGCCACCCTTGCGCTTCTGGTAGCTGGCACTGACACCGACGCCGAAGGTCTTGTCCGGGTTGCTGTAGCTGAAGATGCCCGACAGTTCCGGGGTGATGTCGTTGCCGAACGGCTGGCTCTCGTCGGAGACCGCCTTGGCGCCGGCACTGGCAACCACGCCTTCATGGTCGAACGGGCGCGCGGTGAGGATGTTGATGGTGGCGCCGATGCCGCCGCTGGGCACGTTGGCCTGGCTGGTCTTGAACACTTCGATGCCGTTGATGGCTTCAGCGGCGAGCTGGGCGAAGTTGAACGCGCGGGTGCCGCCGTCGACGCCGCCGATGGCCACCTGCCCGGCCGCACCGAACGCGTCGGCACCCGGAATCTGGCGGCCATTGAGGGTGACCAGGTTGAACTGCGGACCAAAGCCGCGTGCGGTCACCTGCGCACCTTCGCCATCACGGCGTTCGATCGAGATACCGGTGATGCGCTGCAGCGATTCGGCCAGGTTGGTGTCGGGGAACTTGCCGATGTCCTCGGCGCTGATCGCATCCACCACGCCGGCCGAATCGCGTTTGATATCCATCGCCTGGCTCAGGCTGTTACGGATACCGGTGACCTGCACGGTGTCCAGCTGGGTCGGGCTGGGCTGGGACGGCTGCTGCGTGGCGGTGGCCGGCGCCGCGGCGTCCTGTGCGAAAGCGGGGTTGATGACCAGGACGCCACCGACGAAGGTGAACATGGCCCGGGAAGTAAGTTTCGCCAGCGTGCGGCTCATGGATGAGCCCCCAGGGCTGGGGTACGACGGAAAGCACAAGCGCTCATGACTCTCCCCTCTGACATACGATCGAATGGATGTACCGCCCCTCCTGGGGGCACGCACGGGCGAGGCCCGTCTTCCACACCGAATATCGCAACACGCGTTTTTGGCGCAGTGCGACTCAAGCTCGCTTTCAGAATTGCCAGAACAGCCGCGCGGTAAATGGGGGGGTCCCGCTTCGCCTCATGTCGGCTCAGTGGTAGCGCTACCATCGCGTCAGGGCGCAGACTAATCACCCGGTAATACGCTTGTCATCATGCAGCGCAGCAAAGGAGCCCGGCCCTTGAGCACCCCCCCGAAGGCAGTGCGTCGCAAAGCGAGTGCGGTCACCATCGACGAGGTCGCCGCGCATGCCGGCGTGTCCCCGATGACCGTGTCGCGGGTGATCAACGGCCATGCCGGCGTGCGCGAAAGAAACCGCGAACGGGTGATGCGCAGCGTGCTCGCCCTGGACTACCGCCCGAACCTGGCGGCCAGCGCACTGGCGGCAGCGCAGCACACCTGCATCGCCCTGATCTACACCAACCCCAGCGCCAGTTACCTGCGCGAATTGCTGGTGGGTGCGCTGCAGGGCTCCACCCAGTCCGCAGCGCAGCTGGTGATCGCGGCGTGGGATGGCCTGGGCGCACAGGCACGCCGTGACGCCGCGCGCCAGCTGTCCACCCGCGTGGCGGGCGTGATCCTGCCGCCGCCGCTGTGCGAGTCAACACGCATCGTGGACGAATTCGTCAAGGCGGGGGTGCCGGTGGTGGCCATCGCTTCCAGCCACTTCAGCGACCGCATCTCCTGCGTAAGCATCGACGACCGCCGCGCCAGCCAGGAGATGGTGTCGCACCTCATCGCCCACGGACACAGCCGCATCGGCTACATCACCGGCGACCCGAACCAGACCGCCAGCGCGCACCGGTGGCAGGGCTACCGCGATGCGCTGGCCTCGGCCGGTATCGCATACGACGAGGCGCTGGTGCAGCCCGGCTACTTCACCTACCGCTCCGGGCTGGAAGCGGCGGAAACGTTGCTGAGCCTGCGGCAGCCACCCAGCGCGATCTTCGCCAGCAACGACGACATGGCCGCGGCAGTGGTGTCGGTGGCGCATCGTCGTGGCCTGCAGGTGCCGGGCCATCTGTCGGTGGTGGGATTCGATGACACCTCCGCCTCGACCATGGTCTGGCCGGAGCTGACCACCGTCCATCAACCGGTGGCGGAGATGGCCGACACCGCCATCGACATCCTGCTGCGGGAGATTCGACGCAGCAACGGCGCCGGACCGGTCACGGTCAACCACGTGCTGGCGCACCAGCTGATCACCCGGGCGTCGGTGGCGGCCCCCGGCGCCGCAGGGCCTGTGTAGCCATGCTTTGAAGGCATGGCTCAGCCAGATTATTTGTATTGGATGCATGGTGCGTGGCGGCCCAGACTGGGCCCCTTCCTCCCGTCCACATGCGCCATGAACACCGCCCCCGCCCTTCCCTCCCGCTGGATCCGCCATCACGCCCACGGCCTGCTGTTGACCGCCGCTGTCGCGGCGCTGGCGCTGCTGCTGGGGCACCTGCTGCCCTGGGTAGGCGGCCCGGTGTTCGGCATCGTGCTGGGCATGGCGGCCAGGCAGCTGCTGTCGCCGCCGCCGCGCTTCGACCCGGGCATCCGCTTCGGCGGCCGGCAGGTGCTGCAGGGGTCGATCATTGCCTTGGGTTTCGGCCTCAGCCTGGCCGACGTGCTCAGGACCGGACGGGAATCGCTGTCGGTGACGCTGGTGACGGTTGCCGTGGCCTTCGCCAGTGCGTGGGCGCTGGGCCGCTGGCTGCGCGTGGACGGCAAGCTGACCGTGTTGATCGGGGTTGGCACCGCCATCTGCGGTGGGTCGGCCATCGCCGCCGTAACGCCCATCCTCAAACCGGATGACCACGATACCGCGCTCGCCATTTCCACCATCTTCCTGTTCAACGTGATCGCGGTGCTGCTGTTCCCGCTGCTCGGCCACCTGCTGCAGATGAGCGACCTGGGCTTTGGCCTGTGGGCCGGCACCGCGATCAACGATACCTCCTCGGTCGTCGCCGCCGGCTACGCCTACAGCGACCTTGCCGGCGGCTACGCCACCATCGTCAAGCTGACCCGCTCGACCCTGATCATTCCGATCTGCCTGGTACTGACCGTTGCCATGGCCGCGTTGGCCAGGCGCCGCAGCGCCACCCAGGCGCGCGCCGCCGGGTTCACCCTGGGGGCGATCTTCCCCTGGTTCATCCTATGGTTCCTGGCCGCCTCGGGCATCCGCACCGCGGGCTGGGTTCCCGCCGCCGCGCTGCCCGTGCTGCAGGGGGTCGCCGAGGTGCTGATCGTGTTCGCCCTGTCTGCGATCGGCCTGTCGGCCAACCTGCGTCGCATGGCGGCCGCAGGCCTCCGCCCCATCATGCTGGGCCTGGGCGTCTGGGTGGCCGTGGCAGTCAGCAGCCTCCTTGTGCAGTACTTTAGCGGGCAGCTCTGACCGTTTTTCCGCGCATGAACCTCCATCACCTGGCCATCTTCCATGCCATTGCCGAAACCGGCAGCATTTCGGCGGCGGCCGTTCGCGTGCACATCTCCCAGCCGGCGCTGTCACGGGAACTGAAGGCGTTCGAGTCGCGGTTGGGAGTGGCGCTGTTCGAACGGCAAGCGCGCGGCATGCGCCTGACCGAACCGGGCAGCGTGTTGCACGGCTATTCGGCGCGGCTGTTCGCGGTGGCCGACAGCGCGCAGGCGGCCATGCGCGCATTTGCCGACGCGCGTGCAGGGCAGTTGTCGATCGGCGCCAGCAACACCATCGGCACCTACGTACTGCCCCGCTACATCGCGCAGTTCCGGCGTGCCTTCCCCGGTATTGGCATTTCCCTGTTCGTGGGCAATACCGGACAAGTCGCGCAGGGCGTGGCCGATCTGCGCTTCACCCTGGGCTTCGTGGAAGGCCCGATCCGGGCCGAGGGGCTTGCCACGGAGGCGTTCAGCCGCGACGAGCTGGTCCCGGTGGTGGGCGCTGGGCATGCGCTTGCGCGACGCAGGCGGCTGGCGCCGTCGGACATCGACGGCGAACCGCTGTTGATGCGTGAACCGGGATCGGGCACGCGCGAGCTGGTTTCCACGCTGCTGCAGCAGCTCGGCGTGCAGACCGGCAGCATCGTCGAGTTCGGTAACACCGAAGCGCTGAAGCAGGCTGCGATCCACGGGGGCGGCATCGCGTGGCTGCCCAGCATCAGCGTTGACGGCGAATTGCAGGAAGGTCGACTGGTCAAGCTGCCAGCGCGGGCGCTTGCCCTGCAGCGGCCGCTCAGCATCATCCGCCGCGAGGGTGCCTGGCAGGCGCCCGCCGTCGATGCGTTTCTGGAGATGGTGCGCCAGCCGACACCGGCCGGCTGACTGGCACGCGAAACGTTACGGCGAGACGCCGTCCTGCACGTCCGCCCGCTCACGCCGGGGGCGCTTGCCCTCCTTGTGCTGCGCGGTGGACTGGCTCTCGACGAACTCCGGGAAGACGTCGGCCATTGCCATGACCTCCGGCAGCACGAAGAACAGCCCGCCCTTCTCGAAGGTGGGCTTGATCACCTTGGCGTAGAACCCGGGGTCGACGTTGATGCAGCCGTTGGTGATGCGGTTGTCGTCCGGAGCCGGCGATGCCAGTCGCTCGGGTCGACGTTCGGACTTGACCCCGGTCGCCGTGGGATGGATGGACACCGCGGTATCGAAGTCCATCCACAGGACCCGCCCGGTGTCCAGCGAGGGGCCATACCCACCGATGAATCGCCCGGCCGGCGTGGTGCGCTGGCCCTGCGGGATATCCTTCAATGCGTACTTGGTGACGCTGGGGTCGGAGTAGTCGCCCTTGTCCGAACCGAACAGTGCGGGCGCCGCTCCACGCAGCTTGCCCTTGCCGTCGAAGACCAGTATCTGTGCATTTCCCTTGTCGATGACGGCAAAGGGATAGCCGACGGTGTTGTTGCTTGCCTTGATCCATCCCGCCAGATCGATGACCGTCTGCGAGACTTCCTGCCCGGTGGGCAGCATGTCCACGGCCTCGGTCGAGTGATCAGCTTCGATCGACCGCGCTTCCTGGGCGACAGCCGCACCAGAACAGGCCAATGACAGGGCCAGCGCCAAGGCGCCAAAAACAGGCCGGAAGGAGGAATGCAGGGACATGATGATGGGGGATTCCTTGAATCTACTGCGGGTCAAGCAAAAGAAGCCGGTGGCCACGAACGGCCACCGGGTCCCGGTTTTCAACAATGTATTACGTGTTGCCCAACGGCAATCAGCCGCGCGGCTGACGCTTGGTGGTCGGCTGCGATTCGAGGCGCTGGAGGCGACCTTCGATCTGGTCCAGACGCTGGTTGGCCTGCTGTGCGGACTGGTTGGCCTGGTCTGCACTCTGGGCCGCGCTGTTCACCTTGGTATCCAGTGAATCCAGTCGCGAGTTGATCGTTGCAAACTCGTTCTTGTAGCTGGCGCAACCGGCAAGGCTCAGGCCTGCGACGAGTGCGACGACGAGGGTACGCGCTGTTGCCACATGCTTCTTCGAGATGTTCATTCCACTTCTCCTTTCGTCTGGGACGTCGGAAATATTGCAGGCTTGGAGCGGATTTTTACCGGAGCCATGACCCCGCATGTAGCTTGCGTTGGGTTACGTAGATGAACTGTGAAGAAGACTGAACGGGCACGTGGTAGGGCGTTGCACTCGCATTGGCGTGCGCCGCCGCCTGGCTGGATCAACACGCTGCGTATGCGGCTGCAGTCGATAATCTGGCGCCATCCCGCCAACGGAGTACGCCGATGAAAACACTGCTGGTATCCGTGTCCCTGCTTGCTTCGCTGGCGTCCTTCGCGGCGCAGGCGCAGCTTCCACAGCTCAACGCGACCTGCCCGGGCAACATCGAGCTGCACGTGGACCAGGGCGGGCCAGCCTTCATCAATGGGCGGGAAGCCGTCTTGAAGGCATCCAACGAAAACTACTACGAAGCCAGGGATGCGAAACTTGGCGTCACTGTCTCGATCAGTCGGAACCCGGACGGTTCCACCGACGTGAGCTACACCGGGAAGAACCGCGCCAATGGCGTGTGCAGGGTGGTGCCGGCCGCATCGGCTGCGCCGGGCGCGCCGCCGACCGCCGCGGCACCGCGCGAATCGCACCCTGGCGCAGAGAAGGCCTGCCTGGCCGCCGTGGCTGCCAAGACGCGCGTCCCCGCTGCCAAACTCACGGTCAACGAGGCGTTGGGCGCCGAAGCGGGCATCCTGGTCAAGGTGCGCGTGCCCGGCGCCGATGCCCCCTGGTCGTGCATGACCGACGCGAAGGGAAAGCCGTGGAGCGTCACGTATTCCGGCAGCGAAGGCGCGCTGTAACCGCCCGTCGCCTGCGGCGCGAGCTGCAGTAAAGGATAGGAAATGCCTCCAGGCCCAGCCACACTCCGTGGCCGGGCCCCTTCGGTTCACCCGGTCATTTGCTGTCGCGGCGAATCGACAGCGCCACCGCTTCGGTATAGGAAATTTTGACAAGATCGCCCCGCTTTACGCTGGGGAGTTTGGCACGCAGGTCCGGCCGTTCCACGGCGATGAGCTGTGTATTGCCGCTCGGGCCTCGCAGGGCAATCGTGTTGGCGGTGGGATTCACCGCGGCCACCTCGGTGACCAGCTCTATCGTGCTCGAGCGTGCGCCGCCGGGCTTGGCGCCCCGGGTGGGCACGGTCTGCGCCTGGGACTTCGTCAGGCCCACCGGCGCACTGCCGGCCGGCTGCAGGTCCAGGGCCACCGCAGCGGTGTAATCGAGCGTGACCTTGTCGCCTACCTTCAACTGGTTGAAGTTGCGCACGTCGGCGCCGGCAACGAAGTCCACCGCACTGCCATCGGCCCCGGTCACGGTGACCGCCCGGGTGCGGGTATCCAGTGCGGTGATCGTGCCCTGCAGGGTCACGCCTGCGGATGCGGCGTTGACGGGCCCGGGCATGCTACGGGCGGCGGGTGCGGCGGCGGGCGGTGCGGCACTGCCCGCACCGGCGGCTACAAGGGCCGCAACGAGCACGGCGGAGGGAGAAAGCGAACGAATGCGCATGGAAAGCTCCAGGACGGCGGCCGGACGGCCGATGCCCCGGCATTGCATCAGCTGCCCTGCCCCGGCGCCCCCGTACAACTACTGTGCCGTGCTCAGAAAAGATACCGGCCAGCCAGGTTCGCCAGGAGCATGGCGACCGTCCGCTATGCGGTCGGCAACCCGATCCCGCCCACCGGCTCGGTCTCGAAGCGCTCGCCAAAGCCGGTGATGTGCGGACGCGCCTGGGCGATGGCCTCCTGCACGGCCGGCAATGCCAGCGAGGCGCGGTGTTGCTCCGCGCTGTCCCACACCTCTGTGATCCAGATCGCGTCCTGGTCGGCGGGGTCGCGGGCCACGATGTAGTTCTGGCACCCGGGCATGGACCCCGTTCCCCGCAGAAGGATATCGATCACCGCATCGCGTTGGCCAGGTGCGACAAGCATCTTGCCGATCAATCCGTACATGGAGCGTCCTGACTATGTAGGTAAGTCACTGCTATGCGTGCACCAGCGTCCCCGCGCTTCCGCTGTCCCCGCCTCACGCGCGTGCCAGTGTCAGCCATCGATAGCCGAGGTAGATGCCAGCTGCCACCACCGGGGCCAGGCCGATCCAGGGCGGAAGCTTCAGCACGAAGAACAGGATTGCTGCGAGCGCCACCGCTGCGATCGACAGGCCGATCGCCCACGCATTGAATACCGCGACATCGGCGGCATCGGTGCCCCATCTGTTTCCGGGACGGCCGCTGGCGCTGCGCTGCCGGCGCAGCAGCCACACGTCAGTCACGAAATCCGCGATGCCCTCCAGCAGTTCCCCGATGATGCCTGCCATGGTCGATCCCTGATCCCGTTGGTCAGCGCCGATCTTCGGGTGCCGGCTGCCTGGCGGTCAAGCGGTTCTGCCAACGCAGGTCCGGGCTCAGGGCAGGTTCGCCTCCGGGGCCAGGGTGTGGATGACCTTGCCCTGCGCGTCCAGGAACTCGATGGCGCCGTACCCTTCCGGGGTGACGGTGAGGCGCAGGCGCGCACGGTCGGCCTTGTCGTTGAGGGCGATGGCCGGGGTGCCGTCGGCGCCCACCACCAGCTGGATGCGGGTGGGCGTTGCCACGCCGGGAATCAGCCGGTTGTCGAGCCCGGGCTCGCGGATCAGGGGCGGCGCCTGGTTGATCGAGAACCGCACTTCGCCGTCCGGGGACACGCGCCAGCCGATCGCGTCCATGGCCGGGTGGTCCAGCGCCAGCACCGCCATGCCGCCATTGAGGTCGGCAGTGCCGAAGCCACCGCGTTCGCTGCCCTTGTCGTCGTACAGGACCATGCCGGCGACGTTGAAGGCGCGCTTGTACTGGATGCCGTCGATGATCGGGGCCGGGGTCTGCCCGGACAGGGTCATGCGGATCGTGCCCTTCTCGTCGACGATATCGATGCGGCGCGCGGTGATGCGGTCGTGGTCGGGGGTGTCCACGGTGGTCTGCGGGGATCGGTCGACAATGAGCGTCTGCAGCTGTTCGACGCTGGGACGCTTCGGGGCGTCTGCGGCAACCGTAGTGCCTGCAAGGGTCGACAGGCCAAGGAGTGCCAGTAACGGTCCGGCGGTTCGCTTCATGCTGCTTCCATTCTCACGCGGGTCTGGTGCGCGACGATAGCGGGCATGCCGGTCGATATCCCGCTGCCGTGCAGCATGCAGAAGGCCGCCCGGAGGCGGCCTTCTGTGTTACTCCCTGCGGATCAGGCTCAGGTAAAGATGGCCCAGAGGATCAGCAGCGGGATCGGCACGCCCAGTGCCCACAGCAGCAGCATTTTCATGTCGGTTCTCCTCGTTCGGTGGAATTACAGGTCGCGGCGACGGCCGCCCCAGGTAGCCGTGAGGCTGGCCATGAAGGCGCCGATCAGCAGCGTGATGAACAGCCACAGCGCGGCGTAGGCAGTAGCCTTGCGGGCGTCATCGGCCGCCTGCTTGGCGGTGTTCTTCGCTTCTTCCAGCGCCGCACGCATGCGGGTCTGGATGTCGGTGACGCGGGCTTCCGCTTCGGCCTGGGACATGCCGGTTTCCCGGGCAATCAACTGGGCCAGATACTGCTGGTCGGCGGGATTCAGGCCTTGGCCCTGCAGGCTGGTGACAATGATGCGGTTCACTTCCGCACGCACCTCACGACGGTCCCCCATGCCCGGACCGCCCGGCATCGGACGCGGCGGCGGCGGCGCCATGCGCGGGCCGGCAGGACCGGCCATCGCCGGTGCCGGCGCTGCGTCGGGGCCGGCCGGGGCGACAGCCGGCGGCGGCGGCGTGCCCGGTGCCAGCTCGGCGCCGGGGGCGCGGCGGAACAGCGAGTCCACCCAGTAGCCCAGATCGCCCTGCTCGGACTGCATCGCCGCGGCCGAACCCGCGCCGGCGGCCGCTACGCCAGCCGTGGATGCGGCGGCGCCCGCGGTGGCACCGGCCACCTTGGCACCTGCGCCCAGCACGCCACCAATGGCCGAGGTCAGCAGGCCGGCGGTGAGCAGGGTCGCCACCGCCCACGAAGCGAAGCCATGCGCGGTGTCGCGGAAATAGGTTTCATCGCCATGCACGCGGGTCCACTTGGTGCGCAGGCGACCGGCCAGATAGCCGCCCAGACCCGACGCGGCCAGTGCGGTGAAGGTCAGCCAGGCAATGCTGGCCCAGCCGAAGGTTTCCTTGGTGACGCCCTCGAACGACCAGGGCGACACCGAGGACAGGCCAAGGCCGACGCCCAGGATCAGCAGGATCAGCGACAGCGCCGCCGCCGCCACCGCGCCGACCAGGATCGCGCTCCACGACACGGCGCTCTCCGGCGTGGAGGGAATGACCGTGGTTTCATTGATGACCGCAACGTCGGGGCCTGCCGCGCCGCGTTCCGGGTAGTCGATTCGGGTGTTCATCGGGTCGTGCGTCTCCGTTCTCATGCTGCGGGTGCAGCTGTGAACGCGAGGCTGCGCGAAGCGAGGTGAACGCGGTGAGACTCGAATATCTGCACCGTGTGCAGACCAGACCCTACGCTCAGTCGTCGCCGCGCACGCGGGGCAACGCAAGCTCGAAACTGGCACCCTCGCCGGGGCTGGAGCTGACCGTCACGAAACCACCGGCCTGGCGCACCGCGCTGTGCACCTGCGGCAAGCCAAGGCCCGAGCCTTCGCCCGGCGGCTTGGTGGTGAAGTACACCTCGAATACGCGCGACAGTACGTCGTTGCTCATGCCGCAGCCGGTATCGGAGACGGTGAGGGTGACGTACTCGCCGGCCACGCGCGCACCCGTGCCGTCGCCCTCCGCAACGGTGAGCCGACCGGTGGTGACCCGGATGCTGTCACCGGGCACGCAGGCGTCGCGCGCGTTGACCACCAGGTTCAACAGGGCGCGCTCCAGGGTGTTGCGGTCCACCATGGCGCAGCAGGCCGGGTCGCCCGGGTCTACGTTCAACGCGATGCCCGCGCCCACCGCCTGCTCCAGCAGGGGCTGCATCTTCGTCACCAGCGCGGCCAGCTCGACCGGCTCCGGGCGGTACGGGTGTTGCCGGGCAAACCCGATGAGCCGCTGCGACATCTCCGCGCCCTGTTCCAGCGCGGCTTCGGCCACGTCCAGCAACCGGACGTTCTTCGGACTCAGCTCGCCACTGGCCATGACCACGTCGATGGCCGCCGTGGCCGACTGCAGGAAGTTGTTGAGATCGTGGACGACGCCGGCCAGCAGCTGGCCCACCGCCTCGCCCTTCTGGGCATGGTCGGCGATCATTTCCGCAGCGCGCTGGGCGGCTACCGCGAAGTCACGGCCCTGGGCGACCTGGAAGTGCCGGACTTCCAGCGCCTGATAGGCCAGGTTGGTGGCCAACAGGCTGGACTGGCTCCTGCGCAGCGTTTCGATCAGGTTGGCCTCGCGGCTGGCTGCACTGGCGAGCAATGCGCCGGCCTCATCGGCCTTGGCATCGAACGCAGCGCCCAGTACGTCGGCCGCGCCCAGCGCGGCATTGCGCGCGGTGACATCGGAACTGACCGCCAGCACGCCCACGATGCTGCCGCCGTCGCGCAGCGCGCCCACCCGTACGCGCCAGTCGCGCAGCATGCCCCGGCCATCCAGCGCGGAGGCTTCGAATTCCACCTGGTCCCCTCGCAGCGCGCTGGCCAGCGCCTGTTCGACCAGCGGTTGCGCGAGCGGCGGCCACATCGCCTTCCAGTTACGGCCGAGCATGTCGTCCGGCTGCGAGGCCCGGAACAGCTTCAGGCCATTCTCATTGATGGCGACAACCACGCCGTCGAGATCCAACTCCTTGATGCAGTCCTCGGACAGTTCCACGATCTGGCGGTATCGATCCATCAATCCATCGGGGTGAACAGTGATGGGTCCATTATCACCGCGTGATTGCTGCGTGAGTGGGTACCTGCCGTGGCTGGCCATGTTAAAAACTGAACTGTTCACTCGTGTGCAGGTGTTCCCTGCCTACCGCGGCCCCTCCGCAGCGCCCAGCAGATACTTCAAGCCCTTGGTGAGGCCGCGAGGCGCGACGCTGAGATGGTCTTCATCATTGAGTACGTCAAGCTGAAGGCGCAGCGACGGATAGTGGTGCGCGCGCAGGGCAGCGTCCATCCGCCGCGCGTCGGCCACCATGTCGGCGTCGTTGCCGAAGGCCGGGGTTTCCCGCTCGCCTACATACAGGTACACCGACGCGGGCAGGTCGTCATGGGCGCCGGCATGGTCTTTCTCGACCTGCTCCATCACATGCTTGTCGTACCAGTACGAGGGGCTGCCAAGGATGTAGCCGGAGAACAGGCCCGGGTCGGTGAACAGGATCTGGGTACCCAGCAGCGCGCCGTACGAGTGCCCGAGCAGCAGGCGGCGGGTTTCGTCGGTGCGGTAGCGGCTGGCCACGAACGGCAGCACCTGCTCGCGAAGGTAGGTGATGTAGGGCGCCGCTTCGCCGTGCACCGCGTCTGCGGGCGCACTGCTGGGTCCCTTGCGGGTCGGCGTGTAATCGCGGCGGCGGCTGGTCACGCCATCATCGCCCACCGCATAGGACAAGCCGACCAGAATGAACTCCTGCAGCTTCGGCCCCTCCACGTTGAGGCGGCGGCCAATCTGCCGCGCCAACGGGAATGCGTAGTCGGCATCGGTGACGTACAGCACCGGGTACCTGCGCCCCGGCGACTCGGCGTATGACGCGGGAAGCGCGACGAACACCTGGTAGGTGCGGCCCGACACCGGATCCTTCACGTCCCAGACTTCGCTGCCGACCACTTCATACGGCGCACCGCCGGCACGCTGCCCGCCCAGCGCGGTGGCCTTGCCAACGTTCGGTGCGAGCGGCGCCGGAAGCGTTGCCGCAGCGGCGGCGGATTGCGGGGCCTGGGCGCACCCGGCCAGCATCGACAGAACCACAACACCCACTGCCAGATAGTTCAACGCTTCATCTCCCTGGTGATTCCGATACCGCCTCCCGTGGCGGCCATCGGGATCATACAAGACCCGTGAAAGGATCCTTCCATGTCCAGCGCTGATGCATCGTCCTCCACCCCCATTGCCGACGGTCACTACGATGCCATCATCATCGGCACCGGCCAGGCCGGCCCTGCCCTGGCCGGCCGCCTGCACGCGGCGGGCATGCGGGTGGCGATCATCGAACGTCATCTGGTCGGCGGCACCTGCGTGAATACCGGCTGCAAGCCCACCAAGACACTGGTGGCCAGCGCGTACGCCGCGCACACCGCGAGGCGCGGCGGGGACTATGGCTTCGCCAGCGGGCCGGTCACGGTGGACATGGGCGTGGTGGCCGCGCGCGCGCGCAAGGTCATCCTGGACTCGCGCGGCAGCAACGAGCGCTGGCTCGGCGGCATGGCCGGCGTGGCACTGATCCGCGGCCATGCGCGCTTCGATGGACCTGATGCCGTGGTGGTGGACGGCGCGCGACTGACCGCGCCGCGCATCTTCATCAACGTGGGCGGGCGTGCCGCGGTGCCGGACCTGCCCGGGCTGGCGGAGGTGCCGTACCTCACCAACAGCAGCATGGTCGCGCTGGAGACCCTGCCCCGCCACCTGGTGGTGGTCGGCGGCAGTTACATCGGGCTGGAGTTCGCGCAGATGTATCGACGCTTCGGGGCACAGGTCAGCATCCTCGAGCGCTCCGATCGCCTCATATCCCGCGAGGATCCGGATGTATCGGAGGCGGTGCGCGCGATCCTGGAGGCCGAAGGCATCGCGGTGCAAACCGGGGTCACCGACATGCGGTTCGAACGCCACGCTGACGGCATTTCCGTTGCCGCGGGCGCAACCCAGGTGATCGGCAGCCACCTGCTGATCGCCATCGGCCGGCGCCCGAATACCGACGACCTGGGCCTGGACAAGGCCGGCATCAAGACGGACGAACGCGGCTACATCACCGTGGATGACCAGTTGCAGACCTCCGTGCCCGGGGTCTGGGCGCTGGGCGACTGCAATGGCCGTGGCGCCTTCACCCACACCGCGTACAACGACTTCGAAATCATCGCCGCCAATCTGCTCGATGGTGAACACCGTCGGGTCAGCCAGCGTGTGCCCGGCTACGCGCTGTACATCGACCCACCGCTGGGCCGGGCCGGACTGTCGGAAACCGAGGCGGCGCGGAGCGGGCGCCCGCTGCTGGTATCCAAGCGACCGATGACCCAGGTGGGTCGCGCCGTGGAGAAAGGCGAAACCCAGGGTTTCATGAAGGTCGTAGCCGATGCCGGCACGCGCCGCATCCTGGGCGCGGCGATCCTGGGCACCGGCGGCGACGAGGCCATACACGGCATCCTTAACACGATGAGTGCGGACCGGCCACTGGATGATCTGCGCTGGGCCGTGCCGATCCACCCGACGGTGTCCGAGTTGATTCCCACCTTGCTGGTGGACCTGGCGCCCGCCGCGTCGTGACGGCGCAGCAGATCGTCTACGCGGCGGTTACGCCGGGCACGCAACAGGCAGCGGCGTCGACACCGCCTCGGCCGGTGCGGGGCTCCACCGGCGCAGCGCCGAGCCCCGGAGGGCCTGTTCACCGCAGCCCGTGGGGCAGCGCAGGACCCGGGCAACCGAGGTGCTGACGAAGCCCTGCCCTTCCTGCGCCTTGAACACCGACTCGCACGACAGGCAGCGCGCCACCATGGCGTACAGATGTACGATGCGCCCGCTGCACGGGTCCTGCAGGGCGTCGACGTCGAGCAGTTCGAACTGACAGGTGTCGGGCGCCGGACGGCGGGGCAAGGGCTGGGGAGCGCGGGTCTGCAGGTTCACGGGGGGCACCGGAGCGGGGTCGGATCGACTCTAGGCAGTGCCACGTGGACTCCGCGTGCAGGCGATTGCCTGCGTGATGCGAAGATCCAGGATCGCCTAAGCAGAACTACGCATGCGCACCCAGTAGCTGTACGGAGGTGGCCGCGGCGCCGGTATGGTTCATTGGGCACTCTCCCCGCCGGGATGATCCATGAGCCCCCCAGACCGTTCCGACCACAGCGCACCGCCGTCCAGCCTGGCCAACGACCTGGCCCGCGGCCGCACCCATCTGGCAAACGAGCGGACCCATCTCGCCTACCTGCGCACGACGGTCTCGCTCATCGGCTTCGGCATCACCATCAACCGGTTCAGCACCTACCTGATCCAGAACGATGACGCGCCCTCCAAGGGGCGACTGCTGCTGGATGACGCCAGCCAGGCCGGCATCGGGATGGTCGTACTGGGATTGGCCCTGCTGGTGTGGTCGCTGATCCGTTACAACCTGGTGACGCGCGACATCGAGCGCGGGGCGATCGACGCCCGCCACCGCGCCACCACCGGGTTCACCCTGGGCCTGCTGCTGTTGGGCGGCTTGACCGCGCTCTGGCTGTTCATCAGCTGACGGAATCACTCGCGCGGATCGGCGCCGCCAGGCAGGGGCGCGGCCGCATGCTGGCGCTCGCGGATCTCCTGGATGTCGCGCTCCAGGAAATAATTCAGGAAGGTCCGGACCACGGCGATCGCGGCGAGCTGGCCGATGGAATCCCATGTGGTGTAGATGGCCGATTCCACGATATCCCCGGCCAGCTGCAGGGTCAGGCCGGCCACCAGCCAGCGCCCATACTCCAGCCACAGTCCCCGCCGCTGCGCATTGGTGCCCCCGCGCACCAGCAGCAGCATCATTTTCGCGAACGCGATCAGCGTTGCCACGGTGATCAGGATCAGGGCCAGCAGCGCGATGATGGTGACCACCGGTTCGGTGAGGGTGACCAGCCAGGTTTCCAGCGGCAGCGGATCCAAAGGACGGGTGGCGGCGGCATGGATCACGGCTCGACTCCGGCAGAGGCGTTGGGAAGGTTGACCGCGTGCTGTAAATCCAGCATCGGTCCCTGCGGCACGTTGACCGCGCCGGTACTGGGCAGGTCAAGGTCGAGCACCAGGCCCACCGCCAGGGAGAACAGCAACAGCAGCAAGGTGGTGGTGCTGCGCTTGTGCGCGCGCTCGAAGCCAAGCAGTCCCGCCGCCAGCAGCGAGAAAATGAACAGCAGGCGCAGGATGCGGTGCGGAATATGATCCTGGCGCGCCGCAAAGCGCTCGCTCGCCAGATCGATCGATTCGTTGGTGGTGGTGATCATCAGCGACGCGCGGGGGGTGTCGCGGAACGCCGCGGTGCCGGCCACCACCGCCGACCACAGCTCATCCTGCAGCGCCACGCTGCGCGCATTGGCCTGTACTTCGGCCTCGGCGTCATGGGCCCCGGCGAACGCCACACGGGAATCCACGTACCGGCGCAGTACGTCCCGCACGCGCTGCGTGCCGGTCGGCTCCAGCAGATCGGCACGCAGCCAGGTGGTCCCCAGCGCATTGGCTTCCTTCAACACCAGCTCGCGACGGTCGTCGTAGCGACCCAGCGCCAGCGAGAAGGTGAAACCGATCAGCAGGGCCAGCAGCCCCAGCACCGTCGTGGTGGCGAACGCGACGCTGTCGTGCGCGTCCGGGTCCGCATCCGCCCCGCCCTGCCGCGGTTCCGGCCGGCCGCGCCTGCGCAGCAGGATGCCGATCTCCCTGGCCAGCAGCAGCATGCCGAACAGCAGCAGGGTAATCAGCCACAGGGGCAGGTAGGGATAGGTTCCCTGTAGTTCCATGCGGTCACCTCAGGACGTGATGATGGTGCGCATGGCACCGGTGATCAGCTGCAGCGCGAGCGCGACCTGCAGCATGCCCAGTACGGCGCCCACGATCTGCAGTGGCAGCGCACCGATGGTTTTCATGATCGGGCCGATGAACAGCATGGTGACCAGGTCCAGCACCAGGACCGCCAACGCCAGCACCATGATCCACAGGTAGCGTTCGGTAGAGCCACTCAAGGCGATCAGGACGATCAACGCCGCGATGCCGTAGGCCGGCAGGGTGACCGGAAAGGCCAGCCGCGAGGTGGGCGGGGCTGCCCCGGGGGTCGGTGCGGGCGCGGGCGCGGCATACTGGGAGAGGATCATCTGCAGGGCGACCAGCAGCTTGGATCCGTCTGAGTTTGGCGCCGGGATCGTGAACGCGGAAGCGCTGCTAATGCAGCCGGTGGTTGCGGCTGACGATGAGGAATCCAGCCTGATGCCGGACGACGGCAGTCTACTCAGCTTGCTCGAAGAGACGTTCGGTGCAACAGCGTTGGAAGCGACAGCTCCTGCCCTCGCCAACCCGCAGCACCACCTTGAACTGGCCTGCACGGCGTTGGAGTTTCAGAGATACCTTGCGTCGCCTGCAGCACGGTCGGAATCAGCGCCTCCGATAGGCCTTTCCCCATCGCTCCGTCGCATGGTTGATGTGAAGGCCTTGTCGGAAGGAATCAGCCGATGAGCGGCCCATTTAACGAGGATCTAAGCGGTCGCCTGGAGACCGCGGGTGCGCGCGCATTCCGGCTGCTGAACGGTGGCGACGTCCGCAAGGCTGGCGGGGCGCTTGAGTCCGGCGCATTAGTGGCCGGCGCACCCGATACGCTCGATGCAAGGCGCATTTCCACCGCACTTTTCAACTCCATGCTGACGGAAACTACGCCAATCATGGGGCGCGACCGCGAACAGGAAGCGCTGGACATTGGCGTGGCAATGACCAAGCGTGCTATGTCCGTTTTGACTCGGATGAAGCTCGATGGGCCACGCACGCCTCTGACCATAAGCGACGCGATCGCACTTGAGTCGGTTTTGATGGTGCGCGGGCGCCCTTCACTGCGCGTGCAGGAGGAAGGTATCGAGCCCATTGAATCCGACCGCCATCCTGGGGCCGAGATGTGGAGGGCCGTTCTAACCACATGCGAGCGCAAGCTGCTGCTTACATCAGCCTCGGTGGGTGCCGTGATGGTTCAGTTTGTATTCTCCAATCTTCCGCCGCAGGTCGTCGGCACTGCCTGGGTGGTGGGCGACGGCACACGGGCCATCACTAACCGCCATGTGATCTTTCCACCCGGCGGTTCGGCGCTCGCGCGTCGGCAAGCAGGAGGGGGCGCGCGTATGCGGTCACACATTAACGTATGGGTCGACTTCGCACACAATGGCCCAGGGAAAGCGCCATATCTTCGTCAGGTAATCCATGTTGACGCGGCTACTCTGGATGACGACCCCATCGACGCCGCTGTCCTTCAGCTTGAAACGGCAGGACCTGCTGCGCTGCGCTTGCAGCCCGCAAAGCTGGACGATGCGGAGCTCATTTATGTGGTAGGTCACCCAGGGAAAATGATGCGAGTGCCCCACGATGTAGCATCGGTATTCGGCAACCCAGACGGTGAAAAGCGCATCAGCTTTGGCGAGGCGATGCCCGCCGATCCGAATACGCCACATGACGTGGTGCATGATGGATCCACGATTGGAGGCTTCTCAGGAGGTGCAATGGGAAACCCGCTCTCGGACGACGACTACATACTCGGACTACATTATCTTGGCGGAAGTACTGCGTCCGGTAACAGGGCTCTGCGTGCGCAGCACCTACTCGCCCACCCCTTGCTCGCCGCGCTTGTTTAACCTGAACATGTTTGAATCTCACCGATCCGAAGCGGTCACTTTCTTCCTCGGACTGCCAAGCCATACGCTGGAGCAGTGCGTAGCGGAAGTGGGCCTGTTCTCGCTGGAGAACCTCATCCAGTTGCGCAAGGAGCTACCGGAAGATCCGCTCGCCGCCCGTGTACAGCTTATCGAAACGCTCATCGACAAACACGCAAGCGCCAACGCAGATCGTCAGCTCTTGGACGCCGCTGCGCGCCACGTGCACCTGGATCCACATCAGCAGCTTCGACTCCATCGGCTGCTTGAGGCCATGGTTCCGCATTCGCCCAATGTTGACGCTGCAAAGCAGGCCGCTATAGCTAAGCGCGACCACACGCTTCCGCTTGACCAGATAGGTCGTTTCTTTCAGGAGATTTCTGGCAAGCTATGTCTGGTGGTCGCGGCCGGTCCGGGTACACCGTCGAAGTTGGGGACAGGATTTCTGATTGGTCCGGACCTGATCCTGACCTCTTATCACTTATTGAAAGATCACATTCGCAGCGGCCAGCCTATTGGAATCCCCGGTTCAACTCTATTGGCCGTGTTTGACTACCACGGCACCCTACCATTCGATGTTTTCAGACCGCGACCCGCAGGGACCATCGAGGTGCCATTCGCTGAAGCATGGTTGATTGCACACAGCGAAGACATGCCCGCAGATGGAACCTTCCGCATTCCAACCGACGCACAGCTGTCCCAGCTTCCGCACCGCTTGGATTTCGCCGTGGTTCGCTTGGCCGACAAAGTAGGGCTTCGACCCCGGGTGCCCTCAGGCGGTCCCCGTCGCATGTGGTGCGAGCTTCCAGCTACTCCGCAGGCGCTGCTTGCAGACCAGCACGTCATCATTCCCCAACATCCTCACGGTTGGCCGAGACGGGTAAGCTTTGGAAGATACTGCGTCAAATCAACGGCCTACGACACTTCAAACACCAGGCTTCGGTACGACTGTGAGACCGACCAGGGCACATCCGGCGCCCCGTGCTTCAACGCAGAATTCAAACTTATCGGCATGCACAATGCCACGTTTGCGCCTGACAATAAAGTTGAAGCGAACCAAGCCATCCGCGCGCAGTTGATCACCGATCGGCTCACTGGCGTGATGCACGGCTCAACGCCCATGCCATCCATCCCGCTCTGGAACGTCTCCTCCGACCCAGCCAAGCCTCGCCCCGTATTTGGACGACGGCAGCTGGTGCAGTGGATAGAGGACGCCAGCTGCGACAACGAAACAGCACGCGATACGCGCTGCTATGTAGTCAAGGAGTCTTCTGCCGAGCCTCACGGCGGAACCGGTCTTAGCTTCAGCGCTGAGATACTGCAAGCCGCCAGATCGGGCGCTGGAAGCGAGGAGCCCGTTGTATTACTAGGCGTCGACCAGGAAGTGCCGACCACTGCGGAAGATTTCCTATGCACTTTGGCAAACCACCTTCGCATCGACGCAAGACACATCCTTAAGATGCCGAGCCGGCCGACCGCCTCGGGCGCTGCGGGCCAATTGCGCTCCGATACAGACTTGGACAAAGTCAACAAATGGCTGTGCGATGATCTGCCACAATGGCTGAACGATGGCCTCGGAGCGCCGCTTCAACCTGATGCAACCGATGCAGAAGCGCCTCGCTTCAGGCGTGTCTGGATCGTAGTAGATGGACTGAATCGTCGCCCAATGGATGCCGAAGTGGAGGACCTGATTGCAGGATTGATGAGGGGCGCTGATGATCAGTCCGGTTTCCTGTCGAACCTGACCGGCTTTCGCTGGATGTTTCTAGGGCGCGCGCCCCGGCCGGCGCTGTCGCCCTTGACTATGGTGGAGATACTTCGACCCTCTTCGGTCGGGGAGGAAGATGCGAGACGTATCGTGGAAGCGCTAAGCGATTCCGGCGGATGGTCGGCCGAGAGCACTTTGCTCATCTCTCACGCGCTTGTCGCGCTGGTGACCAATGCGCCGCCACAAGTGATCCCGGCACCGCAGCACCTACAGTATCTTCAGGCTCAGGTATCGGCGGTGATCGTCGGACTTCAGGCACTGCCGAGTGAGGCAACATGAAGCGTAACCAAGACCCGATTGCCGCGATCCTCACGCTTGCCGATGAGCGCGGTCTAAAGCTGGACGAAGGCAAGCTAGAGAAAATCACTCAAGTATTCAGGAACGTTCTTGCTGTCGATCCTGAGCCGATGCACGTTTCTGCACGCCCTTCCGTCAGCTTGGACCATGCTGACCCTGCCACTCATTTTGCTGCAGTCCATGATTCTTTCACCGCGGCTGAGCTCATGGACAGGTTCGGGTACATTCCTAAAGACCTGCTTCAGCAGAGCGATGTTGCCTTCATGGGAGGACGCAGGCGCCTTCGACTTCGAACCGGCGCGAGATCGCTGGTAATTAAGCGCATCAAAAACGCAGCCAATAAAATTGACACATCAGTTATGCCCCGAGTCGCCCCAGTGTCAAGTGGCATTCCCGACGATCCCGTGGACGCCGCAAACACTTGGATCCAACGCCTACTCGCGGGGTATGTTAGCCACTGGGAGGAAGCCAGTGTTAATGAACTGCACTCACTGCTGCAGGCACGGCTGTCCCTGTCTGAGGTCGAGCTGGATGGCCGAGCGGCGACCCCTTCACAGATCCGTGACCGGCTTGCCGAGGCTCGTCTCTACGAGCCTATGCGCTTACTCATCGGCCGAGAGGATGTAACCGGGTACCAGACAAGGGATCGTTTCGTTGGTCGTGTCGCGGAGCTTCGCGCCTTGCGAATCCATGTCGACGCAATTGAATCACAGTCGCTATCCGAGTCAGCGCATCGGAGTATGAGGCGTCTTCGCGATGCCGCACTCCACTCACGTCAACCAGGCGTACTTATGGTGTGTGGCCGAGGCGGAATGGGGAAGTCCGCTCTTGTCGCCAAATTTGTTCTCGATCATGCCCTAAATAGCAATGAAAAGGTTTTGACTCTGCATCTGGACTTCGACAAGTCGGTTCTACAACCCTGTTCCTCCGCACGGATGTTTCTCGAGTGCGTGCGCCAAACGCGCATCCAAGTCCGCGCTGAACGCCGTCCCATGGAGCAATTGGAGCTATTGGAGCAATCAATCAGCGATGGCCTGCTTGCCAATTACTCACCAGAACTGCCAGACCTCTGGAAAACGTTCAGATCGTTACTGGCAAAAACTCTAGGCGAGAATGTGGCAATTCTGGTAGTGCTCGATACGTTCGAGATCATACAGTCGGTGCCAGAACACGTCCATGAAGTTATTCGTTTCTTGGATTCGTTTTCGACGCTGCGACTCCCCCGACTTCGGATCGTCGCGGTTGGCCGCTCGGTGGCTCCAGAACTTCTTCAGGAGAGCGTCCATCGCAACCAAGGCCGCTCAATCACCCTTGAACCACTGAGCGTATTGGAAGGCGAATCCATGGCTGACGCGCTTGGACACGATCTTCTAGGTCGCGCATGGAACCCGGCATGGAGTCGGATGATCGTAGGACGTCGGCGTGACGACGAATCTCGACGGGAGCCACTCAGCATTCGAATCGCGGTAGAGATGATTAAGTCAACGCCTGCAGATTCCCGCCACGCTCTTGCGCAGCAGATGGCCGAGCATCCTTGTGAAGATATGGCGGCATTCGTAGGCGCTCTGTACAGCCGCCGCATACTCAATCATGTGCGTAATACGCATGCACGAAAGCTTGCATGGCCCGGATTGGTATTCCGTCGCATCGACCTGGAACTTCTAGAGACTGTACTTGGACCGCTGTGTGGGATTGCCCCCCAGCATCTTCAAGAGGCGTACCACGCACTCGCCAACGAGGCCTGGATCGTTACTCGGGACGGAGAGGGATTGCGGCACCTGAGCGATCTTCGCAGTCGCACTATTCCATTGATGCGAAGGAATGACCCTACCTTGTTCGCCGCAGTGAACGCCGCAGCGGTGCGCCACTTTGCAGGCCGGCTTGACGGAGATCTCGGGGCACAGGCCGAGTGGTTATATCATCGCCTTCTGTCCGGGGAAGGCTATTCGTCAGTGCAGGGGGATTGGCGCAACAGCATGAGCAGCCTCCTTGCTGATGCCCACAATGACTTCCCCGTTGGATCCGAGGCATGGTGCTTCCTCCAAGCCATGACCGCAACCCGCAAGCTGGCTGCTGATACCATTGCCCGGTTCCCTCCTGCTCTGGTGCTTGAACACGTTGCCATGCAGTGGTCATCACTATCCACTATTGGCCAGCCCAGGCTATCTCCCGTGCTGACTCACATGGATCTGGATGGCATGGCACATGCGGACGTTCCTTCGCATTTGACCAACGTAGATGCTGTGCTCCGGATCAAGACCGGGCGATGGCGTGACATGCCGGAGCTCAACCCATCTGCACGGCTATGGATCGACGCCGCCGGTAGTGCCGAAAGGTACTTGAGAGGGCGCTCGTTGCAGGGATTTTCCGACCTGCGCGGTCCCGCTGCAGCCATCGATCGACGCGGCGGCGTCAAGTCGCTCGAAGCTTTGTGCCTGCTGCAGTGCGAGTACCTACTTGCAGCTTCACCCATAGGCGACCCATCTCCCGAAAGCTCCGCTTTCGAGCAGAGCCTTAGCAAAAACTTGGATCAACTTGTCGACGGCGCCATGGATCAACTCTATCGTGCGTATGCTGCTCTCCGTCACATTCTTCGCCCGGTTGCTGTAGCGTCAGATCAATGCCGAATACCCGCGCTTCGGCTAGTGGCGATAATGGAACGCGGTGCACCAAGGCGAACCTGGTCAGCGCGAGAGGCTCAGGCATTGTTGGGAAGCCGCCTAGGACCCGAACTCGGCAGCCGCCTGAGGCAAGAATCCGAAAGCCAATTCAGGCTCCTTAACCAAGGAGGCTCGCAACTGCCCTTCCTGATTGTCAACAAGCATTGGATCGAACACTTCGACACTGCACTCGGGACGCTGTTGTCAGGTGCATCAGATCGTGATCAATCATCAGATCAAGCCGCCTTGAGAAGGTATGCTGCGGCACGCCATGCTGACTGTCTGGAGCCGCTTGCCTACGCTGCGTTTCGTGCCACACATGGCAAGATTCCCGCTGCGGCGTTGGATCGGATATCGGTGTACACCGCCCCGGAGGGCAGGGCCTTTTCCAATCCATTCACCAGAACCAAGTCTGGTTCCAAGGCAGATGTCATGGACGCGCTCACGCTCGCGGACGAAGCTGGAGATTTGTTCGACATGGCGCAGCTCTTTTTAGATTACGCAGACACCCCGCAAGACGCCGCAGACTTGGATCATGTTCTTTACTGCCTCCGCCTACGAAGACTGTACGCGGGTGAAGGTCTCGTCCAATAGGGCTACGCAGCGCGCCGTTCAGCCACGCCGCCGGTTGATAGGCCTAGTCCTAGTGGGCTTGACGCTCTGGATGCGGGTTTGGCTGCTGGCAAACTGGCCAACATGAGGATCAAAGGGCGCGACCGGGCGCGGCCGGCGGGGTCGGTTGACCCTGGTCAAGCGCATGTCGACCAGCAGGCGTGAGATCAACATCGCCGTCCTCGGCCTGTACCGCCAATCCTGCAGTAACCGCCCACGTGGCGTCTTCGGCTGAAACGGGATCTGTGGCGTGGATCGCGCGCAGGACATCGAGCTGGTGATCGGTAATGGACATGGCCAAGCTTCCGGTTGTAGTGCATCGACTCTAGCAAGCCGAACGTGAAACGCCGGAGTACGTCATTCAACACCGAGGCTGTTGGTGGCGGATGACCCTGCCTGAGCAACAACTATGCGGTGTGCACGCCAGTGCAGGGAAGCGTGGCGTACCGCCAGGCCACCGAGGAGCGCAAGTGCGCGAGCAGGTGGTCAAGAAACACGCGGACCCGGGGCGCCACCTGCTTGCCCGACCCGTGCACCGCGCTGAGCGGCGAGGTAGCCAAGGCTAAATGCGGGAGCACCTCGACAAGATGGCCTGACTGCAGGTCATCGGCCACGTCCCAGATCGACTTGCGCGCAATCCCAGCGCCGTGCAATGCCATCAATTGCGCGGCTTCGCCGTCATCGCACACCGTCGATGCGTCGATGGGCATTGCCAGATGGCCGTCCGGGCCGGCGAACACCCACTGCGACACGGGCGGATTTCCCGACGCAATGCAATCATGCCCGCGCAGATCCTCTATGCACGTTGGCACCCCACGCATGCGCAGATACTCCGGCGAGGCGCACAGGATCCGACGATTGGGCGCCAGCTGCCGGGCCATCAGCCGCGAATCGTCCAGTGCGCCATAGCGGATGGCCAGCTCAACGCCCTCGCCCACCAGATCGACCAGCTCATCCCGCAATGACAGGTGGACCCGGACACCAGGATGCTCAACCTGGAAGCTGCGCACCGCTGGCACGATGTGGCGCCGTCCGAATCCGTGGGGCGCCGTGAGCTTGAGTACGCCGGCTACCGCCGATTGGCGCTCTTCAAGGGCCGACTCGGCCGCTTCCACCGCCTCGAGCACGCGCCGGCAATGTTCATGGAACAACACGCCATCGTCGGTCAACGACGCGCGCCGCGTGCTGCGGTTGAGCAGCCTCACCTGCAGCCGTGCTTCCAGCGCGGTCAGCCGCTTGCTCACCACGGCCAGGGAAACGCCGAGCTCACGTGCCGCGGCCGAAAGGCTGCCGCCGAAGACGATGCGGTCGAAGGTACGCAGCTCGCCTAGGTCATCGATCACTTCGATTCTTTCCTTTCAGGCAACAGCGCCTTTCCCAGTGTGCCATTCCCGAATGGGTCAGGCTTTCACACAATGAGGCGGTTCATCCAGCCACCCCCCACAGGTAGCCACCCCCATGAAAGACGAGGACCAGAGCCGGCCGACGTTGACCCGTCGCCGTTTCTTCCAGGGCCTGACCCTGATTCCGGTTGCCGCCGCGCTTCCCGGCTGCGCGCCCAGCGCCCCCCCCGACAGCAGTGCCACCGCTGCGGCACCGGGCAAGGACTACACCCCCGAATTCTTCAACGCGGCCGAATGGGCGTTCATCACCGCCGCCTGCGACCGCCTGATTCCGTCGGATGCGACCGGGCCGGGCGCGGTGGAATCGGGCGTGCCCGAGTTCCTCGACCGCCACATGCAGACCCCGTATGCCGCCGGCGCCATCTGGTACATGCAGGGACCCTTCCTGGAAGCGCCCAGCGAGTTCGGCTACCAGGGCAAGCTGGCCCTTCGTGACATCCTGAAGGTCGGCATCGATGCGTTCGACGCGCATTGCCGCAGCCAGTTCGACGGCAAGACCTTCGCCCAGCTCAGCCACGAACAGCAGGAAACCCTGCTCAAGGCGGCCGAGGGCGGCAAGCTGGAACTGGAGACGATCTCCAGCAAGCTGTTCTTCTCCAACCTGCTGGGCGAGGTGAAGAACGGTTACTTCGCTGATCCCAAGTACGGCGCCAACAAGGACATGGGCGCCTGGAAAATGATCGGCTACCCGGGCATGCGCGCGGACTACATCGATTGGATCGGCGTGCGCGACAAGGGCTACCCGCTGCCGCCGGTGGACCTGGCCGGACGGAGGGGCTGAGCGATGGCCATCACGAAACCGAAAGTCGACGCGGTCATCGTCGGCATGGGCTGGACCGGGGCGATCCTGGCCAAGGAACTCACCGACGCCGGCCTGCACGTTGTCGCGCTGGAGCGCGGCGGCGACCGCGATACGCAGCCCGACTTCGCCTACCCGAAGGTGGTGGATGAGCTGGAAGGCTCGGTGCACCGCAAATACCTGCAGAGCCTCAACCAGGAAACGGTAACGATCCGGCATTCAATCGCCGACACCGCCGTGCCCTACCGCCAGATGGGCTCGTTCAAGCCCGGCACCGGCGTGGGCGGCGCAGGCAGCCACTGGTCCGGCGCGCATTTCCGGCCGTTGCCGGAAGACCTGCAGCTGCGCACCAATGTCGAACAGCGCTATGGCAAGGCGTTCATTCCCGCGGACATGACCATCCAGGATTTCCCGCTGACCTATGCCGAGCTGGAGCCGCACCTGAACATGTTCGAGCTGGTGTGCGGCACGTCCGGCAAGGCCGGCGTGATCAATGGCGTGGTGCAGGAAGGGGGCAACCCGTTCGAGGGCTCGCGTTCGCGCGAATACCCGTTGGGGCCCAATCCGAATTACCTCGGCGGCGAGCTGTTCTACAAGGCCGCCAAGGAAATGGGCTGGCATCCCTACCCGATCCCGGCGTCCAACGCCTCGGGCCCGTATGTGAACCCGTACGGCTGCCAGCTGGGGCCGTGCAATGCCTGTGGCTTCTGCAGCGACTACGGCTGCCTCAACTACTCCAAGGCCAGCCCGAACGCCTGCATCCTGCCGGTGCTGCGCCAGCGTCCCACATTCGAATTGCGCACCCATTCGCAGGTGCTCAAGGTGAACCTGGACAGCAGCAGCAGCAAGGCCACCGGGGTCACCTACCTGGACGCGCAGGGCCGTGAAGTGGAGCAGCCTGCCGACATGGTGCTGCTGTGCGCGTTCCAGCTGTACAACGTGCACCTGATGCTGGTCTCCGGCATCGGCGAAGCCTACGACCCGCAGACCAACACCGGCACCGTGGGCCGCAATTACTCGTACCAGAACCTCAACCGGGTGGTGCTGTTCTTCGACAAGGACGTGCAGGCCAACGGCTTCATCGGCATCGGTGGCGCCGGCACCACCATGGACGACCTCAACGGCAACCAGCTGGACAACGCCAAGGCCGGCTTCGTCGGCGGCGGCCTGGTGTGGGCGCGTCAGCCCGGCGCCGGCCCGGTGCGCGGCATCAACGTACCCTCCGGCACCCCGAGCTGGGGCGCGGCGTGGAAGAAGGCGGCGGCCGACAACTTCCGCCACAACTTCTATTACGAGGTACAGGGGGCGTGCATGTCGTATCGCCAGCACTACCTGAGCCTGGATCCCAACTACAAGGACTCCTTCGGCCGCCCGCTGTTGCGCATGACCTTCGACTGGCACCCGAACGAGATCAAGGCCTCGCAGTTCTTCGTCGACCAGGCCATGCAGATGAGCCGCACGCTCAATCCGCTGTCGATGAGCGGCGATGCCAAGAAGGACGGTGAGCACTACAACATCACCAAGTACCAGAGCACGCACACCTGCGGCGGCGCGATCATGGGCGCGGACCCGAAGACCTCGGCCCTGAACCGTTACCTGCAGAGCTGGGACGTGTCGAACGTGTTCGTGATCGGCGCCAACGCCTTCCCGCAGAACAACGGCTACAACCCGACCGGGCTGGTCGGCGGGCTGGCGTACTGGGCGGCCAAGGCCATCCGCGAGAAGTACCTGCCCGATCCGGGCCCGCTGGTCCAGGCTTGAGGAGGCGCGCATGAAAAAGCTTCTTCTCTGGATCGTGGTCATCGGCCTGGTGGTCCTGCTTGCGGCCCTGGCCTATGCGTTCATTCCCACTAAAACCCGCGTACTGGCCGACGGACCCGCACCCGATGCGGCCCTGATCGAGCGCGGCCGTTACCTGGCGGCAGCCGGCGACTGCACCGCCTGCCATACCAAGCCAGGCGGCAAGCCGTTCGCCGGTGGGCTGCCGGTGGCCTCGCCGCTGGGCAACATCTACAGCACCAACATCACCCCGGACAAGGACACCGGGATCGGCGCGTACTCGCTGGACGACTTCGACCGCGCGGTCCGGCACGGCATCGCGCCCGACGGCCGCACGCTGTACCCGGCCATGCCCTATCCGTCCTACGCGCGGATCAGCGACGACGACGTGCGCGCGCTGCACGCGTACTTCCTGCACGGCGACATCGCCCCGGTGCGGCAGGACAACCGGGCCGTGGACATCACCTGGCCGCTGTCGATGCGCTGGCCGCTGGCGATCTGGCGCAAGACCTTCGCGCCGGAAGCCGACGCGGTGGCGTTCGATCCCGGCAGGTACAGCAACCCGCAGCTGGCACGCGGCGCTTATCTCGTCCAGGGGCTCGGTCACTGCGGCAGTTGCCATACCCCGCGCGGCTTCGCGCTGCAGGAAAAGGCGCTGGACGAGTCCAGCCCGGCGTATCTGTCCGGCGGTCAGGTGATCGACGGCTGGAATGCGGTGAACCTGCGCGGCAACGCGGCCGACGGGCTGGGCCGCTGGTCGGAGCAGGACATCGTGGACACCCTGCGCACCGCCCGCAACGCGCACAGCGCGGTGGTGGGCACGCCGATGGCCGACGTGGTCACCCACAGCACGCAGAAGCTCACCGACGAGGACCTGAAGGCCATCGCGGTGTACCTCAAGCAGCTGCCGGCCAGCCCGCATGATCCGTCCACGTACACCGCCAGCGACGCCACCGCGCGCAAACTGCAGACCGGCATCAACGACAGCCGCGGCGCCGAACTGTTCGTCGACAACTGCGCGGCCTGCCATCGCACCGATGCCAAGGGCTACACGGACGTTTTCCCGGCCATCGCGGGCAACCCCACGGTGCTGGCCGACGATCCCACTTCGGTGATCCGCCTGCTGCTGGCGGGCAGTGAACTGCCCTCCACCGCGCAGCGCCCCTCCAACCTGGGCATGCCCGGGTTTGCCGAACGCCTGTCGGACCAGGAGATTGCGCAGCTGGCGACCTTCATCCGGCAGGACTTCGGCAACCAGGCCGGGGCGGTCAGCGCCGACCAGGCGAAGAAGGTCCGCCAGCACCTGCAGGACGAGGCCAAGGCGGCCAAGGACGCGCACGACCCGACCGCCGCCCAGGGTGGCGAGGACGCCGAATAGGCCAGCGGTTCAGGCCCCGCCTGCACGAAACCCCCGGATCGGGGAGAATAGCGGCCCTCCGAGCGCCCCTGCCCTGCAACGGCAGGGGCGGCTCCCTCGCGGTTGACGGCCTTGCCGGCCGCCCTCCCGCCGCTACCTCCGGATCCAACGTGAACGCCATCGCTTCTTCTCCCGCCGACGCCCTGCCCCAGGACGAGCTGCCCCTGACCGACCGCCTGCGCGCCGCGCTGGACCTGCTGGAGGCGATCGAGGCCGACCGCGCCGTGCTGGATACGCTTCCGGAAGCCGAGCGCGTGCGTTTCCACCAGGTCGTGGCCAGGGTCTACCACCCCGAACCGAAGGAACGTCGGCAGAAGCTGAAGCAGCAGGCAAAGGTTCGCCTGCAGCAGGAGAAGGTGCGCAAGGCCGAAGCGCTGCTGGACCAGACCGGCATCCGTACCCTGCGCCGCAAGCCGGTGTTCACCACCCCGAACTACTTCCCGCCGCATGCGCCCGGCCTGCACGATGCGCGCAACGGCGAGGGCGAGGCCGCCACGCCCGAACCGGTGCATTCGGAAGAAGTGCGGCACTGCTATGTGTGCAAGCAGAAGTTCACCCTGCTGCATCATTTCTACGACCAGATGTGCACGACGTGTGCGGATCTGAACTTCTTCAAGCGCACCGAGACCGCCGATCTTCGTGGCCGGGTGGCGCTGCTGACCGGCGGTCGGGTCAAGATTGGTTACCAGGCTGGCCTGAAACTGCTGCGCGCCGGCGCCGAGCTGATCGTGACCACGCGCTTCCCGCGCGATTCGGCGGCGCGCTATGCCGAGGAGCCGGACTTCGCCGAATGGGGCCATCGCCTGCAGGTGTACGGGCTGGACCTGCGTCACACGCCGAGCGTGGAAGCGTTCTGCAACGAGCTGCTGGCCACGCGCACGCGGCTGGACTTCATCATCAACAATGCCTGCCAGACCGTACGCCGTCCGCCGCAGTTCTACGCGCACATGATGGCCGGCGAAACCGCCGCGCTGCACGAGGTGCCGGAGACGATCCGCAGGCTGGTGGGCCAGTACGAAGGCCTGCGCAGCCCGGAGATGCTGGCGCTGGGTTCGGACGCGGCAGTACCGGCGCTGCAGGACGGCCTGGTCGGCGCCGACGGCCTGACCCGTGCCGCCGAGCTGTCGCAGGTGCCGCTGCTGGCCGATGAGCTGCTGGGCCAGCAGCACCTGTTCCCGGAAGGCCGGCTGGACCAGGACCTGCAACAGGTGGACCTGCGTGGGCGCAACTCCTGGCGCCTGCTGATGGCCGAAGTGCCGTCGGTGGAGCTGCTGGAGACGCAGCTGGTCAACGCCATCGCCCCCTTCATCATCAATGCGCGGCTGAAGCCGCTGATGCTGCGCACGCCGGAGCGCGACAAGCACATCGTCAATGTGTCGGCGATGGAAGGCCAGTTCTACCGCAACTTCAAGACCACCCGCCACCCGCACACCAACATGGCCAAGGCCGCGTTGAACATGATGACGCGCACCTCGGCGGCCGACTACCAGAACGACGGCATCCACATGAATTCCGTGGATACCGGCTGGGTGACCGACGAGGATCCGGCAGAGATCGCCGCGCGCAAGGTTGTCGAAGAGCGCTTCCACCCGCCGCTGGACATCGTCGACGGCGCCGCGCGCATCGTCGACCCGATCATCCACGGCGCGAACACCGGCAACCACGTGTGGGGCCAGTTCCTCAAGGATTACGCCCCCACCGACTGGTGAGGCCGTTTCCGCGGTGAGCACGGAACGTCCGCGAACGCGGTAGCGCCGGCCGTTGGCCGGCCCTCGCGGACCTTCATCGCCCGATAGACATCCCCTGCAGGCCGGCCAACGGCCGGCGCTACCGCGTACGTGTCCGAATGTGTCACATGCGAATGATTCGTGATAGCATTGTGAACGATTTCAGAATCACCACACGGACGTCCCAGCCATCGCCAGCGGACCCTCTTTTCCAGGAGTTTGCTCGATGCGCGTTGCACCCCCCACGCTTGCCCGTTCCCTGGCCGCACTGACTGCGGCCATCGCCTTGGCCCTGTCCCCACAGGCCCGCGCCAGCGGCGACGCCGCGGCCGACGCCAAGGACTTCGACACCGTAGTAGTCACCGCCACCGGCGCCCAGCAGTGGATCAAGGACGCGCCGGCCAGCATCAGCGTGATCACCCGCCAGGAGATCGAGCGCAAGCCGGTCTCCAGCATTGGCCAGCTGCTGAGCACCGTGCCGGGCGTGACCGGGGGTTATGCCCTCTCCGGCGCACAGTCGAAGATCCGCCTGCGCGGGTTGCCGGAGCAGTACACGCTGATCCTCATCGATGGCCGCCGCCAGGGCAATTCGTCCGGCGTGAACTACCGCGACGACCTCGGCCCGCAGGATCTGAACTGGCTGTCGCCGGACATGATCGAACGTATTGAAGTGGTGCGCGGGCCGATGTCGTCCCTGTACGGCTCCGACGCCATGGGCGGCGTGATCAACATCATCACCCGCAAGATCGCGCCCGAATGGGGCGGCTCGGTGACCTACAACTACAGCAAGCCGGACTCGTCCACGCGCGGCAACACCACCCAGATGGGCGGGCTGTTCAGCGGCCCGCTCACCGACAGCCTGGGCCTGCGCGTCGGTGCCAACGTCACCGATCGCGAATCCGACCGTGGCCGCGGCCAGACCCCGGGTACCAAGGCCGAGAATGCCAACGCGCTGCTCAACTGGGCCATCAACGGCGACCACACGTTGGGCTTCGAGGCCACCCATGGCACGCAGCGCAACCGCGGTGGCGGCGATGTCGGCGCATGGGGCCTGTCAAAGCTGGTGCACACCGGCTACGTGGTCACCCACGACGGCCGCTACGGCGATGCCAGCACCTCCAAGTCCACCGTCACCCAGAACGATTACGAGGACAAGGGCAGCCAGGTCGGCAACCACGCCAAGGAGACCGTGTTCGATACCGCCTTCGCCACCGGCTTCCACCTCGGCTTCGAGCACCGCTTGAACGTGGGTGGCCAGTGGAAGCGCGAGGAGCTGCAGAACACCGACACCATCGGTACCGTGCCGGTGACCTGGAGCGGCAGCGGTCGTATCAGCCCGACCAACGAGGCCGACTCGTGGGCCCTGTTCGCCGAAGACCACATCACCCTGCATGAGCGCTTCACCCTCACCTTGGGGCTGCGCTGGGACAACACCGAGAACTACGACGACAACCTTAGCCCGCGCATCTACGGCGTGTGGCACCCGTCGGACGACTGGACCGTGCGTGGCGGCGTGTCGCAGGGCTTCCGGGCGCCGAACCTCAAGCAGGGCAGCGCCGGTGCGGCCACGCAGTCGGGCGGCAACGGTTGCCGCAGCCTCACCGTGGAAGGCTGGACCAACCGCCTGGTGAGTGCCGATGGGACCACCGGCTGCTACATGGCCGGCAACCCGAACCTCGAGCCGGAAACCAGCACCAACTACGAGCTGGGCGTCGGCTTCGATCGCGGTGGCTGGTCGGCCTCGGCCACGTACTTCCTGACCGATTTCGACGACAAGATCGAACAGGTGCCGCTGCGCGACCTGCCCGGCTACGACAGCAGCTTCGTCAACGGGTTCTGGTGGACGGTGGCGCAGAACATCCAGGAGGCGCGCACCCGCGGCGTGGAGGCCAGCGTGACCGTGCCCCTGCACGCGCGCCTGCGCTGGACCACCAACGCCACGCGCATGCTGGAATCGAAGAACCGCACCACCGGGGCAAACCTGCTGGTAGTGCCGAAGCTCACCGCCAACACCTCGCTGGACTGGCAGGTGACCGATGCCTGGTCGCTCAACCTGAGCGCGCAGCACATCGGCGAGCAGCTGGTGTCCAGCACCAGCGCGACCTTCGCCAAGGCCTACACGACGTGGGACCTGGTGACCGGGTTCGACGTCAACGAGAACCTGACCCTGCGCGCCGGCGTGTTGAACGCCGGCGACGTGTCGACCATCGATGAAGGCAACAATTACGACGGTGGTGCGCGCACGTTCTTCGTGGGGGCCACCGCGCGGTTCTGATGATGGCGGGGGCGCGCGACCCAGACTACTTCACGCAATCAAAGCTTCATGTTCAGACCGAGGTAGAACCCACGCCCCGCAGCCGGTGAGAACATCGGCTGCGGCTGTTCCCAGAAGAAACTGTCGTACCACGCGTATCCGTACTGGCGGTCGGTAACGTTCTTCACCTGTACGTCCACGCTCCAGCGCGGGGTGAACTGGTAGCGGGCGCTGAGGTCCAGCACCGCGAAGCCCCCGAACTTGCCAGCCTCGTTGCGCTCTTCGAGGTAGTAGTCGCCCTGGGCCCTGCCCTGCAGCCCCAGCTGCAGGGCCTCGGTGGCCTGGTAGTCCAGCCCGATGTTGCTGATATGGCGCGGCGTAGCGGCCACCTCGCGTCCTTCCAGCGACAGGCTGGGGTCACGGAAGTCACGCTCGATCTTCGCCTCCTGATAGGCGTGCGAGGCCCACACCGTCCACTTGTCGCCCAACTGCGCGCTGACCTGCGCATCCACGCCGCGCCGCCGCGTCCTGCCCAGGGTGACGGTGGTTCCCGTCGCCGGCATGTTGGAGATCTCGTTGGCCGCGTCCTGCTGCCACACCGCGATGCGCGCCTGCCCGCCGGCGAATGGACTGAATTTCATGCCCAGCTCCATCCCGGTGTTGGTGGACGGGCGCATCGGCCCCTGCCCCGGCGTAAGGTACGCCGGCGCGGTCGAGCCGGTCAGTACCTGGAACGTGCGGCCCCAGTTGGCATACAGATTGGTGCTTTCGGTGAAGGCGTACACGACGCTGAGCTTGGGCTGCCCAATGGTGCCGTAGCGTTGAAGCTCACCGGTGACGCCACCGGGCAGGCGGGTGTGGCCGTCGAAGCGGTCCACCCGATACGCCGGCACAATCTTCAGTGCCTCGACAGGTTGGTAGATCGCCTGCACATAGGCACCCCAGTTGTCGAAGGTGTGGCGGTCGTCGTTCTGCACGCGTGCCGGCGGCGCCGAGAAATCGGTCGGCTCGGCATAGGCGAACCGCTCGCGCCGGTAACCGTTGTCCTGCCGTTCCACGTTGAGGCCACCCTCCATCGTCACCGTGCGGGTGGGTTGCCAGGTGAGCGTGGCCAGCATGCCGGTCTGTTTCTCATCCCACACCCGGCGCTGGCGAGGGGCATTGCCTATGGGCAGGTCGCTGAAGGTCACCCGGCGGTCGTCTTCGTAGCGGTTGTAGTAGAGCTTGCTGCCAAGATGGAGGCTGTCGGCCAGCTTCAGGTCCATGTGCACGCCGATCTGGCGCATGTCGCGGTCGTCGCCGTCGTTGGCGTTGCGCAGCTGCGAGCCACGGCGGTCGGTACGCAGTTCGTCAGCGGTCATGAAGCCCGGTTCGTCGGCCTCGTGGTGGTAGGCGCGCGCGGTGAGGCCGATGCGCATGCCATCATCCAGGCTGCCGTAGAACCATTTGCCACCCAGCGCGTATTTCCGCGAGGTGTCATGGTCGCGGTAGCCGTCCGAGGCCTGCGTGCCGACGAAATAGTTCTGGGCAACGCCGTTGCGTTCGCGGCCGATGGCCAGCTGCGCGTCCCGGGTGGTGTAGCTGCCATGGCCCAGCCGCGCATCGGTGTAGTTGCCGCCCTGGCGGGTGCCGAAGTTCACGTTGCCGCCGATGTTGTGCAGGCCGTAGCGCGGGTCGTTGGTGCCGCGCACCACTTCGATGTAGCTGATTTCCAACGGAAACAGCATGTCGATGAAGCGCTGGTTGCCGCTGTTGACGTTGCTCGGAATGCCATCGATCAGGGTCTTGATGGCGTTGAGGTACCCCTCGCCGTTGAACGCCCGGAAGCTCACCTTGCCGGACTCCGCACCCTGCCGGGTCTCGGTCAGCTGGATGCCGGGCATCTGCCCGAGCAGCTCCCAGCTGTGCGACACGTTCTTGTCCTCGATCTGGTCGGCGCCAAGCACGTCCACCGAAGTCAGCACCTGGTGGGCGGTGAGCTGACCCTCCGTGTGCTGGTGTACATCGACCTTGCCCAGGGTGAGGGCGGAATCGGACGACTGGGCGCGGGACTCGGGGGCAAGCAGGACGGCAGCGACGGCGGCAACAAGGGCGTGATTCTTCATGTCAGTGAGTGGCTGGTAATGTGACACTATAACATTACGTTAATGTCGCGCATCACCTGCTTTCACCAACTGCTGCATGCCCGCTGCCTAGGATGGCTGCAGGCACGACGGAGGGTCGTGTCGCACCACGCTGTGGAGGCACCGGATGACCGAGAGCGCACGCCAGGCAGCACTGGATTCCCTGCGGATCCTGGATTCGGATCCCGAGCCGTTCTTCGATGCCCTGACCCACGCCGCTTACGCCATGACCGGCATGCCGGTGGCCATGATTTCGCTCATCGATGGCGAGCGCCAATGGTTCAAGGCGCACATCGGCCTGGAGGCGGCGTCGGAAACCGCCCGCGACATTTCCTTCTGCACCTGGGCCATCCAGTCCGACATGGTGCTGGAGGTGCAGGACGCCCGCGAAGATCCGCGTTTTGCCGACAACCCCATCGTGCAGGGCCCGCCTTACGTCCGCCACTACCTGGGCGCACCGATCCGGCTGGAAGGCGGCAGCCGCATCGGCACACTGTGCCTGCTCAACCCCGAACCCGGCCAGGCCACCGCCGCCCAGCGCGAGGCGCTGGCGTGGCTGGCGCGGGTAGCGGCGATCGGGATGGAACAACGCGCCAGCCTGCTCAACCGCATCGCCGAGAGCAACCGCCTGCACCGCCAACTGCAGCGCAGCCAGGCCTTCCTGGAGCGCACCAACACCTTGGCCAAGGTGGGCGGCTGGGAGCTGGCACTGGACAGCAACACCCTGGACTGGACCCGCGAAACGCGCCTCATCCACGGCGTGGCCGAAGACTTCGACCCCAGCCTTGCCGCAGCCTTCGCCTTCTATCCAGACGACAGCCGCGAGCAGCTCCAGCACGCGATTGCCGCATGCGCCGCCGACGGCACCCCGATCGACCTGACCGTGCGCGCGGTCAGGGCCAGTGGCGAGCGCAGCTGGGTGCACATCGTCGGCCAGCGCGTGGAGGACGCCAACGGCACCCGGCTGGTGGGCGCGATCCAGGACGTCACCGAACAGCGCACCGCCACCGACGCGCTGGCCCACAGCGAAGCCCGTTACCGTCGCCTGTTCCAGCACAGCCTGGGGCTGATCTGCACGCACACCCTCGACGGCACCATCACCTCGGTCAACCCCGCCGCATCGCTGTCGCTGGGGCGTCCCGAGGCCGAGCTGGTCGGCCGCACCCTGGGCGAGATCATGCCGCTGGAGCGGCTGGAGCACCTGCAGTACTACCTGGAGCGCATCGTCGAGAACCAGAGCGATTCGGGCCTGATGGAGCTGGTCGCCGAAGACGGCTCACGCCGATACTGGGCCTATCACAACGTGCTGGATACGGAGGCCGACCCGCCCTACGTCCTCGGCCACGCCCAGGACATCACCACCCAGCACCTGCAGGAGCGGCAACTGCTGGAAATGGCCATCCGCGACCCGCTCACCCGGTCGTTCAATCGCCGTTACCTGGCCGAACTTGCCGGAAAGCAGCTCGACGTGTGGGGCTGTCTGGTCTTCGACCTGGACCACTTCAAGGAGATCAACGACACCCAGGGCCACGCGCATGGCGACGCGGTGCTGGTCGAGTTCGTGGCCTTCCTGTCCGCGCCGCTGGAGCAGGACGAGGTGGTGGTCCGCCTGGGCGGCGATGAGTTCCTGGTGTTCGTCCCGGGCGCCACGCTGGGCAGGCTGCAGGCGTTGGAAACCGCGTATCAGCAGCGGGCACACCTGGCACCGGTGCGGTTCTCCGGTGGCTGCGCGATCAACCGCTCTGGCGAGACCGTGGCCGACACCATCAACCGCGCCGACATGAAACTGTACGAGCGCCGCCGCCGGGAGCGCCCGGGCAGCGGCTAGCGACACCGGGTGGGCTCAGGCGTGCAACGCGTAGCCGCCGACCGGACGGGTCGCCGGCGGCGCCCCACCCCCCTGCACCGCCTGCAGGACCCGGCTTACCCGCTGCAGCGCGCCGCGCAGGCTGGGCTCCAGCCCCACGATGTACACGAAACGCCCGTCGCAGTTCGCCGTGGCCTCTTCAAGTCCGTCGCTCTGGCCGAGCTCGCGTTTCAGGGCCGTCACCCAGCTACGGGAAGGCGCCTGTTCCAGTTCAATAACGACGGCCAGTTCGCCGGGATCCAACGACAGCGTTTCAATCCGCAGCACGTGCGGGGACGAGGAGGTTTTCTGGGATGCGCCGCTCATGACCGGTCTCCAGCTGGACACGCCTGGAAGTATCCTCGGACGATGCCAAGACGACGTCAAGACGGTGCCTTAACCCGGCTTGCCTATGCTGGCCTGACGTCGACGGCATGCCGCTGGACGTCAAGGACCCCACTGAACGCTACACAGGAACCGCAATGAAGAAACTGCACGCCGCCATGCTCGCCGGATGCCTGCTGGGCATCAGTTCCCTCGCCTTCGCCGAGGTCGCCAACCTGACCAACAGCGCCGACGGTGCCAATCGTGACGCGGGCATCGCCGCAGTCAAGAAGAAGCTGCAGGACGCCTGCACCGGCCGCAACGGCACGCCGAAGGTGGACTCGTTCGAAGTGGTGTTCGAGAAGACCAGCGACAATCCGAACGTGCCCAAGCCCTATTACGTGGACGGCAAAATGCAGTGCGACCTGCCGTAATGCCCCGCTGCCGGAAACGCCCATCCCGGCGTGCGACCTCGCTGCTATAGTCGCTGCATCGCGACGGGCACCCCGCCCGTCCTTGGATCTCAGGGAGCGGGCCATGGGTCTCATTCAGGCGGTGAAGGGTGCAGTTGGCGGCGTGCTGGCCGACCAGTGGAAGGACTTCCATACGGTTCCGGCAGGCTTGCCGGCGACGGCGGCGCTGTTCGCGGCGGTGCCCCAGGGCACCAATGCGGGGCGCGGCTCCAACACCAGCGGCTCGTCCAACATCATCACCAACGGCTCGAAGATCGTGGTGCCCGAAGGCTACGGCCTGCTGCTGTTCCAGGACGGCGCGATCACCGGGTTCGTGGCGGAACCGGGCGGCTATGAGTGGCGCTCGGACGACCTGAATTCGCAGTCGATCTTTGCCGGCGACGGCATCGTCACTCCCTTGATCAAGCAGAGCTGGGAGCGCTTCAAGTTCGGCGGCCAGCCGGGCGGCCAGCAGGCGGCGTTCTTCGTCTCGCTCAAGGAACTGCCAGACAACCGCTTCGGCACCCAGTCCGAGATCTACTGGGACGACGGCTTCCTCAATACGCAGGTTGGCGCGGTCACGCGCGGCTCGTACACGCTGAAGATCGTCGACCCCATCCTGTTCGTGAAGAACTTCGTCCCGGCCGCCTACCTGCAGCCGGGCAAGGTGTTCGACTTCACCGATATGGACAACGCGGCGGCCAACCAGCTGTTCAATGAAGTGGTGAGCTCGCTGGCCCCGGCCTTCAACCTGTATACCAACGATCCGGGCAAGGGCAACCGCATCACCAAGCTGCAGCAGGATTCGCTGGGCTTCGCCCAGAGCCTGTCGGCCGCGGTGGAACAGGGTTACCAGTGGAAGTCCGACCGTGGCCTGGCCATCGTCAAGACCGCCATCGTCTCCATTGAATACGACGCCAACACCCGCGAACTGCTCAAGACCGTGCAGCGCGCCGACGCCCTGACCGGCGGCCGTGGCAATTCCAACCTGCAGGCCAGCGTGGCCCAGGGCATCCAGTCGGCCGGTGAGAACGGCGGCGCGGCCGGGCTGGTCGGCGTCGGCATGGCGACCGGCATGTTCGGGGCCGGTGCGATGCAGCAGCCGGTGGCCCCGGCAGCGCCGGCGGCCGATGACCCGGTGGCCAAGCTGAAGAAGGCCAAGGAGATGCTGGACCTCGGCCTGATCACCCAGGACGACTACGACGCGCTCAAGGCCAAGGCACTGGGTCTGTAAGGCGGGCGCACGATCACCATGTCCGATCCGAAAACGCCGCCCCCACTGCCCGGGGGCCCGCCACCGTTGCACCAGGCCGGCACCGGCCCCGGCTCGCCACGCGATGTACCGCCCCTGCCCGGCAGTTTCCCGCTGGACCCGGCCACCCTGCCCGACCCGATCCGCGCCGAGATCGAGGCGCCCGATCCGGTCGCCCTCGATACCCGGGCCGAGGAGCTGAAGAACGGCCTCAACCGCTGCCCGAAGTGCGGCTCCACCGACGTGCGGCTCAAGCTCGGCACCGACGTGCTGGTGTGCCAGTTCTGCCGCAATGAATGGCACGGCAGCCTGGTGGAACAGGAATACGGGTTGGGCGAGGGCCTGGACCAGCTGCGTGGCACCATCATCGCCTCCGGTGCCCGCGACATCCAGGCCGGCACCGCCAGCCTGATGAGCTTCAAATGCACCGGCTGCGGCGCCGAGGTGACCATCAACACCGAAACCACCATGACCGCGCGCTGCCATTGGTGCCGGCATGTGTTCGGGGTCAACGAGCAGGTGGCCAACGGCGCCGTGCCCGACGCGGTGCTGCCGTTCCGGATCAGCAAGGACGATGCGGTGTCGCGCATCCGCCAGTTCGTGGACAAACGCCGCCTGTTCGCGCTGAAGGCGTTCAAGGAGCAGTTCACCCCGGAAAACGTGGTCGGCGTGTACATGCCGTACATGATCGTGGACAGCAATGTCAGCGCCCGCGTGACCGGCAAGGGTGAGATCAAGACCCGGCAGTACACCCGCGGCGAAGGCGACAAGAAGAAAACGTATTACGACGCGGACGTGTACCAGGTGGACCGCCAGGTGGCTTTCACCGTGGACGACCTGCCGCTGGAATCCTCGGCCGAGCGCGGCAACCTGGATACCAAGGTCAACACCAACAACATCATCAACGCGATCCTGCCGTTCGACACCAAGAACGCGTTGAAGTGGAATGCCTCGTACCTGCTGGGCTTTACCTCCGAGAAGCGCACCCTGGACGTGGAAAAGATGAAACCACGGCTGGAAGACCAGCTGCTGTCCATCGCCCGTTCCGAGGTCGAGGGCTCGGTGCGCCGCTATGACCGCGGCGTGCGCTGGGAATCCGAGCAGGTGGACGTGCGCGGTTCGCGCTGGGTGTCGATGTACCTGCCGGTGTGGCTGTATTCGTACCACCAGCCTGGCAGGAACGGCGGCATGCTGCACTACATCGCGGTCAACGGACGCACCGGTGAAACCATGGGCAGCGTGCCGGTGCAGCAGTGGAAGCTGCTGCTGGCCGCGCTCACCACCGGCACGGTCGTTGAAGCCATCACCCTCTGGTTCCTGGTAGCTGCCTCATGAGCGACGATAGTGGACTCTGGTTGCTGTTGGCTGGCCCTGCCAGCGCGACAGCCCTGTACTGGGGCTTGTACCGGTACTACCGCAACACCGACAAATCGCACGCGTTCGAGCGCGAGACCACGGTGGAGGCCAGGCCGGTGACCGGCTCGGACCAGCAGGTAGGCACCAACAACGGCACCCAGGAGACGCGCATACGCGGCGACAACGTGCGCGAGTATCGGAAACGGGTGGTGCGCGGGGGAGGATGAACGCGGCGTGCATCACCCATGCACTCTGACTAGACACCACTTGGCACACCGTAGGGCAGATCGCCCCAGCCGGAACTGCCATGAGCGAGTACGACCGCCCCGCCCCGCGTCCGCGCGAGCTGTATCCCGTGACGCTCACCGTCAACGGTGCGCTGCACACCCTGCAGCTCGAATCCACGGTCAGCCTGCTCGACCTCCTACGTGAACGGCTTCAGCTGACCGGCACCAAGAAGGGCTGCGACCACGGCCAATGCGGCGCCTGCACCGTGCTGGTGGATGGGCGGCGCATCAACAGCTGCCTCACCCTGGCGGTGATGCAGGACGGGGCCGAGGTGCAGACCATCGAAGGCTTTGCCGACGGCGACGTACTGCACCCGCTGCAGGCGGCGTTCGTGGCCTGCGATGCCCTGCAGTGCGGGTATTGCACTCCCGGGCAGATCTGCTCGGCGCAGGGCCTGATCAACGAAGGCAAGGCCTGCAGCCGCGACCAGGTGCGCGAGCTGATGAGTGGCAACATCTGCCGCTGCGGCGCCTATCCGCAGATCACCGATGCGGTGATGTCGGTGCTGGACGGCGACGATGCGGGCGCCAGCCCGACCCCGAAAGACTGGGTACCCGGGACGGTGCCGGCATGATTCCCCCGACCTACCAACGCGCCGGATCGGTGCAGCAGGCGCTGCATGCGCTTGCCGATTCCCAGGGTGCCAACACCACCATCCGCTGCATCGCCGGCGGCACCAACCTGCTCGACCTGATGAAGCTGCAGCTGATGACCCCCGCGACCCTGGTGGACGTCAACCGGCTGCCGCTGGATGCCATCGAACAACGCGAGGACGGCGGGCTGCGCCTGGGTGCCACCGCGCGCAATGCCGATACCGCCTGGCATCCGCTGGTGGAAGGCAACTATCCCCTGCTGTCGGCCGCGATGCTCGCGGCAGCCTCGCCGCAGCTGCGCAACATGGCGAGCAATGGCGGCAACCTGCTGCAACGCACGCGCTGCACGTACTTCTATGACCGGGCCACGCCGTGCAACAAGCGCGAACCCGGCACCGGCTGCTCGGCCGTGGGTGGGCTGACCCGCCATCACGCCATTCTGGGCGCCAGCGAACACTGCATTGCCACCCACCCGTCGGACATGTGCGTGGCGCTCGCGGCGCTGGAGGCCACGGTGCACGTAGCCAGCGTGCGCGGCGAACGGACCATTCCGTTCGCCGAATTCCACCGCCTGCCGGGGGATGCCCCGCATATCGACAGCACGCTGCAGCCGGACGAACTGATCCTGCGCATCGAACTGCCGCCGGCGCCGGAGTATGCGGCGCACAGCGCCTACCTGAAGGTGCGAGAACGGTTGTCCTACGCCTTCGCTCTGGTGTCCGTGGCGGCGGCACTGGATATTGCCGACGACGGCAGCATCCGCGGCGCCCGCCTGGCGCTGGGCAGCGTTGCGCACAAGCCGTGGCGCGACCCGGCGGCAGAAGCCCTTCTGGTCGGCCAGCGGCCAGGCACCGAGGCGTTCGCTGCCGCTGCCGACCGGCTGCTGGACGGCGCCGTCTCGCAGGGCCAGAACGCGTTCAAGATCCCGCTTGCCCACCGCGCCATCATCCGCGCGCTCACCACCGCCGCGAACGGCACGGTCACCAACCAGGGCGTGCCCCTGCTCCCCACCGGAGATGCCGCATGAACCTGCCCCTGCAGCCGCCGGTCGCCGTCCCCGGCACCGGCCACGTGCCGACCGGCACCGGCACGCCCCGCATCGATGGGCGCGCCAAGGTCACCGGCCAGGCGCGCTATGCGGCCGAATGGTTCCCAGCGGAGGACCTGGTTTACGGCGTGGCGGTGAGCAGCACAATCGCCAAGGGCCGCATCACCGGCTTCAACCTGCAGTCCGCTGAAGCGGTACCGGGCGTGCTGGGGATCATCACCCACCTCAACCGACCGCACATGCGCGGCAATGGGCTGTTCTACAAGGACATGACCGCGCCCGCTGGCAGGCCGTTCCGGCCGCTGCATGACGAACAGGTGCTGTACAGCGGCCAGCCGGTGGCGCTGGTGCTGGCGGAGACCTTCGAGGCCGCACGCGAAGCCGCCGAGCGGGTGGAGGTCCTCTATGCCGTGGAGGAGCATGACACCAACCTCCTCGCCGCGATGGGCCGCGCGTACGAGCCGCGCAAGATGAAAGCGGGCTTCTCGGCACCGCCAAAGGACAAGGGCGACCCCCAGGCCGCCTTTGCGGCTGCACCCCATCAGGTGACCGCCGATTTCCACCACGCGGTAGAACACCACAACCCGATGGAGCTGTTCGCCAGTACCGTCATCCGCGGCGACGATGGCCACCTCACCATCTACGACAAGACCCAGGGCTCGCAGAACAGCCGCTGGTACGTGTCGCAGGTGTTCGGCCTGCCCAAGAAGAAGGTCACCGTGCGCAACCCCTATGTGGGCGGCGCGTTCGGGTCGGGCCTGCGGCCGCAATACCAGCTGGCGCTGGCGGTCATGGGGTCGCTCGCGCTGGAACGTTCGGTCAGAGTGGTGCTGACCCGCCAGCAGATGTTCACCTTCGGCCACCGGCCGGAAACCGTGCAGCGGGTGAAGCTGGCGGCCGAGGCCGACGGTACCCTCCGCTCGATTTCGCACGACGCCATCGCCGAGACCTCCCGTATCGAGGATTACGTCGAAGTCGTGGTCAACTGGAGCGGCCAGCTGTATACCTGCGACAACGTGCACCTGGGCTACAAGCTGGTCGACCTGGACCAGTACAGCCCGATGGACATGCGCGCGCCCGGTGCCGCCCACGGCATGCACGCGCTGGAAGTGGCGATGGACGAGCTGGCCGCGAAGATCGGCATGGACCCGTTGGCGCTGCGCCTGAAGAACTACGCCGAGACCAACCCGGCCGACGGCAAGCCGTTTTCCACCAAGGCACTGCGCGAGTGCTACCAGCTGGGCGCCGAACGCTTCGGCTGGAGCCAGCGCGCCCCGTTGCCGCGCGCACGTCGCGAGGGCGACGAATGGGTCGGCTGGGGCATGGCCACCGGCCAGTGGGATGCGATGCAGATGTTCGCGCGCGCCCACGCCGGACTGCACGCCGATGGACGGCTGGTGGTGAGCAGCGCCGCCAGCGATATCGGCACCGGCACCTATACGGTGATGAGCATGATCGCCGCCGAGGCGCTGGGTCTGCCGCTCGAGCAGGTGAGCTTCCAGATGGGGGATTCCACCCTGCCCGTCGCGCCGATCGAAGGCGGCTCGTCCCACGTCGCCACCGTCGGCTCGGCGGTCGAGGGGGCCTGCGGGAAGTTGAAGAAGCAGCTGCTTGCGCTGGCCCGCAAACAGGGCCGCGCCGAATTCGCACGCGCGCGGCTGGAGGACGTGGTCTTCGCCGAGGGACGCATGGCGCTGGGCGCCGACCCTGGCACAGCCATCCCGCTGACCGACCTGCTCGACCGCGCAGGGCGGTCCAGCATCGACGCGAAATACCTGCTGCTGCCCAACATCCTGGAGCAGCGCAGGTTCGTCCGCGCTACCCACAGCGCGGTGTTCGTGGAGGTCCGGGTGGACGAGGAACTGGGCACGGTGCGGGTGATGCGGGTGGTCAGCGCGATCGCCGCCGGGCGCATCCTCAATCCCACCACCGCACGCAGCCAGATCATCGGCGGCGTGATCTGGGGTATCGGCGAGGCGCTGCATGAGCAGACCGAGTCGGATCACCGCTTCGGCCGGTTCATGAACCACGACCTGGCCCAGTACCACGTGTCCGTGAACGCCGATATCCACGACATCGAGGTGCTATTTGCCGATGAGGACGACCGCGTAGTGAGCAGCCTGGGTGCGAAGGGGGTGGGCGAGATCGGGCTGGTGGGGGTGTCCGCGGCAATCAGCAACGCGATCTACCACGCCACCGGCAAGCGCATCCGCAGTTCCCCGATCACCCCGGACCGGGTCATGCGCTGAGCGGGCGGATCACGCAGTCACCGCTCTCGCTACTGCACGCTGCGGATCGTTGCTACGGCTTGCCTTATTGAGTTTCGAAAGCTTGGCGGCGACGAAGACCCTCGCCTTGTGATGCTTTGGCGCGTATCCCAGCCACCGCTCAGCGGCCATGCGTAGTTCCGGGCTGTTGCCGCGCTCCTGCAGCAGCGGGTACCACACTTCGGACCAGCTTGGATTGTCGGCGGCCACTGCGGCCAGCCACCCCATGCCGACTTCGTACAACGCCTGCCGGGCAGGCTCCCGTTCCCACAGGTAGGTCCACATCCTGGGCCAGAGCCTGGCATTTGCATCATACCTCGACAGCCAGTGTTCGCCGAAGGTCGCGCCGCCCAGCGATGGATGCCTGAACTCGGCTACGCAATACCACAGCCGCATCCATTCTCGCGAGCTCTGCGGCAGTTTCCCCAGCCATGCATGCGCGATGACGAGCAGCGAGTCGTCGTTGGACTCGAGATTCCACAGACTATTCCATATCTTCGGCCACGCCGGATCCTGAGGCGTGATGGTCTCAAGCCATGTCCTGCCTGCCGCCGTCAATCCGGCATCACTGGGACACTCTCTGAGCAGCGAGTTAAAGACCTCATACCGATTGAAGGCCGGGCTGCCAGGGTGTCTGAACCAGCCGAGGCCCAGCTCGAACAGCTCGGCGTCATGCCCCATCACGCGCCGCTGGCCCAGCCATACGTTGCTCCATGACTCGTCCGTGACCGGCGTCTGCCGGAGCCACTCTCGGGCAACCCCGGTCAGCCGCACCGCGAACCCGTCGCTCTCGCTGAGCACATTGAAGATCCGCAGCCACTTTCCATCCCTGAGCGTAGCGCCGGAAACCGCACTCAGGCCGGCCTCCAGGACACGGTGGTTGGTCTGCTCGTGCATGTTTGCAGCGGTCCAGACCGATGCCCACGACTTGGTGCGTAAGTCATGCTGTTCCAACCATGTGATGCAGTCGCGAAACAATAGCCCGCGATCGCATACCCCGCTGCTCCACAGCTTGAGCCAGATGAAGGGCCAGGACGCGTGCTCCAACGGCAGCGCCGACAATCCCCGGCAGCCGCAGGACGCGGCCATGGCGCGACTCGCCTCCACGTCCCAGATGCGGGAGAACACGCGAACCCAGGAATCATGACTGCTGTCGGTGGCGTCGAGCCACGACAACCCGGCGGTGTACAACGCTGTATTGTCGGGCACGACCTTCCAGAGGTCTTGCCAGCTGGCTATCCACACCTTCTCGTCGACATCGACCCGTGTAAGCAGACGCGCCATTACCTCATGGAGGCTGTGCAGAACGCCTTCATCGTTGGTCACCGGCAGCCTGCTCAGGGCCGTCCACAGCCTCTGCCAGCCGTACTGGGATGACGGGCACTCACTCAGCCATGCCAGCACTTTTGCATGCAGCACCTGATCGCCAGTGCGCGCAATCACCACATGCGCGGCGATGGGACACCACGTTGGCCCCTTGCCTTCAACCGCTTCCAGCCACTGAATGGCCCGATTGACCAGTGCATCGTCTCCGGGCGCATCACGCCAGAGATCCTGCCAGACCATCGCCCATGCACCATGATCGAACGGGACACACTCCAGCCACCACCGACCGATGTTATGCAACGCGTCCCGGTTTTCGTCCCCCTCCCACAGGCGCCCCCACACGTAGCCCCAGGACTTCTGCGAGGGTGTTACCGTGCGCAGCCAGTCCCTGCCCAACGTGCAGATTCCATCGCTGCGACGCCCTGACTCCCACAACGCCTGCCAGACGAAGCTCCACGAGCCGTGATCGAGCGCTGTGGATGTGAGCCACGATGTGGCCGTCGAAGCAAGCTCTTGATCGCCGGGGAACGCTGAAAGGACCTTTTCGAGCACGTAGTTCCACTCGCCCGAGTCGGACGCTACCCAAGAGATCCATTGGACGCCCAAGGCAAGCACTTCGTCATCTGCTGGGAATACTTCCAACAACCGGCGCATCACGAATCCTGACCGCGCGTGCCGTTGCCTTACCCAGCCGCAGCAATAGCTTGCGACATCAGGAGATGGACTGGCGATGAGCAATGGCATCAATACCCTGCTAGCACCGCGCGCGTGAGACCACCGCCCCAGCCACTCAAGGCACCATCCGGTATACCTCAGCTCGTCCTGTTGCAGAAGATGCGCAAGGAGTCGCGGAACCTCCGCGCTGAGGCGGTTCTGTTCGACCCACGCCATGGCGAAGGCCGGTGCCGGTCCGCGAAGCTCGAGCAGTTTTCCCACGATGTTGGACGCATACACGCTGCTGACCCGGCCCTCGACCGCATTCCGGGCCACTGCCAGTACGCGCTCGTTGCCCGGAAACCGCTCAAGGCACTTCATGGTGACCGAATTGGCAAGTCGATTGCCCGGATGCTGCTCGGCCCACGCCGTTGCAAGGTCGATCAGCCGCGGGTCATCCATTGCTACCAGTGCGTGCAACGCCACCGGGCCCCATTCGTGCCAGTCGGCAAGCCTGGTGAGCACGCCGATGACCGTATCGCAGATCGACTGCGCCTGGCAGCCTGCGCCACTCTGCAACGCTTCCAGCAGCTTGTGGCACACCAGGCGCAATCCCTGCTCGTCCGCGCCCGCACGCGCGGCCCCGGCAAGGGCCACCTCGATGGGATCTGGAAGCAGCCGCACCTGGGGCGCAACGCTTTTTACCTTCACCCACACCGGCAGCAGAGACAGCTCGATGCCCTGGACGCTCCCCACGCTGGATGCGTATACGGTTTCAAGTACTGCGCCGACGCATTCGGGGTCGATTCGCTCGGCCAGCTCCATCGAGGGCTTGCGCGCCCCACCGATTGCCCTGGAAAGGGCCCACAGCGGCGCCGTGCGCTCAATGGGAGTGGCGCCGTGGGTAAGGCTGCCATTGATGGCAACGATGAGATGCTCACGACGGACGTTGCGGTCCCGGGCCGGATGCCAGTTGACGTAGATGGCTTCGGCCAGATGCGGATGGGACAACCACAGGCCTGGACGCCCCAGCTCTGACGACTCCGCAAGGTGATTTTCGCGCCTGAGCGTATCGATGAAGTCGCGATCCGCGGCGGAGAGACCCTCAAGGATCGAGCGCGTGCAGGCGCCTACGTAAATCCGGTTCAACGAAAGGATGCGGGAAAGCGCATCCAGTATCCGCACCCCACCGTCCTGGGCGAGAATGCGCTTGCGCAGTCGTGCCGCGAACGCCGGCAAGGTCTGCTTGACCCGCCATTCAAAGAACAGCTGCACGAGCAGCACGTTGCCTGCCGCGAGCTCGGGCGGCGCTGAGCCGGTCCTGCCCCGGTACCACTCACGCAGCTCCGCCAGATTGACGTCGCCATCGTTCTCGACCGGGCGCATTCTTACGTCAACGTCGTCGGGCAAGTCCGACGTAAGGCGTTCGGCCTGCTCGGTCGGCCCACAGCACAGCACCAGCGGAATTGCGTCTGCGTCACCACTTTGGCGGAATGAGTGAAGCTGTGCCAGCGCGTCGCGCCACAGCGCGTCGGCGTCTCCCTGCGCGCCGGGCGTATAAGGGTCGTCGAGCGCGATGATCACCCGTTTGCCGGCGCGCAGAAGCTGAGCGGACCAGCGGATGGCAGAAGGAAGCTCCGACACCGAATGGGGAAATACGATGGAGAACTGACCCGTCCCATGCAGTTCCGCCAGCACCTGGATGAGCGCAACGCTCTTGCCGGCGCCCGAACGACCACTGATCCAGAACAAAGGCAGCCGAAGCGAACCATCCAGCGGTTGTTCATGCAGATCCGACCATTCGGCGACATCGGCCGCAATGCCGGTGCTGACCGCAGTGCGGGGTGCGAAGTACCCCTCACGCAGATGTGCCACCGTAGGCTGTTGTCCCGTAAGCACACCGCCCGGCACGGTGTCGACAGGCTGGCGGTCGGCAGCGGTCCACATGTACAGGCTCGACCCGCCGCGCGTGGCGCGGTCGGTTGCGAGGCTGGTCAGGTCGTTCCAGATCGAATGCGCGACCTGGCGGTAGGCCCCTGACTCCGCCGATGCCGCTATCAGCCGCCCAAGCCATCCCTGGACCAGGGTGACCGGGGTGGGCGCGCCCAGCGCGTTTACCAGCAGCGAAATCAGCTCATCGAACGGATCGGCACTTATCTCGAACTTCACACGAGACAGGAAGTCGGCGATCGTAGCAGGGGTCGAGCCGTCCTGCGGGTCCCAGCGTTTGATGTACTTGTCTGCATCAGGAATGTCGGCCCGTGCCGAGAGGATGCGGAATTGCAGGCCAGCCAGCAGGTCTGGCGTGCTGGCCACTGCCACCAGGTAAACCCCATACAGGTCCTTCAGCGCATGCGAAACCGCGCTGTAGCTCTGGGTGAGCTTGACCTGAGTGACCACCACCGAACCGCCAGCGGTGGTTTCGGCGATGTCGGACAGATACTCACCCAGCACGCCGGGCATGGTCCGCTGCACGCCATCGAGCGAAATCCAGTTTTGTACGGTCTTGAGCAGCACATGGGTGAACTGGAAATCGAACCCCTGGAGCGCCAGGTGCCCGCCCGATGCCTGGTTCGGGTAGTGCTGCTGCCAGGCCCGCTTGAGTTGATGGAAATCCTGCCCCGCCATGACGCCCCCCGTCCCTGGTACTAGATGAAAACTCCGGCGCGCAGCGCGCCACTGGGCAATTTATCAAAACGCAGCCTGTGCTGTCCTGCTTCACCATATGCCCACCCCGCCTGTCCGATGATGACCGTGTCGGCACGCCTGGGGCGTTGCCGTGCCCACCCCGTGAGCCAAGCGGCAGCAGCCAACGAGGAGCCAAACGATGTCTACCCCTCCGCACCTTTCCCTGTCGCGACGCGACGTGCTGAAACTCGGCGCCGGATCGGCCACCACCATGGTCCTGCCCGCCGCCGTTGCCGAGGCCCAGGGAAACCCGGCCGGCGCCCGCGCGCCGGTCAGCGCCGAGGTCGCCTTCGAGGTCAATGGTCGTCCACGCACCCTGCAGTTGGACACCCGGGTGACCCTGCTCGATGCGCTGCGCGAGCACCTGCACCTGACCGGCACCAAGAAGGGCTGCGACCATGGCCAGTGCGGCGCGTGCACGGTGCTGGTCGACGGTCGCCGGATCAACGCCTGCCTCACCCTGGCCGTGATGCACCAGGGCGCGAAAATCACCACCATCGAGGGACTCGGCAGCCCGGACAACCTGCACCCGATGCAGGCCGCGTTCGTCAAGCACGACGGCTACCAGTGCGGTTACTGCACGCCTGGCCAGATCTGCTCGGCGGTGGCGGTGCTGCAGGAGGTGCGCGACAACATCCCCAGCCACGTCACCGGCGATCTGCAGGCACGTACCCCACTGTCCACCGATGAGATCCGGGAGCGCATGAGCGGCAACCTGTGCCGTTGCGGTGCGTACTCCAACATCGTCGAGGCGATCGAAGACGTAGGAGGCAAGCGCGCATGAGGGCCTTCAGTTACGAACGCGCCACCTCCCCGGCCGAAGCGGCCGCCGCGGCCGCCCGTACCCAGGGCGCCCGCTTCATCGCCGGCGGCACCAACCTGCTGGACCTGATGAAGCTGGAGATCGAAACCCCGGCGCACCTGATCGACGTGAACGGGTTGGCGCTGGACACCATCGAGGCCACCGAGGACGGCGGCCTGCGCATCGGCTCGCTGGTGCGCAACACCGACCTGGCGGCAGACGCGCGCGTGCGCCGCGATTACGCGCTGCTGACCCGCGCGCTGGTTGCCGGCGCTTCCGGCCAGCTGCGCAACAAGGCGACCACGGCGGGCAACCTGCTGCAACGTACCCGCTGCCCGTATTTCTACGACACTGCCCAACCGTGCAACAAGCGCCTGCCGGGCAGTGGCTGCGGGGCCATCGGCGGGATCAGCCGACAGCTGGCGGTGGTGGGTGCCAGCCCGGCCTGCATTGCCACCCATCCCAGCGACATGGCGGTGGCGATGATGGCGCTGGACGCGGTGGTGGAAACCATCCGCCCGGACGGTTCCAGCCGGCGCATCCCGCTCAATGACCTGTACCGCGCGCCCGGCACCACCCCGCAGGTGGAAACCGTGCTCGACAAGGGCGAACTGATCGCCGCCGCGGTGCTGCCTGCGCCGCTTGGCGGGACCCACATCTACCGCAAGGTGCGCGACCGCGCCTCATACGCCTTCGCGCTGGTGTCGGTGGCCGCGGTCGTCCAGCGCGACGGTAGCGGTCGGGTCGCCCTGGGCGGCGTGGCCTACAAGCCCTGGCGCACGCCGGAAGCCGACGCGCTGTTGCCGCAGGGTGCGGCGGCCGTCATGGCCTCGCTGCTGAAAGGCGCGACGCCCTCGTCACAGAATGCCTTCAAGGTGCAGCTGGCCGAACGCACGCTCGCCGCCGTACTGCTGGAGGCCAAGGGATAAGCCATGAAATTCGACACCCCTGCCGGCAGGAATCCGATCGACCAGCTCAAGGTGGTCGGCCAGCCGTTGAATCGTATCGACGGTCCGCTCAAGACCACCGGCCATGCCCCCTATGCTTATGAACGCCACGACGCGGTGTCCGCGCCGGCCTACGGCTACGTGGTCACCGCCGGCATCGCCAAGGGCCGGGTCAGCAGCATGGACCTGGATGCCGCGCGCCGCTCCCCGGGGGTGCTGGCCATCGTCACCGCCGACAACGCCGGACCGTTGCAGAAGTCGCAACGCAATACCGCCGCACTGCTGGGCGGTCCGGAGATTTCGCATTACCACCAGGCCTTGGCGCTGGTAGTGGCCGAAACGTTCGAACAGGCGCGTGCCGCGGCCGGCCTGGTCAAGATTCGCTACACCACACAGAAAGGCGCGTACGACCTGGCCGCTGCCAAGAAGGCCGGTACCGACTTCCAGAAGACCGACCCGGACGCCCGCGTGGGCGATTTCGAGAAAGCCTTCGGTGAAGCACCGGTGACCCTGGACGCGCTCTACCACACCCCCGACCAGTCGCACGCGATGATGGAACCGCACGCCACCCTCGCTGCCTGGGAGGGCGACAAGCTCACCGTGTGGACCTCCAACCAGATGATCGACTGGGGCAAGACCGACCTGGCCAAGACCCTGGGACTGCCGAAGGAAAACGTGCGCTTGATTTCGCCGTACATCGGCGGCGGCTTCGGCGGCAAACTGTTCGTGCGTTCGGACGTGCTGCTGGCCGCATTGGGTGCGCGCGCGGCCAAGCGCCCGGTCAAGGTCGCGCTGTCGCGCCCGCAGATCGCCAACAACACCACCCACCGCCCGGCCACGCTGCAGCGCATCCGCCTGGGGGCCACCGCGCAGGGTACGCTCACCGCGATCGGTCACGAATCGTGGTCGGGCAACCTGCCCGGCGGCTCGCCGGAAGAGGCCATCCAGCAGACCAAGCTGATGTATGCGGGCGCAAACCGCCTGGCCGGCCTGCGCCTGGCGCAGCTGGACCTGCCCGAAGGCAATGCGATGCGCGCGCCGGGCGAAACCCCGGGGCTGATGGCGCTGGAAATCGCGATGGATGAAATGGCCGAGAAGCTGGGCCTGGATCCCGTCGAGTTCCGGATCCGCAACGATACCCAGGTGGATCCGGCCAATCCGCAGCGCCCCTTCTCGCAGCGGCAGCTGGTGCAGTGCCTGCGCGACGGTGCGCAGCGCTTTGGATGGGACAAGCGCAATGCCCGCCCCGGGCAGCAGCGCGATGGCCGCTGGCTGGTGGGCATGGGCGTGGCCGCCGGCTTCCGCAACAACCTGGTGATGAAGTCCGGTGCGCGCGTGCGCCTGGATGGAACGGGCCAGGTCACGGTGGAAACCGACATGACCGACATCGGCACCGGCAGCTACACCATCCTCGGCCAGACCGCCGCAGAGATGCTGGGCGTGCCCATTGAGAAGGTGACGGTGAAGCTGGGCGATTCCAGTTTCCCGGCCTCGGCGGGTTCCGGCGGTCAATGGGGCGCCAACAGTTCCACCGCCGGCGTGTTCGCGGCGTGCACCAAGCTGCGCGAGGCGGTGGCGGCGAAACTGGGACTGGACCCGGCCACGGCGACGTTCGCCGACGGGCAGGTCAGCGCCGGCGGCAAGCGTTTCGCCCTGGGCAAGGCCGCTGCCGACGGCGAGCTGGTGGTGGAAGACAGCATCGAGTTCGCCGAGCTGGAGGAGAAGTTCCAGCAGTCCACCTTCGCCGCGCATTTCGTTGAAGTGGGCGTGGACGTGGCCACCGGCGAAAGCCGGATCCGGCGCATGCTGGCGGTATGCGCGGCCGGCCGCATCCTGAACCCGAAAACCGCGCGCAGCCAGGTGATCGGCGCGATGACCATGGGCGTGGGCGCGGCCTTGTCCGAGGAACTGGCGGTGGATACGCGGCTGGGCTTCTTCGTCAACCACGACCTGGCCGGCTATGAGGTACCGGTGCACGCCGACATTCCCCACCAGGAAGTCGTCTTCCTGGACGAAACCGACCCGGTGTCGTCGCCGATGAAGGCCAAGGGCGTCGGCGAGCTCGGCCTGTGCGGGGTCAGCGCGGCGATGGCCAACGCCATCTACAACGCCACCGGCACCCGGGTGCGGGAGTACCCGATCACGCTGGACAAGCTGCTGGCCGGGCTGCCCGCGATCGGATGAGTGCCGGACGCGTCACCACTGCGCTGGATGCCGAAGACGGCAACCCGAGCCGTGTGCTGCAGGCTGCGCTCGATGCGGTGCGCGCCAACCGGCGCGCTGCCTTGGCGATAGTGCTGGAGACCGAAGGCTCCACGTACACGCGCGCCGGCACGCTGGTGCAGTTCAACGACGCCGTCCATGTGGGCTGGCTCAGCGGCGGCTGCCTGGAGCCGGAGATCGAACGGCGCGCGCTCGACGCCGCCGACCGTGGCGCGCTGGACTGGATGGAGATCGATACCCGCGACGACGAGGCCATGTTTGGTGGCAATGCCGTGGGCTGTCGTGGTCGGCAGCGGGTCGCGCTGATTCCGATGGCGGCAGTGCCGGGCATCGAGGCCGTGCTGGAGACCTGGTTGCAGGGCGACAACACCCTGGCATTGCAGCTGCACGCCGGTGGCCGGCTGAGCTGGCGCTGCGGCGCCGCCGAAGTGTCGGCCACCCTGCCCAGCCTGCCGGTGGAATGGAACAGCGGTGCCATGCAGTGGCGGTTGCAGTGGCGCCCGGCGCCCCGCGCGCTGCTGCTCGGCGCCGGCCCGGAGGCCACGCCGCTGCTTCCACTGCTGCAGGGGCTGGGGTGGCGGGTGCAGCTGGTGGAGCCGCGCGAACGCTGGCGGGCACGGCTGCCCGATGCCCTGCCGCCGCCGCCCACGCAGCGCCCCGGTGAGGGTGTGTGGTCCGGCGCGTCGCCCGACGCGGTGCTGGTGATGCATCACAACTTCGAGTTGGATCGGGACGCACTGGAGCAGCTGGCGGCCACGGACATCCCCTTCATCGGCCTGCTTGGGCCCGCCCGACGCCGCGATGACCTGTTCAAGGTGCTGCCGGCGACCGCCTGCGCCGCGCTCTCGCCCCGCCTGCGCTCACCGGTCGGGCTGGCGCTGGGCGGACGCGGTCCGGATGCGATCGCGCTGAGCATCGCCGCCCAGCTGCAGGCGTGGCGACACGCGGCACCGGGAACCGCGGGCGCGCCACGCGGCCACGCCGTAGTGGTCCTGGCGGCCGGCGCCAGCTCGCGGCTGGGCCAGCCCAAGCAGCTCCTGCGCATCAACGGTGAAACGCTGCTGCACCGCATGGTGCGGCTGGCGCGCAGCACCACGCCGGGCGCCGTGGTGGCCGTGCTGCCCCCCGACGCCGATCTCCTGCGCGAAGCGCTGGCCGGCCAGCCGTGCACCCTGGCAATCAATCCCGATCCCGGCCGCGGCATGCGCAGCAGCCTGGACACCGCCGCGCCGTATGTGGCGGAATTCGCGCAGGTGCTGGTCATCACCTGCGATCAGCCGGCCCTCGAAGCCGCGCACCTCCACGCGCTGCTGAGAGGCGCCTCCAACGCCTCCTCAGGCTGCGCCGCAACCGCAACGCCAGGTAGTGACACGCCATGCGTGTCACTCGACCTACCAGACGCCTCAAACACCCCCGGCGTACCCGCAGTAATCCCAGGCCACTGGTTCACCGACCTCACCCAAGGCACCCCCGACAGCGGCTTCCGCGCTCGCCTGCGCGCCCTGCCCCCGTCGTCGCTGTTCCTGCTGGACGCCCCCGGACTGGCCCTGGACATCGACACCCCCGGGAACCTGCGCACCGCCCGGGCCCTCGGCCTCATCGACCCTGCCTGACCGCTCTCACCCTTCCCACGCCAACCCCTTCGGCGCACGGGTGAATCCCACGGCCCGCAGCGCTTCGCTCACCGCATCGCGCCGCACCGGCTGGTCATCGATCAGTTCCAGCGTGAACGACAGCCGCCGCCCACGGCGCAGCGCGATCGCCAACGCCTGCGCGGCAGCGGCCAGCGCCGCCTCTGTTCCGGCGCCGTCGCCGTGGCCGTCGAACCAGGTCAGCAACTGCCGCCCTCCTTGGGCGAGGTACATCCTGAGGTGGCCGCCACCGATCACCACCAGCGCCCCTGGCCGACGTACCGGCCGCAGCACGGCACGGTGCGCCGGCCAGGGCAGCACCGGGCCGAACGGATTGGCAGGATCCACCGCCGACAGCCCCAGGGTGGCGCCGATGCCGCCCTGCGGCTGTGCGTCCGCCACCTCGCGCAGCGCATCGACCAGGCCACGCTCGGCGAACTGCGCACCGCCCATGCCCTCCACGAAGCGCCCACGCAGCACGCGGCCGGCATCTTCCATGCCGCGGTACACCTGCACCAGCGCAGGGAAACCGCCGGCGATGCCTTCGGCGACGGCGGCACCGCGGGTGACGATGCCGTAGCGGTCCAGCAGCCCTTCGGCGAGCGCCACCGCGCGCACGGTGTCGCTGGTGGCCGGGCGCTGCAGCAGCGACCAGCGACCGGCCAGCGAGGCCGAGGACGTCACCTCGTGCAGCGCGTGGCTGTCGTCGAGCCCGGGCGGGTGCATCATCGCCCTGCCCCGCGCGTACCGGTCCTGCCGCGCCGGGCGGATCACGCGCGGACGCGGCGGACGCGCACCCGACAGATGCCGCAGCGGCGTCCACAGATCGGTGCTGACCCATCCGGCCCAGGCCAGCTCCCACAGCGCATCGTGCAGCGCCTCCGGATCCGGCCTGTCGATGCCGGCGCCCTCCGTGCGCGCCAGCACCGCCGCCCACAGCTGGCGCGCGAAGAACGCGCCGCCGTCGGCCAGCACCTGCAGGATGGCCGCCTGCAACGACGACGGCTCGAATGCCGGCGGCGGCGGCAGGGATTCACCTGCGAGCGCCTGCAGGTGCAGCGACACCATGCCGTCGTCGTCGCCCAGCTTGCCGTGTCCCGCCCACACCACGCTGCCGGTGGCGAGCAACCCGTCCAGCACCGCGGGCGTGTAGTCGGCCACGCGCGCTGGCAGGATCTGGTTCTCCCATGCGGAGGCCGGCAACGGAACCCCGGCCAGCAGTTCCACCACGCGCAGCACGCCATCGGCGCCCTGCAGCGGTCCACCTGCAGGCACGGCGCCGGTGCGGTGGGCGACGGCGGCATCGGCCACCAGCTCCTGGCGCTGCATCAGCAGGCCGACATAGGCGTCGCGCGGTGCCGGGCGGGTCGCTTCACGCGCCGCCTGCAGCGAGCGCACCCGCAACCGCTGCAGCACGCCGTCGCCCACCCATTCGCGCCGCGCCAGCGGCACCGGTCCGGTCGCACCGGCCACTGCGGCATCGCGCTGCGCAACGCCGAAGTGGCCGCTCAACACCTTGCCCTGCGCCGACAACGCCTCCAGTCCCGCATCGGCCACCGCCACGCCCAGGCCCCAGTGCTGCGCGACATCTGCGGTGGTGAACGGTGCATGGGTGCGAGCGTAGCGCCCCAGCACTTCCCCCAGCGGATCGTCGCCCGGCTGCAGGAAGATGGCGGGAAGCCCGTCCGGCAGCACCACGCCCAGCGCATCGCGCAGCCGCGCGGCGTCTTCCACCGCGGCCCAGGCCGGGCGGCCAGCAAGCAGCAGCGGGAAGGCGCGTTGCTCGTGCTGCAGTGCGGCCAGGTGGGTCCCCGCCTGCGTGGCATCGGTCAGTCGCAGCGCGGCATCGGCCTCGCTCAACGGACCCAGTTCACGCAGCAGGTCGGCCAGCCCTTCCTTGCCACTCGCCTGCCGCTCCGGCGCCAATCGCTGAAGCTCACGCTCGACCTGTTCCACCACGCTGGCGTCCAGCAGTTCGCCCAGGTCCACCTGGCCGAGCAGCTCACCGAGCAGGCCGGTGTCCAGCGACAACACCGACGCACGGCGCTCGGCCAGCGGCACATCGGTGCCGTACATGAACTCGGCGACATAGCCGAACAACAGGTTGGCGGCGAACGGCGACGGCACCTCGGTGGTGACCTCGGCGATCTCGATGCTGCCCTCGGCCAGGCGCCGCATCAGCGCATCCAGTGCCTCCAGGTCGTAGACGTCCTGCAGGCATTCGCGCGCGGTCTCGATCAGGATCGGGAAGTCGGGATAGCGCTGTGCGATGGCCAGCAGCTCGGCCGAGCGCAACCGCTGCTGCCACAGCGGCGAGCGCCGCCCCGGGCTGCGCCGCGGCAGCAGCAGCGCACGCGCGGCGCACTCGCGGAAGCGCGCCGCGAACAGCGCCGAGCCCCCCACCGACTGGTTCACCTCGCGGCGCAGCCGCTCCGGATCGAACAGGAACAGCTCCGCGCCGGGCAGCCGCCCGGTCGAATCGGGCAGCCGCAGGATGATGCCGTCGTCGCTGGCCACCACCGCCGGATCCACGCCCCAGCGGTCCTGGATGCGCGCGGCCAGGGCCAGCGCCCACGGATCGTGCACGCGTCGTCCGTACGGCGAATGCAGCATCACCCGCCAGTCGCCGGACTCGTCGCGGCAGCGCTCCACCACCAGCCGCCGGTCGGTGGGCAGCACGCCGGTCGCCTGGCGCTGCTCATCCAGCAGTCCCACGATGTTGGCGATGGCATTGGGTTGCAGGCCGCAGCGTTGCAGTTCCCGAAGATGCGCCGGCGCGATGGCGCCACGGGCCGCATCTTCATCCATCGCGCCCAGGAATGCGCCGACCGCCTGTCCCAGTTCCGCCGGGCGGCCTACGCCTTCGCCGCGCCAGAACGGCAGCCGCGCCGACCGTCCCGGCGCCGGGGTCACCACCACCTGGTCGTGGGTGATCTGCTCGATGCGCCAGGAGGTGGCCCCCAGCGTGATCACGTCATTGACCCGCGATTCGTGCACCATTTCCTCGTCGAGTTCGCCGACCCGGCGCGAGCCCGCGCGTTCCTCGCCCTCGGGCAGCATCACGCTGTACATGCCGCGGTCGGGAATGGTGCCGGCGCTGGTCACGGCCAACTGCCTGGCCCCGGGGCGCGCACTCAGCTCGCCGCGCTGCCGGTTCCAGACCAGACGGGGCCGGAAGCCGGCGAAATCGTCGGACGGGTAGCGCCCGGCCAGCATGTCCAGGGTCGCATCGAAGGCGCTGCGTGGCAGGGTGGCGTACGGCGCGGCGCGGCGCACCGTCGCGTACCACTGGTCGACCTGCAGCGTTTCCATCGAGGCGGCGGCCACGGTCTGCTGGGCCAGCACGTCCAGCGGGTTGCGCGGCGGATCGACCGCTTCGATCTGCCCCGCCAGCATGCGCTGGATGGCCACGGTGGCGTCGATCAGGTCGCGCCGGGTGCGCGGATACACCAGCCCGGTCGACGTGCCGCCGACCTGGTGGCTGGCGCGTCCGATGCGCTGCAGCGCGCTGGCCACAGACGGCGGCGCGGCCACCTGGATCACCAGGTCCACCAGTCCCATGTCGATGCCCAGCTCCAGGCTGGAGGTGGCCACCACGCAGCGCAGGCTGCCGTCCTTGAGTGACTGTTCGATGTCGCGCCGCTGTTCCTTCGACACCGATCCATGATGCGAGCGGGCGATGAGCGCCGGGCTGTCCAGCACGCGCGATACGGTGCTGCCGGTGAACGAACCGTACTGCTCGGGCACCGGCGTCGGCAGCACCTGCCCCGCCTCGCGGGCCACGCGTTCGGCGTACAGCTCGTTGAGCCGAGCGGTGAGTTTTTCGGCGACGCCGCGCGCGTTGGCGAAGACGATGGTGGACCGGCGCTGCAGGACCTGGTCGAGGATGCTGGCTTCCACATGCGGCCAGATCGAACCGGCCCGCCCGCCCACGTCCCGCGCACCCGCCGGCCCCGCGTGCGCCGGCAGGTCGGCCATGTCCTCCACCGGGACCACGATGCGCACCTCCAGCTGGCGCGGACTGTCCGGGTCGACCACGGTCACCGGCCGGTCGCCGCCCAGGAACGCCGCCACCCGCTCCACCGGGCGCACGGTCGCGGAGAGGCCGATGCGCTGCGCCGGCACTGCCAGCAGCGCGTCCAATCGTTCCAGGCTCAGCGCAAGGTGCGTGCCGCGCTTGCTGCCCGCCACTGCGTGGATCTCATCCACGATCACGGTATCCACCTCGCGCAGCGTGTCGCGCGCCTTCGAGGTCAGCATCAGGAACAGCGATTCCGGCGTGGTGATCAGGATGTCGGGCGGGCGCCGGAGCATGCGCGCGCGCTCGGCGGTCGGCGTGTCGCCGGTGCGCACCGCCACGCCCAGCGTGACCGGTGGATCGCCGCGCCGCTCGCGCTCCGCATTCACGCCCTGCAGCGGGAGCTGCAGGTTGCGCTGTACATCGGCGCCCAATGCCTTGATCGGGGAAATGTAAAGGACGCGTGTGCGGCGTGGCGACGTGTCGTTCAGGCGCTGCCGGAACAGCTGGTCGATGGCGTGCAGGAAGGCGGCCAGGGTCTTGCCCGAACCGGTGGGCGCGATCACCAGCGTGTGCTGGCGCTGACCGATGGCGGCCCACGCCGCCGCCTGCACCGGTGTAGGGGCAGGGAAGGCGGAAGCGAACCAGGCACGGGTCGCAGGTTCAAACGGAACAAGGGCGTGATGGAAAGGCGACGGGCTCATTGACGTGCAGATTACCCGCAGGCGCGTAGAAACAGCGCTACGAATCCGCTGTTTAGCCACTGGCCACGCCCATGAACCGCCCTACCCGATCCTCCCTGCTCAAGACCACGCTCGCCCTCACTGCGTGCCTGCTGGTCGCGGGCAGCCCCACCGCCATGGCACAGTTCGCGCCGATGTTCAGCCCGCGCGCTACCGACACGCCGCTGCCGACGCCTGCCAACAGCTGGCGCCTGGCCATCCATGACGCGGCCGAATCCAATGGCGTCATCAGCTTCCGGGTGTGGCTCAAGGACGAAATGCCGATGCACATCGACGTGCCGATCAACCAGGGCGACTCCGAAGCCTCCATTGCCAGTGCCGCGCGCACGGCCATCGCCACGCGCCTTGGCGACCGCTACCGGGTGGCGGTGGACACCGGCGATGCCGTGGTCATCGAGGCACGGAAGGGATCCCCGGATTTCACCGTGGAACTGCTGCGCGACACCGCGCGCGAGGTAGAGGTTGCCGTAGCCCAGGAATGACAGCAGCGCCCCGGTCGCGGGATGCCCTGCACGCCCGATGCGCGGGTGGCCGCTACACTGCATCCGCTCCCACCCAAGGTCGCCAATGCGCGCGCTCTACCCGCCCCTCGCGCCGCTGCGCGAACACAAGATCGACGTCGATGACCTGCACACCCTGCACGTGGAAGAGTGCGGGGTGCCGGACGGCATTCCGGTCGTTTTCCTGCACGGTGGCCCCGGCGCGGGAACCTCCCCCACCCACCGACGCTTTTTCGACCCCCACCGCTACCGCATCGTCCTGATCGACCAGCGTGGCAGTGGGCGCTCCACGCCGTTTGGCGAGCTGCGCGACAACACCACCGCGCATCTGGTGTCGGACATCGAGATCGTGCGTAGCCGGCTCGGAATCGAACGCTGGCTGGTATTCGGCGGCTCGTGGGGCTCCACGCTCGCCCTGGCCTATGCACAGGCGCACCCGGATCGTGCCACGGGATTGATCCTGCGCGGGGTCTACCTGGGCCGCGCCGAAGAGAACCGGTGGTTCAATGAAGCCGACGGCGGCGCCCGCTGGGTGTTCCCGGAACGCTGGGCGCGCTATGCCGCGCACGTGCCGGAGGCCGAGCACGGCAACCTGATCGAGGCCTATTGGAGAAGGCTGGACAATGCGGACCTGGCGACCCGCATCGCGGCCGCACAGGCCTGGCTGGGGTGGGAAGATTTCGCCGCCACGCTGGTACATGAGGTCGACGGCGTGTCTCTCGCCGATCCGCTGGAGACCTTGGCCAAGGCGCGGATCGAAGCGCATTACTTCCGCCACCACGCCTTCCTGGCACCGGCACAGCTGCTGCGCGACATCGACCGCATCCGCCACCTGCCCGGGGTGATCGTGCAGGGGCGTTACGACATCATCTGTCCGCCGCGCAGTGCGTGGGACCTGTCACAGGCCTGGCCAGAGGCCCGGCTGGAGATGGTGCTGTCCGGCCACAGCGCGACCGAACCGGCCACGGTGGACGCGCTGGTGCGCGCCACCGATGCGTTCGCCGATCAGGCGGCCTGGTAGCTCGGGTAATCGATATACCCCTTCGCGCCGCCGCCGTAGAACGTGGCGCGGTCCGGCGTGTTCAACGGCCAGCCGTTCTGCAGACGGGCGACCAGGTCCGGATTGGCGATGAACGGCGTGCCGAAGGCCGCCAGATCGATCAGGCCGGCGTCGATCAGCTGTTGGGCGCGTGCGCGGTCCAGGCCGCCGGCCAGGATCAGCGCCGTGTTCGGCAGGTTGCCGCGCATGGTGCGCAGCAGCCCCTGGAACCCGCTCCCGGCGCCACCGTCGACGACCACCTCGCCGACCTTGAAGCCGGACTGGTCCATCAGGTGCACGAACGCCAGGCCGCGCTTGCCGATCTCGCTGCTCAGCGCGGCATAGGTGCTGTCGATCTCGTCGTGCAGCGGCATGTCGAACAGCTGACCGTACGGGGACAGCCGGATGCCGGTGCGTGCGGCGCCGATCCGGGCCACCACCGCGTCGATCACCTCCAGGGTGAAGCGCAGGCGATTGGCCATGCTGTCGGCCGAGTATGCGTCGGTTCGGTCATTGACCCGCGGATTGAGGAACTGCTCGTGCAGGTACCCGTTCGCACCGTGGATCTCCACGCCATCGAAGCCGGCGTCGATGGCATTGGCGGCGGCCTGGGCAAACTCGCCGACGATGCGGGCGATCTCATCGGTAGCCAGCTGGCGTGGTGCCGGCGGCGCGACCAGCGCGGGGTTGCCGGCGTCGTCCAGGCCGAACGCCTGCGCGCCCACCGCCTGCTTCGAGCTGGCGCTCACCGGCAGCCTGCCGTCGGCCTGGATGGTCGGGTGCGAAACCCGGCCCACGTGCCACAACTGCGCGACGATGCGGCCACCGACGGCATGCACCGAGTTGGTCACCAGGCGCCAGCCTTCGCTCTGTTCGGGGCGGAAAATGCCGGGGTTGAACAGATACCCCTGTCCTTCCTGCGAGATCGGCGTGCCCTCGCTGACGATCAGGCCGGCCGTGGCGCGCTGGGCGTAATAGAGCGCGATGCGCTCGTCGGCAATGTCGTTGGGCGCGCGGGCGCGGGTCAGCGGCGCCATCACCACACGGTTGCGGAGCGGCGTGCCGGCGAGATCGAACGGGGTGAACAAGGACGTCATTGCGGTGTTCCTGGGGAGGGGCCCGCCAGTGCGGGCAGGTGTGCATGCTAGGCAGATGCCGATAAAGCTACAATCCGGCCAACGGGCAAATCACAATTGCTCAAATGGCATTTATGGAGCACTCCTCATGCAGCTCAAGGCCCTGCGCTACTTCCTGATGGTGGCCAGCACCAGCAGCTTCCTGGCTACCGCCCGGCATTTCCGGGTGCCGGCCTCCTCGGTGTCGCGCTTCATCGCCGCGCTGGAAAAAGACCTGGGCCGCCAGCTGTTCTACCGCAGCACCCGCGCGGTGCGGCTGACCGAGGATGGCGAGCGCTTCCACCAGCAGGTGCGGGAGGCGATCGAGCTGCTGGATGCGGCCGTGGACGACCTGGGGCGCGATGACGGTGGGTTGAGTGGCCGGCTGCGGATCAACGCGCCGGAAGCCTTCGGGCGGCTGCACGTGGCCCCACTGATCAACGCGCTGCAGGCCGGGCACCCGGCGCTGGATGTGGAACTGCAGCTCACCGATGCGTACATCGACCCGGTGCAGGAAGGCGTGGATATCACGGTAAGGATCGGGCCACAGGTGGATTCGGGATTGATCGGCAGGACCGTCGCTGCCCAGCAGCAGATCGTGGCCGCCAGCCCGGCCTACCTCGCCGCGCACGGCACGCCGTGGGTGCCCGCCGACCTGCTGGACCACCGTTGCCTGCTCTACAAGGGCCAGTTCGGCACCCAGCGCTGGTACTTCCGCGAGGACGCATCGCAGGCATTCGAAGGCATCAACGTCAGCGGGCCGTTGTGCAGCAACAACGCCGAAGTGCTGCTCGCTGCCGCGCTCGACGGGCACGGTGTGGTGCTGTTTCCCAGCTGGCTGTACCGCCGCGAAAGCTTTGCGGAGCAGCACCTGGTGCCGCTGCTCGGGGCATGGGAAGGCTCGGTCGCGACCGAGACCTCCTACATCCAGCTGCTGTCACCGGAGAACAAGCTGCGGTCGCGCAAGGTGCGCGAGGTGACGGCGTTCCTGCTGGAGGGATTCGGCACCCCACCCACCTGGGACCTGTAGGGACACGCCATGCGTGTCCGCGCGCTGCCGGATCGCGCGATGCAGGTCCTCGCTGACACGCATGGCGTGTCCCTACGCTGCGGGAAATACTGTGGTTCGGCGCACCCGTTGCTGCCACGCTTGAGGCGTGGATACGAGCTCCGCCTGCCGCTGCGCTCTTGTGTACGCCGCTGTCCTGGCGGTGTGCCTGCTGCTGTGCGGCTGCGCCACCCTGCCCCGCACCCCGGTGCCTGCCGACCAGATCGCCTGGGCCGTGGTGCCGGGCATGCCGGACGTGCGCGCGTGGGCCGGCCGGCCGAACCGCGACATGGAGGAGGATTTCGAGCAGTCCATCCGCGACGAGCGCCCGGACCAGTTTCCTGTCGCCGCCGACGGCCGCATCCACTACCCGCACCTGGCGCTGTCCGGCGGCGGCGCCAACGGTGCCTTCGGTGCGGGCTTCCTCAACGGCTGGACCGCTACCGGCAGCCGGCCGACGTTCAAGATCGTCACCGGGGTGTCGACCGGCGCCCTGATGGCGCCCTACGCGTTCCTGGGCGCAGACCATGACGACGCGCTGCGGCGCTTCTACACCACCACCTCCAACGCCGATGTGTTCGCTGCCGGTAATCCGCTGATGGCGCTGCTGCGCCGCGATGCACTGGCGAATACCGCACCCCTGGAGGCACTGATCGCACGCGCCATCGATGCGCCGCTGCTGGCCAGGATCGCCGCCGAGCACCGCGCCGGGCGTCGTCTCTACATGGGAACGGCCGACCTGGATTCGCGCCAGTTCGTGGTCTGGAACATGGGCCTGATCGCCACGCGCGGATCGCCCGAGGCGCTGGCGCTGTTCCGACGGGTGATGCTGGCGTCGGCCTCGATCCCGATCGCCTTTCCGCCGGTGCTGATCGAGGTCGACGTGCTGGGCAAGCGCTACGACGAAATGCATGTGGACGGGTTCGTCGCCGCCAACATCTTCCTGCACGCCGGCATCATCGATCCGCAGCGCCTCTACAACCGGCTGTCGCGCGCACCCGCCACCTACGACACCTTCCTGATCCACAACGGACAGCTGGCCGCGGCCTCGGACCCCGCCGAGCGTTCGCTGCGGGGCATCGCCTTCCGTTCCATCGACGTCGCCGGTCGCGCCGGGATGATCGGCGACCTGTTCCGCGAGTACGCCTACGCCCGCCGCGACCGCGCGCGCTTTGCCTGGGTCACCATCGATTCCCGACTTGCGCTGGCCGACGCCGCCAGTTTCGATCCCGCGCGCATGACCGTGCTTTACCAGGTCGGCTACGACCGGGCCCGCGAAGGCCCGGTGTGGCTGTCGCGCCCGCCCGGCATGTCGCCCGCCGACGAACCCTGAAACCGTGCGTATGGATCACGCCGGCGGGAACACCGCCTTGGCGTCGCGCACGAACAGAGCGCGCAGCTTGTCCCAGAAGTCGCCGCCCAGGATGAACAGACTGACGATCAGCAGCAGGTCGCCGCTCATCGCCATCAGGTGCGGGTGCTGCATGCGCAGCGACCCAGATTCCGGCACGACGTACGGGCCTATCGAGCTGAGCACGATGACCGCGATGAACAGGATCAGTCCGATCCGGTAACGCAGCGGACTGACCGAGGTCGGCGGCGCGAACCGACGCAGACGCGAACCGATCAGCGACTTCAGATAGGCGAAGCCGGGCTTGCCCATGATCGCCACCGCCAGTACCAGGAACAGCTTGGGGAAACCGAGCAGCAGCACGCCGTTGAGCGTGGTCTTCAGGCCTTCGGACAGCGACGAGGCCTCGACCACCGGCATCAGGCCCAGGCCGAGAATCCAGCCGACGACCCAGACCGCGACGCCCAGCACAAGCCGCTTCTTCTGTCGCGGATCGTTGGCCGCGGGATTCAATTCGGGTGCGTCTGCGGAACGAAGCGTGGTCATGGCAGGTCTCCTGGCACTCAGGGCGCGTGGGTTGAAGGCGAAGGTAACGCCGCCGGGCGTGCGGCGACGGTGGCAAGGCGCTGCCAGAGCAGGTGCATCATGCCGAGCGCAAATGCGCCGGCCAGCGCGAACTGGGTCAGCCGGGTCAGCCACACCATCACCGACGCCGGGCCGGTGGCGAGCGCGGTGCCGAAGATGATCAACGCCGCGTTGCAGGCGACCAGCGCCACCGCACCGACCGCACCGCCGGCCGCGATGCGCTGGGCGAAGCCGATCGAAATCAGGAACAGCAGCAGCGCCAGGAACGGCAGTGTCGGCGTGGTCAGCAGCGCCAGGTACATGCACCAGCCGAGCAGGCCACCGGCAAGATTTCCCAGGATCAAGGCGAGCGCGTGACGCGCGCTCTGCGCTGGGTCGAAATTGATTACCAGCATCACCGTAGTCACGATCACCGGCAACGCATCAACCAGACCGAACAGCAGGTACACCAGCAGGATCGGCAGCATGACCCCCGTGGCGAGCAGCGCGAGGCGCCATGGGGTCGCGCCCGGTGGCGCGTGTGCAGGCGTGGCGCGCGGTGGTGGCAGCGCAGGCCATGCCGCCCAGGTCACCAGGATCAGCCCCAGCGCCAGTGCCATGCCGCGGACCAGGGCCCACGGCAACGCGGCCGCCTGCGCCGGTGCGGTCAGCACCACCACCGGTATCACCGCCAGGCAGATCAGCAGCAGCATGGCCGGCAGCTTGGGACGCTCCAGCAGCAGGGCATGGAACCCCAGCAACATGCCCAGCGCGGCGAACCCGAACAGCACCACCGGCACCCCGCGCAGCAACGACGCCAGCAGGTACGGCAACCACGCAACGACCGTCGTCACCGCTACCAGCCCAACCGCCATGCGCAGCGTCGGGCGTACCGGCAGGCTCGCCAGCAGTACCGCTGCCAGCACGGCGGCGAGGAAGCTGGGCCACCAGCCCAGCACCTCACCCATCACGAATGCCGCGGTCACCGCGACCGCGAAGCGCAGCACCGCATGGGTGGCTGCGCGCTGCACGCCCGGGACCGGCGCGTTCATTGCAGGTAGCTCAGCTGTGCGACCACCCAGATCCATGCCCGGGCCAACGGATTGAGCAGCGAGCGGTCCGCGGTCAGCACCACCACGCTGGCCTGCGCGCCACTGCGCCCCGGCGACAACGCGGCTGCATTGCCGGCCGCACCCTCCAGCGCGATGCGGACCGGGAAGCGCTGCGGTTCGCGCAGCCAGCCGGTCGGCGCGTCGACCGTGGGCAACTGGCCGGTCGGGGACTCCCCGCCGTTGGCGATGCCCCAGCCGACGCTGTCCACGCGCGCGGCGAACACATCGCCGGGCTGGTCGTCAAAGGTGACGTACGCGCGGGCACCGGGACGGATGCGACCCAGCTGGTTCTCGCGCATCGCAGCGGTCACCCAGCGTGGACCGTCGGCCATGAAACCGAGTACCGGCTGGCCGCGGCTGACGAATTGCCCCGGGGCCAGCCGCAGGTTGGTGATCGCGCCGGCACCGGGGGCCACCACGGCGGTGCGGCGGAGTTCGAGCGTGGCCTGCTCCACCGCCGTCATCGCCTGCAGCACCTGCGGATGCCCACCCGCGCCATCGCCCAGCCGGATCCGCGCACGTTCGGCCTCGGCGCGGGCACGCTCGATTTCGGCACGGGTACGGGCGATGTCGCTGCGCGCACGAATCGCCGAGGTCTCCGACAAGGCGCGTTTCGCCGACAGGTCCAGCACGATCTTCCCCAACTGCTGGCTGGTGGCAAGCTCCACCTGCTGCCGCTGCAGCTGCGCGGCAGCCACCCGCACGTCGGCCGCGCTCGAATCCACGCTCTGCTGCGCCACGGCCAGGCTGGCCTGCGCCGCGCGCAGCGCGATGTCGAAGGGCCGTGGGTCAATCCGGAACAGCGGCTGCCCGGCCTTCACCGGCTGGTTGTCACGTACGTCCACGGCGACCACTGGGCCGCTTACTTCAGGCGCGATCTGGACAAGGAAGGTCTGCACTGTCGCCTGCGAGGTGTACGGGGTGAAGCGGTCTGCGATGAGGTGGTACGCAAACACCAGCAACAGGGCCGCCAGCGTGAGGCGCACGAGCCGGCGCACGGGTGCCGGCTGTGGAGGGGCCGTTGCCTCGGGGAGCGCGGCGGCTGCGGTCTGCATCGGCGGCTCCTGGGGCGGCGGTGGGGTCATTGCGCGGCCTCGGTGGCCCAATCGCCCCCCAGCGCCTGGTACAACGCGACCAGAGCCCGATAGCGGTTGCCCCGTGCGCTGCTCAACGCCAGTTCGGCCGAGAACAGGCCACGTTCGGTATCCAGCACTTCCAGGTGGTCAGAGTAACCGTTGTCGTAACGTTCCACCGCCAGGCCGACCGCACGCCGCAGCGCTGCCACGCGCCGCTCCAGCGACGCCACCAGCGTGGTGTTCGACTGGATGGCCACCAGGGCGTCATCCACGTCACGGAACGCATCCTGGATCGCACCCTGGTAGGCCAGCAAGGCCTGCTGGTTGCGTGCCTCGGCCTGCTGGTTGGCGGCGGCGATGCTGCCGCCCGCGAAAAGGGGCCCCAGCAGCTGCCCGGCAAACGACCACGTCCGCGCCGGCCCGGTAAACAGCCGGTCCAGCTCAGTGCTGACCGAGCCGGCGTCCCCGCTCAACGACAGGCGCGGAAAGTAGAGCGTGCGGGCTGCACCGATGCGCGCATTGGCCGCCACAAGCGCCTGTTCGGACTGCAGGATGTCCGGACGCCGCGCCAGCAGCTCGGAGGGAAGCCCGGGCGGAACGGACGGTGCATGCAGCGCCTGCAGCGTGCCCGCACGTTCGATGGCGCCCGGGTTGCGGCCGACCAGCACCGACAGCGCGTGTTCCTGCGTCGCCAGTGCCTGCTCCAGCTCTGGAATGGCCGCTGCCGCGCTTTCGTATTCCGCGGTCACCTGCAGCATTTCCAGTTCCGACAACGCCCCGCCATCCAGGCGCTGCTGGAACACCACGACGTTCTGGCCGCGTCCGGCCAGCGTCGCGCGCGCGATCTCCAACTGGCGGTCGAGGTCCAGCAACGTGATGTAGCCGGTCACCACCGCCGCCACCAAGGTCAACGCGACGCCGCGACGCGCCGACTCGGTGGCCATCAGCTCGGCACGCGCGGCCTCGCGCTCGCGGCGAAGGCGCCCCCAGAGATCGAGCTCCCAACTGGCCGACAGCACGCCTGCGTAGTTGCCAGCGCTGCCCGCGCCCGGCATGCGCTGTCGTCCGGCAGCCGCGCCATAGCCGAGCACCGGAAGCGCCTCGGCACGGACCGCAGCGGCGCGCGCGGCGAATTCTTCCACCCGCGCCGTGGCAATGCCCAGATCGTGGTTGGCGCGCAAGGCTTCCTCGACCAGCACGTCCAGCCGCGCATCACCAAAGCTGCGCCACCAGCCGGGTACCACGGCCAAGGTCGAGGCCGGAAGCGCCGGCTTCTGCGCCGAAGCGAACCGATAGTGCGACGGTACCTGGACCGCAGGTCGCACGTAGTCCGGGCCAGGCACGCAGGCGGCGAGCAGCAGCGCGGGCAGCAAACCTGCGCCCGGGAGGCAACGTCGCGCACACCGCAGGCACTGCATTGCGCCACCCTGGCATTGGGAAGTCGGTTGACTGAACGCAGGGCGCACCGCCAGGCGCCCGCCCCCGCTCATTCCCATCATGCGCGTGGCGGGCCGGGCCCGCCCTCAGTATTTCTACCGGCAAGGCCGCCCGGTCAATGCGTGCTGCCGCCGCGGCTGGCCAGCAACGCGATGGCGCGGTCCGGAAGGTGCCAATGCCCCTGCTCGTCAGCCTGCACCGGGGCGTCGTCGACCGAGGTGATCAGCAACCGCCACGGCGTGTTGTCCAGCAACGGGGGGGCGAACGACTGCGGCTCCGCGGCGGCATTGACCAGCAGCATCAGCTGGATGCCCTCCACGCCATTGCCCTCGCCGTCGCCCGGAACGGCCGGCAGCTGCAGCATCAGCGCACGCTGCTGCGGTGCGTGCCAGTCGCCTTCCTCCATCGGCTGTCCATCCGGGCGGATCCAGTGCGCGGCGTCGGTGCCGTGCGCGTCACGGGCATCGAGGAAACGGCTGCGGCGCAGCTGGGGATAGCGCCGACGCAGTGCCAGCAGGCGACGCACGAACTGCGACTGCTGCTGGCCTTCCTCGCTCGCTGCCCGTTCCCAATCGATCCAGTTGATCGGGTTGTCCTGGCAGTACGCGTTGTTGTTGCCGTTCTGGGTGCGGCCGAATTCGTCGCCGGCCAGCAGCATCGGCGTGCCCTGCGCCAGCAGCAGGCTGGCCAGCAGGTTGCGCATCTGGCGGCGGCGCAGCGACAGGATGCCGGGGTCGTCAGTGGGGCCTTCGGCGCCGTGGTTCCAGGAGATGTTGTGGTCGCTGCCGTCGCGGCCGTCCTCGCCGTTGTCGATGTTGTGCTTGTCGTTGTAACTCACCAGGTCGTGCAGGGTGAACCCGTCGTGAGCGGTCACGAAATTGACCGACGCGGCCGGGCGGCGGCCATTGTGGTCGAACAGGTCGGCCGAGCCCATCAGCCGCGTGGCGAACTCCGACAGCTGGCCTTCGTCGCCCTTCCAGAACGCGCGCAGGTTGTCACGGAACCGGTCGTTCCACTCGGCCCAGCCCGGCGCGAAATTGCCCAGCTGGTAGCCTCCCGGACCGATGTCCCATGGCTCGGCGATCAGCTTCACCTGGTTCAGCACCGGGTCCTGGCGCACCGCGTCGAGGAAGCTGCCGGAGGGGTCGAAGCCGGCGCGCTCGCGGCCGAGAATGGTGGCCAGGTCAAAGCGGAAGCCATCCACGTGCATGTCCTGCACCCAGTAGCGCAGCGAGTCCATCACCATGCGCAGCGCGCCGGCGTTGGTCAGGTCGAAGGTGTTGCCGGTGCCGGTGTCGTTGATGTAATAGCGGCGGTCATCGGCCAACCGGTAGTAGCTGGCATTGTCGATGCCCTTGAATGACAGGGTCGGCCCCAGCTCGTTGCCTTCGGCGGTGTGGTTGTAGACCACGTCCAGGATGAGTTCCAGGCCCGCGTCGTGCAGGCTGGCCACCATCTGCTTGAACTCGGCGATGGTGCTGGTGGACAGGAACGCCGGGTCGGGTGCGAAGAAGCCCAGGGTGTTGTAGCCCCAGTAGTTCTTCAGGCCCCGCTCCACCAGGTACTGGTCATCCACGTGCGCGTGCACCGGCAGCAGCTCCAGCGCGGTGACGCCCAGGTGCCGCAGGTGGTCGGTGATCGCGTCCGAGCGCAGCGCGGAGAAGGTGCCGCGTGATGCTTCCGGTACCGCCGGGTGCTGCATCGACAGACCGCGCAGGTGCGCTTCGTAGATCACCGTGCGGTCCCACGGCACCGCCGGGCTGCGGTCCGCGCCCCAGGTGAAGGCCGGGTCGACCACCACGCAGCGCGGCATGTGCGCGGCACTGTCGCGGCGGTCGAAGCTGAGGTCCTTGTCCTTGTGTCCGATGGTGTAACCGAACAGGTGCGGTGCCCATTTGATCTGCCCGACCAGCTGCTTGGCGTACGGGTCCAGGACCAGCTTGTTCGGGTTGAAGCGATGCCCGGCCTCGGGCGCATACGGGCCATGCACCCGGTAGCCGTAGCGCTGGCCCGGGCGCGCGTCGGGCAGGTAGCCATGCCAGATTTCGTCGGTGTATTCGGGCAGGCGGATCCGTTCGATCTCCCGCCCGCGTTCGTTGAACAGGCACAGTTCCACCTGGGTGGCATGCCGGCTGTACAGGGAGAAGTTGACCCCCAATCCGTCCCACGTGGCGCCCAATGGATACGGGCGACCGGCCTTCACCCGCGACTGCACGCCGCCGCCGGCGCGGCTCATCGCTGCACCTGCTGGTCGTACTGCGCCGCTTCCAGTTCCGCTGCTACCAACCGTTCGGCCATCTGCCAATGGCGCGCCGAATGGCCATCCGGGCGACCCTCGGCTTCCCAGATCTGCCGGGCCAGTTCGCGCGTGCGCGCCGTCTTCTGTTCGTCGTCCATTGTCGTGCTCTTACCAGGTCGTGTAGATCGCCACCGGGCTGCCGTCGAACAGCTGCCGCAGTCGCGTGGGGGAACCGTCGCTTGTGAGTACCGCGCCGGTCAGGAGATTGCGATAGCGTCCGCGTGGCACCGCGAGCGTGGCGCCCCGCCAGTGCGCGTCGGACAGCGCCGCACCCTGTCGCGCAGGTTGTGCACCGCTGTGGTGGGCCACCGCCACCAGCAGCCGCGCGGTCGGGGTGCTGCGCAGGAACGCCAGCATCGCCACCTCGCGGTCTGCATGCAGCGGGTGGTAGTCGCCCTCGGCAAACAGCGCCGGGTCGGTGCGGCGCACCGCCAGCAGCAGCTGCAGCAAGCGCGCCTTGACCACGCCGTCCTGCCACTGCGCCAGCAGCTGCGGCCAGGGGCGCGGATCGTGCAGCCAGGCGCGGCGACGTGCGTAGTCCACCGGGCGCCGGTTGTCGGGGTCGACCAGCGACAGGTCCCACCCCTCGGTGCCCTGGTACAGGTCCGGCACGCCCGGCAGGGTCAGGCGCAGCGTCAGTTGGGCCAGCGCGTTGCGGGCACCGGCGGCAGCTACGTGCTGCACGGCCTGGTCCAGCGTGCGGCGCACCGGCGCCGCGGCGGGATGGGTGAGCAGGCCACGGATGAATGCCTCCTGGCGTGCTTCGAACGCGTGGTCGGGGTCGGTCCACGACGACCACAGGTCGCCCTCGCGCAGTGCCTTGCGCTGCCACGCTACGATGCGACCGGCGAAGGCCCCTGCGTCGTCCAGCCCCTGCGTCGGCCAGGCACCCAGCAGGGTCTGCCACAGCATCGCCAGCACCGCCGGCGGCGGCAGGGCCAGGCCGATCCGCTGGGCACTGCGCTCCAGCGCACGGGTCTGCCGCAGCCACCAGCGCGGTTGCTCGGACAGCACCGCCAACCGCGCCCGGCTGTCTTCACCGCGCTTGTGGTCATGGGTGGCGGTGGCCAGCATCGCCTGCGGGTGCGTGCGCGCGCGCATCAGCGCACGCGTGTGCAGGGCGCGGCTGGACAAGGCGAAGTGGTCCGGCCGGCTGCCCACTTCGTTGCGCGACAGCAGGACCCCGTACCGGTAGAAGGCACGGTCCTCGACCGCCTTGGCGTTGAGGGGCGCGCTGAGCTGCTGGAAGCGCCGCCGCAGCCTGGCCTGTCCGACGCGTGCCCGGCCATCGGTTTCCTCTGCCCAGAAACGCGTGGCAATCCACTGCGCGGCCAGCACCGTATCGGCCCGCTCCTCGCGCGCCAGGCCGTCCAGTGCGGTGTCCCAGTGCGCGCGATCGGCCGCGCGGGTGGCATGGTCGGTGGCGTAGCTGCGGTACACCGGAAACCGCACCAGCAGCGCGGCCAGGGCGCGCGCCATGACCGCGCGACCGTAGCGTGCGGGCGCGGCCACGCTGCGCCGTTCGATGCCCAGCAACAGGCGCAGCAGCGCGTCGCTTTCGCTGCGCAGGCCGCCTTCCAGCACGTCCTGCCGCGCCAGCCGCTCTTCGCTGGAAAAGCGCGCCGGTCGCCCGCTGCGCTCCTGCCACTGCTGCGCCAGCACCGTCTCGCCGGCCGGGTGATGCAGCCAGGCCCCGACCTGGTCCATGAAATCGTAGCCGGTGGTGCCGTCGCAGGGCCATTCCGGCGGCAGCGCTTCGTCCGGTGCCAGGATCTTCTCCACCCACAACAGGGCCGGCCGTTCCCGTCCGCTTCCGGCAGCGTCCATCGCCTCGCGCAGCCGCAGCAGGTAGGCCTGCGGATCGGCCAGGCCATCGACATGGTCCACGCGCAGGCCGTCGATCACACCCTCGGCCAGCAACGCCAGTGGCAGACGGTGCACGGCCTCGAACACGTCCGGGTGCTGCACCTGCAGCCCGACCAGCGAGGTGATGGTGAAGAAGCGCCGGTAATTGATGCGGTCATCGCCAAGCCGCCACCAGATCGGCTGGTAGGCCTGCCCGTCCAGCACGGCGTGCAGGTCCGCGCCCGATGGGTCGCTGCCGGGTGCCAGCGGCAGCCGGGTGTCTTGGTGCAGGAGCGTCGGTGCGCCGTCCCCCCGGTCAATCTGCAGCGCGCCCTGCTCCAGCGCGGCCTGCAGCGGCCGGTCGAGCACCGGCAGCAGCAGCCGGCCGTGTGCCAGGGGCGCGTGCCACTGGATGTCGAACCAGTGCGCGTAATCGCTGCCCCGGCCGTGCGACAGCACGTCCCACCACCATCGGTTGTCGGCGTGCGCGGCCATGTGGTTGGGCACGATGTCCAGCACCAGCCCCATACCGTGCGCGCGCGCCGCCGCCGACAGCGCCCGCAGCGCGGCCTCGCCCCCCAGTTCCGGATTGACGACCCCGGGGTCGACCACATCGTAACCATGGGTGGAGCCGGGAACGGCGCGCCAGATCGGCGACAGGTACAGATGGCTGATCCCGAGCGCGGCGTAGTAATCCACCTGGCCGGTGGCGTCGTCCAGGGTAAATCCGGCATGCAGCTGCAGCCGGGCGGTGGCGCGCACGCGGCTCATGCCGGCACCCGCGCACGTGCGCCCGCGAAGGCCGCCATTGAGGTGTGCAGGGTCTGCCCGCAGCCTTCGCGTGGCAGCCGCTGGCGCCAGTTCGGATGGCTGCCGACCGTTCCCGGCAGGTTGACCTGCTCTGCCAAGCCCAGCGCGTCTTCCACCGGCAGCAGCGCCAGTGCGCTGGGACCGGAGGCGACGAAGGCCAGCGCGGCGCGACGCGCGTCGTCCTCCTCCAGCACGCCCTCGCCCAGCGCGGTATCCAGCAGCACCACGTCCGCACGCCTTGCCGTGGTTTCGCGCTTGAGTCCCGCCGTGTCGAGCTCGCCCAGGCGATGCCGCCAGCCCAGGTCGAGACCGCGGCGCCAGCCCACCAGCGTGGGCAGGTCGTGGGTCCCGGTCATCGCCACCGCCTCGGCGCGCCACTGCGCCGGCGCCAGGAAGCGGCCGTCTTCACCGCGCGAGAACGCCAGTACATCCATTCCCAGCACGCCTCGCGCGGCCAGGGTCTGGCGGATGCCCGGTGGCACCACGCCCAGGTCTTCGCCGATGACGATGCAGCGATGCCGCCACGATTCGATCGCCACCAGGTTCAGCAGGTCACGCAGCGGATACCGCAGATAGGCACCCTGCCCCGCATCGGCCCCCTCCGGCACCACCCAGAGGCGCTGCCAGCCGAGGATATGGTCGACGCGGATGCCGCCGCGGTCGCGCATCACCGCCCGCAGCAGCGCGATGAACGGCGCAAAGCCCTGCGCCTGCAGGCCCAGCGGTGCGTAGCTGCTGACCCCCCAGACCTGCCCCGCAGAGCAGAACGCATCCGGCGGTGCGCCCAGCACCAGCCCGCGCAGGCACGCGCTGGCGCCTGCGGCGGCCTCGGCGCCGTACGGGTCGAAACCCACGGCAAGGTCGGCGATCAGCCCCAGCCGCATGCCGCTGGCCAACGCCTTCTGCTGCGCCTGCTGCCAACCGCAGCTGACCAGCCACTGCCCAAACAGATACAGCGGCGCCGGCAGCGCCAGGCGTGCGTGCATGAAGGCAACGTGCGCTGCAAGATCGCTGCCGCCCTGGTCGACGAAGCGCTGCAGCGCGGCGCGGGTGGCCGCATCGTCGGCAGACGCGCGCTGTACCTCGGCGAGCCACGACCATTTGGCCGACGCTACCGCCGGCCAGTCGATCAGGTCGGCATTGCGCAACCGGTCGAGCTCCGCGCGCAGGGTTGGATGCGTGTCCAGGACCTGCAGGGCGCACTCACCGAATACCGCCACCGGTGCCGCGTAGAGGGCCTCGAGGTAGCGCCGGTCGCCCGGCGAATACGGGCTGTACAAGGGGTCGATCGCGTTTGCGGCATGCACCGGGCCCAGCGCCAGAGCGTCGGCGCCGGCCGCCGCGGCGTGGTCGGCCCACGCCGCGCAGGCAGCGGTATCGCCGATGCCTGCATCGTGCGGGTGGCGGGCTGCGTACGGCTGCAGCACCAGCCCCCAGGCATGCGCCTCCGCGCCGAGCGCGTCGTCCACGCCAAAGCAGCGTGCCGGCGCCACCGCGACCTGCTGCACCTGGCCCGCGCATGCGACCGACCAGTATCCCGGCCGCGCCGGCGCGTCCACGCCCCCGGCCGCATCGGTGCGGGTCGATTCGCTGCTGCCATCCTCATGCACCCAGACGCAGGCCGCGTCGGCCGGGCCCACGATGACGCGCTCGCGTTCAACGGCGGTGCGCAGCGGGCCGGGGTGCTGGTGCGACGCCAGCCAGTGCAGTGACTCGCGTCGTTGGGCGGGCGTGGTGACGGACAGCCCCAGGCGCGCGAGGATGGCCGCCAGCGCGCCATCGGCGACGCGTTGCGGCTGGCCTGCCACGTCGGTCCAGCGGACCAGCACGCCCGCCGCGTCGGCCACGTCGGCAAGCGAAGGCATGCTGTTCATGGCGTCTCCACGAAGACGGCGCACAGGCTGTCCGGTGCCAGCCGGCCGTCCAGCAGGGGTTCGCCCAGCCGGAACACTTCCTTTCCCGGTGGCAGCGAGACCGCCGCGGGCGCGTCGCCGCTGTTGAACCCGATCCACCACTGCGCGCCCGGCAGCTGCCAGCCCGCACGCAACGCGGCGGGGGCGACCTGCTCGGCCCCGAGCGAGCGCACCTCACCGTCCGCCGTGAGGTAGTCGGCACGTACGGACAGCAGCTGGGCGAACCAGCGCAGCCCGGCCACGGCGTCGGCGTCCTCGTGCGACGGCCAGGCGCTGCGCGATTGCGCGAACGTGGCGGGCGCGTTCGGATCGGGGATGCGCTGGCGACGATCCTCATCGCGGAAGCTGCTGAAGTGCGCGAACTCCGCACGCCGACCTTCGCGCACCTGCGCGTCCAGCGGCGCGCGATGATCGGTGAAGAACAGGAAGGGCGTCCGCGCGCCCCAGGGCTCACCGAGGAAGAACAGGGGAATCATCGGTGTCAGCGCGGTCAGCGCCGTGGCCAGCGCGGCCCGCCGAGGCCCGGCCAGTTGCACCAGTCGTTCTCCCTGGGCCCGATTGCCGATCTGGTCATGGTTCTGCGCGAACACCACGAACTGGCGTGGCGAAAGCCCGGCGCTGGGCTCGCCCCGTGCCTGCCCGCTGTGGTTGACCTCACCCTGCCAGGCAAACCCTTCGGCCAGCACCCGGACCAGGCGCTGCAGCGGCGCGTCGGCGAAGTCGCGGTAGTAGCCTTCGTGTTCGCCGGTCAACAGTGCATGCAGCGCATTGTGGAAATCGTCGTTCCACTGCGCGGTGAAGCCCCGGGCCAGCAGGGAGGCTTCGTTGCGCTCGTTTTCAAGGATGAGCGCCACCTCGCGATCCGGAAGCGCGTCGCGCACCCGCTGGCGCAGGGTGTCCAGGAAGGCTGGCGGATGGATGGCATGCACCGCATCAAGGCGCAGCCCGTCGAACCGGTATTCCTGCAGCCACATCAGTGCGTTGTCGATGAAGTAGGCCTGCACCTCGGGCCGGCGGAAATCCACCGCCGCGCCCCAGGGGGTGTGCACCGCTTCGCGGAAGAACGCCGGCGCCAGCGTCGACAGCACGTTGCCATCCGGACCGAAGTGGTTGTACACCACGTCCAGCAGCACCATCAGGCCCAGGCCATGCGCGGCATCCACCAAGGCCTTCAACGCGTCGGGCGTGCCGTAGGCCGCCGCCGGTGCGAACGGCAGTACCCCGTCGTAGCCCCAGTTGCGCGTGCCGGGAAAGGTGGCCAGCGGCATCAGCTCGATCGCGGTGAAGCCCAGCGCCGCCAGGTGGGGCAGCTGCGCGCGCAGCGCGTCGTAGGAGCCACCGGCCGCCCCCACGTGCACCTCGTAGATCACCGCCTCGCGCCACGGACGCCCGCGCCACGCGTGATGCTGCCAGACGAAGTCGTCGCGCAGCAGTGCACTCGGCCCGAACAGGCCCTCGGGCTGGGCGCGCGCGGCGGGATCGGCCAGCGCGACGTCACCATCGATGCGAAAACGGTAGCGCATGCCGGGCGCGGCGGCGGTGGACAGCTGGAACCAGCCGTCGCCGGTCGGCTGCATCGGCAGTGCGTGCGCTTCCAGCAGCAGCTCCAGTGACCGTGCCGCCGGCGCCCATGTTGCAAACTGCCAGTGTCCCCGCTCGCCCTCATGGGCACCCCAACGCGCTACCTCCACGCTCATTCCGCCGCCTGCAGGTAAATCACCGAGAGCGGTGGCAACGTCAGCGGCAGGCACTGCGCATGTCCGTGCATGGCGCGGGCACGCGTGGCGACGCGGCCGGCGTTGCCCAGGTTGCCGCCGCCGTAGTGGGCGCTGTCGGTATTGAGGATTTCCACCCAGTCACCGGCCGACGGCACGCCCAGCAGGTAATCGTGGCGGGCGACCGGGGTGAAGTTGCACACCACCAGGGTCGAGCGTCCGGCACCGTCCGGCGCATGTCGCACGAACGCCAGCACACTGTTGCGGTGGTCGTCGCTGACGCTCCACTCGAAACCGGCCTCGTTGTCGTTGGCCAGGCGCAGGCTGGGCTCCTGCTGCAGCAACCGGTTGAGGTCACCCACCAGGCGCGCCACGCCCGCGTGCGCGGGCTGCGCGGCGGTGTCCCAGTCCAGCGATGCATCGTGGTTCCATTCGGCCGGCTGCGCGAACTCACCGCCCATGAACAGCAGTTTGCTGCCGGGGTGCGCCCACATGAAGCCGTAGCAGGCGCGCAGGTTGGCCAGCTGCTGCGCGCGGTCGCCCGGCATCTTGGTCAGCAGCGAGCCTTTGCCGTGTACCACTTCGTCGTGCGACAGCGGCAGGATGAAGCGCTCGCTGAAGGCGTACAGGGCGCTGAAGGTCATCTCGCCATGGTGGTGGCCGCGGTGGATCGGGTCGCGTCCCAGATAGGCCAGGGTGTCGTGCATCCAGCCCATGTTCCATTTGTGGCTGAAACCCAGCCCGTGGGCGGCGGTGGGCGCGGTCACGCCCGGCCATGCGGTCGACTCTTCGGCCATCACCAGCACGTCGGGGAACCGCGCACGGATGGCGTCGTTCAACTGGCGCAGGAAGGCCACGGCCTCCAGGTTCTCGCGGCCGCCATTGATGTTGGGCAGCCATTCGCCTTCGGCGCGGCTGTAGTCGCGGTACAGCATCGACGCCACCGCATCCACGCGCAGGCCATCGACGTGGAAACGCTCGATCCATTCCAGCGCGCTGCCGATCAGGAACGCGGCCACTTCGGCGCGGCCGTAGTTGTAGATGAGCGTGTTCCAGTCCGGATGCAGGCCCAGGCGCGGATCGTCGTGCTCGTACAGCGCGGTCCCGTCGAACCGGTTCATGCCGTGCGCGTCGGTCGGGAAGTGCGCCCCCACCCAGTCCACGATCACGCCCAGCCCGGCGCGATGGCAGCGGTCCACGAACGCGGCGAAATCCTGCGGTCGCCCATAGCGCGCGGTCGGCGCGTACAGCCCCAGCGGCTGGTAGCCCCAGGAACCGCCAAACGGATGTTCGCTCACCGGCAGCAGCTCGATATGGGTGAACCCCAGCGCGCTGACATACGGAATGAGCTGATCGCCCAGTGCCTTCCAGTCCAGTGCCCGGCCCTGCGCGTCGTGTCGCCACGAGCCGGCATGCACCTCATAGACCGAGATCGCCTGGTCGCCCGCACGCGCGCGTGCCCGCATCCACGCCGCATCTTCCCAACGGTGGGCACACGGCGCTGACACGCGCGATGCGGTATCCGGCGGCAGTTCGCAGGCGCGCGCCATCGGGTCGGCCTTCAACACCAGGGAGCGCCCATCGGCAGCGGTGAGCGCGAATTTATAGCGCGCGCCGGCCTTGACCCGCGGCAGGAAGAGCTCCCACACCCCGGCATCATGGCGCAGGCGCATCGGATGCCGGCGGGTATCCCACCCGTTGAAGTCGCCGACCACCGCTACCCGGCTGGCCGTGGGCGCCCACACCGTAAAGCGGACCCCGGGGATGCCGTCGCTTTCCGCGGTGACCGCACCCAGCGAACGCCGCGCGGCGTCGGGGTCGCCCTGGCGCAGCGCCTGCAGTTCGGTGTCGGCCAGTTGGGTACCAAAGGCGTAGGCATCTTCGATTTCCTGCACGCCGTCGGGCCAGTGGATCCGCAGCAGGCCCGTGCCACGGCGGTCCGTGTCCAGCTGGAACAGCCCCTCCAGCGCGGTTGGCTGCATGGCCCGCCAGCCGCCCTGGGCGAGCGCTGCGTCCACCCGGGTCGCACCCGGCAGGAACACGGTATGCCGCCAGCGCGCTCCTTCACGATGCAGCCCCAGCAGCGCGAAGGCGTCGCACGGGTGTCCGGCCACCAGCGCCGACAGCGCCGGGTCCAGCGGCGCCGGCGTGCCCGGCAGCAGGTCGGTGGTGTCGGGCAGGGGTGCGTCCACCTCGTTGAGGATGTCTTCGCTCATGCGCGCTTCTCCAGCGCACGGTCATAGAGATTCAGATAATGCGAGCCCGCCTGTTCCCAGCTGCTGGGACGCAGCATCGCCGCGCGCCGCATGGCCGAGAGCAGGCCGGGAAGCCGGTAGGTGCGGAACGCGCGCTGCACGCAGCGGCGCAGCGAATCGGCGTCGGCCGAATCGAACAGCAGGCCGGTCACGCCGTCCTCGATGGTGTCGATCAGGCCGCCGGTGGCGTGGGCGATCGGCAGGCAGCCGAAGCGCTGCGCGTACATCTGGCTCAGCCCGCAGGGCTCGAAGCGCGACGGCATCAACAGGAAATCCGCACCGGCAAACATCTTCCGCGCGAGGCTTTCATCGAAGCCCGGGTAGACACCGACCGCGGAGGGGAACCGCCGCGACAGCGCGGCCACCTCGGCCTCGATGCGCGGGTCACCGCCGCCGATGATGGCCAGCTGGCCGCCGGCCGCCGCGATCTGATGGGCCACCGCGCAGCTCAGGTCCAGGCCCTTCTGGTGGACCAGCCGGGAGACCACCGCGAACATCGGACCGTCGCCGTGGGGCAGGCCCAGCGCACGCTGCACGCGACGCTTGTTCGCCACCCGACCCTCCCAGCGGTGCAGGTCGAAGTGGTCGCTCAGGTGCAGGTCGGTACGCGGGTCCCAGCTGTTGTCGATGCCATTGACGATGCCACTGAGCCGACCGCTGGCGGCATGGCCAGAGAGCAGCGTGTCCAGTCCGCAGCCCTGTTCCGGCCCGGTGATCTGGCGTGCGTAGCTGACGCTGACCGTGTTCACCTGGTCGGCGTGCACGATGCCGGCCTGCAGGAACGACAGCCGACCATGGAAGAGCATGCTCTCCGCCTGCGGCTGGGAAATGCCGAGCGCGTCGGCCAGTTCGACCGGGAACAGGCCCTGGTAGGCCAGGTTGTGGATGGTCAGCAGTGCCGGCACCTCCGACCCGTACCAGCGCAGGTACGCCGCGGCCAACGCGCACGGCCAGTCGTTCAGGTGCAGCAGCTCGGGTTGCCAGTCCAGGCCGGCGCTGCCGCAGGCGATCACCGCGGCTGCGCGCGACAGCGCGGCAAACCGGATCGCGTTATCGCTCCAGTCCTGGCCGCTGCCGTCCACATACGGGCTGCCGCCGCGCTGGAACAGCGCCGGGCAGACCAGCACAAGCACCGGCAGGCCGTCGGCCAGGGTCGCTTCACCGATGTCGCAGGCCGGAATGCCGGCACGGGCCGGAACCCGCCCAACCAGGCGCAGGTCCGGGGTGCGGGCAATGACATCGTCGTAGCCGGGAATCAGCACGCGCACGTCCGAACGCCCGCGCAACGCGCGCGGCAGCGACGCCGCCACATCGCCCAGGCCACCGGCCTTGATGTAGTCGGCCATCTCCGAGGTCACGAACAGTACCCGGCGGGCACGGTCGATGCGGATCTGCGAAGAGGCCCCGCCGCCTTCCACCGCGCGCAGCTTCGGCGGCCGGGTGACACGGATACCACGGTCGCTGCGTTCGGCAGCAGGTGCGAGCGGAATCGCAGGAACAGCAGACAGACGCGGAGGCGACATGGGGGCAATCTCAGAGGTGTGACGCGGTGGGGGCCGCTTGCCTGCATTGCGCCGCAAGCTGGTGGGGGTAAGCCCTGAATGGAATCTACCTGTGTGCCGAATAAACAACGTGTGAATTCGTTACGACAGTGCCGTGACCTGGCCGTCGTGCGACCCCACTGTGCGCCCTCCCTGCGGCGACGGCGCGTGCAGGCTGATGCCACGATGGCATATGCACATGCGCGGAACTGCTGATGTGGCGGTGCGTTGTCGAACGGGACGCGCAAAGCTGAAGGCTTCACGGTTCGCGTCGAACTGTGATCTTTTTTATCTTGGATACGCTGTGATGGACACCCGTGGGGTGTCCCTACGCGAGCACTTCGATCCAGGTGGGCGCGTGATCGCTGGCTTTTTCCAGGCCGCGCACCCATCGATCCACGCCGGCCGACTTCAGGCCAGGGGCCAGCACCGGATTCAACAGCAGGTGGTCGATGCGCAGGCCACGATCGCGCGCGAAGTGCTGGCGGAAGTAGTCCCAGAAGGTGAACACCTGTGCCTGTCCGTGCACCTGGCGCACGCTGTCGACCCACCCCTGGGCAAGCAGGTCTGCGTAGGCCTGGCGGACCTCGGGCTGCAGCAACGCATCGCGGCGCCATGAGGTAGGGTCGTAGATGTCATGGTCGGTCGGCACCACGTTGAAATCGCCGATCAGCGCCACCGGGTGCGGAAGGGCTACCAGGCTGCGCGCGTGCCGGTGCAGCCGCTGCATCCACTTGAGCTTGTAGTCGAACTTCGGTCCGGGCTGGGGATTGCCGTTGGGCAGGTACAGGCCGCCTACCAGGACCCCGTGTGCGGCTGCCTCCAGATAACGGCTCTGGTCATCGCTGCGGTCGCCGGGCAGGCCGCGCCGGCTCTCGATGGGGTCCTGGCCCCGCGCCAGCAGGGCCACGCCGTTCCATGAGCGCTGGCCGTGCCAGATGCAGCCATATCCGGCGTCACGGATCTCCGCTTCCGGAAACTGCTCCTGGCTGGCCTTGAGCTCCTGCAGGGCGACGATATGCGGCTGCTCGCGCTGCAGCCATGCCAGCAGGTGCGGCAGCCTGGCATTGATGCCATTGACGTTGAAGGTGGCGATTTTCAGCCGTCTGCGCCGGGCCATGGCGGTGCTCCTGCAGTGGACGCACAGTATCGGCGCGTCGGTTCCCTGCTGCGTCAAGAGCGGCATCACATCCCGCTCGCGGAACCCTTCACGCCGACGCGTCGCGCTGTTTACGGCGCACGGTCCACGCTGGCGCCTCCATCCCCACCACGAGATCCGCCTGATGGCCGTCAAGACCCTGGAAGACCTGTTCATCCATGAACTGTCCGATATCTACAGCGCCGAGAAGCAGTTGACCAAGGCCCTGCCCCGCCTTGCCCGCGCCGCGACCAATCCCGAACTGGTCACCGCGTTTGAAACCCACCTTGAAGAAACCCAGGGCCAGATAGAGCGCATCGACCAGGTCGTCGATGTACTGGGGATCAAACTGAAGCGCATCAAGTGTGCGGCGATGGAAGGCCTGGTCGAGGAAGGCAAGGAAGTGATCGAGGAAGTGGAAAAGGGTCCGGTCCGCGATGCCGCCCTGATCGGCGGTGCGCAGAAGGTGGAGCACTACGAGATCGCGTCGTACGGCACCATCGCCGCGCTGGCCAAGCAGCTCGGCTACAAGGACGCCCTGCCGCTGCTGCTGGAAACACTGGAAGAAGAGAAGGCAACCGACGAAAAGCTCACCCTGATCGCAAAATCCGGCGGCAATGCGCAGGCAGCCGAGGCGGCTTGACGCCGGAACGGCGACGTCCTTCCGCGTTCCGCGCAGACGGCGGCACCTGGGTGCTGCCGTCTTTCACTTCATGCAACCCGGTCTGGCGCATGCTGGCGTGACTCCACGTCCTGGTGTCACCCATGCCCTGCACGCCGTGCACATCGCTGCTGATCGCCATCGCCATTGCAACCGGGGCGGCCGCTGGCTGCAGCCGTGAGCCAGCGACCTCCACGCTCGCGCCGCCCAGCGGCGCCGATCCGGGGGCGGCGAAGGCGGCTGCGGTGAACGGACAGGCACCGGCCTCCGCGGCCGCGGCATTTGCCGAGACCGCCCCCGGCATCGCGCTGGATGCGGTTCCCGGCATGCAGCTGCGCCGGGATTTCAGCCGCAGCTATCTGGCACTGGACAGCTGGAAACTGTTCGCCCCTTCGGGCAGCGTCGGCATCCCGCTGGCAGCGCTGGTACTGGACGGCTCCAACGCGGTGACGGCCGCGGAGCTTCGGCTGGGGCGCAGCGACGATGGCGTTGCCGTACGGCAATGCCTGGACGTGCCGGCTGAAGCAGGCAGTGCGGCTGACACGGTGCAGATCGATGGCGTGCCGTTCACCCATTTCAGCGCCGGCGACGCGGCAATGAGCCATTACGTGTCGGCAGAGAGTTACCGGGCCGTGCAGCATGGCCGCTGCTACGCCGTGGACCTGGTCGTGGCCGGAACCCGACCGGAGGTGTACGACCCGCCGCGCGAGCCGCCTTTCAGCCAGCGCGAGGCCAGGCAGGCGCTGGCCAGCGCGCTCGACGCCGTGCATTGGGTGCGATGACCGCGGCACTGCATGGCGCCACGCCGTGCGGCGCCGCCAGGCGCGCCTGCGACCTCCGGCCACAGGCGCGCAAAGGGCGCTTGGTTACTGCGCGGGCGCCGCCGGCGCCGCCGCCGGCGTCGCTGCCGCGGGTACCGTCGCGCCTGCAGCCGGGGTAATCCGCCAGATCGTGTTGGCCAGGTCATCGGCCACGATCACCGCACCACGCGGATCCACCGTCACCCCGACCGGCCGCCCGCGGGTCTTGCCATCTTCCCCACGGAACCCGGTCGCGAAGTCGATCGCAGCGCCGGCCGGCTTGCCGTCACGGAACGGCACGAACACCACTTTGTAGCCCACCGGGGGATTGCGGTTCCAGCTGCCGTGCTGGCCGACGAAGACGCCATCGGTGAAGGTCCCGCCCACCGCTGGATTGGAGAACGCCACGCCCAGCGCGGCCACGTGCGAGCCCAGCGCGTAGTCGGGCGCGATGGCCGAAGCCACCTTTTCCGGATTCTGCGGCATTACCCGGCGGTCGACGTGGTTGCCCCAGTAGCTGTACGGCCAGCCGTAGAAGCCGCCGTCGCGCACCGAGGTGAGGTAATCCGGCACCAGGTTGGGTCCGATCTCGTCGCGCTCATTGACCACCGCAAACAGCGTACCGGTGCCCGGCTGCACCGCCAGCGCGGTCGGATTGCGGATGCCGGTGGCGTAAGGGCGGTGCGCACCCGTCCCGGCATCGATCTCCCATACCTGGGCGCGATCGATTTCCACCGCCATCCCGCGTTCGGTGATGTTGCTGTTGGAGCCGATGCCCACATACAGATGCCGGCCGTCTTCACTGGCGGCCAGCGACTTGGTCCAGTGGTGGTTGATGGCCGATGGCAGGTCGGTGACCTTGACCGGCGCGCCGCTGGCCTTGGTCTGGCCTTCCACATAATCGAAGCGGACCAGGGCATCCTGGTTGGCCACATACAGCGCGTTGCCGATCATTGCCAGCCCATAGGGCGCGTTGAGCTTGTCGGCGAAGACGGTCTTGAGCTCGTACACACCGTCACCGTCGGCGTCGCGCAGCAGGGTGAGGCGGTTACCGCTCTTCACCTGGGTATTGCCCTTGGCCTTGATCTTGCCGGCGATGACATCCTTGGGCTTCAGGTTCGGCGCGCTGCCGCCACGGCCTTCGGCGACCAGGATGTCGCCGTTGGGCAGCACCAGGGTCTGGCGCGGGATGGCCAGGTCGGTGGCGATGGCCGACACCTTGAAGCCGGCCGGTACGGTCGGCACCTGGTCGCCCCATGCGGTGGGTTTGGCGATGGTCATGTCCGGCATGACGCCGCGGTGCGGCTTGGGCAGCTCCGGGCTGGCGCCCAGCTGGTTCATGTCCGGCGCCTTGCTGCTGCAGGCGGCCATGGCCACGGCGAGCACGGACAGCGACAGTACCTTGGGGAATGCACGATTCACAGGACACCTCCGACGCGGACACGGACGCTGGCGAAACCCAGCCAGGTCGCCAGCAGTGCCAGCACGGTGGCAACGACCGACCACAGCAGTGCGCCCGGCATGATCGCCCAGGCATCGCGCGCGTGGTGCAGCGAATTGACGAAGCCGACGATCCAGGTAACCGCGAGCACCGCGACGTAGAAACCGGTGCGGCTGCCGCGCACCAGCCCGACCAGGCCACACAGCAGGGCCAGCGTGGTCATCACCATCGCCCCGACCAGCAGCCAGGAGGCGAAGTTGCTCCACTGGATCTCATAGGTATTCCAGTAAGCGTAATCGGCCAGCAGTGCGCCCAGGAACAGCGGCAGCACACCGCCGAGCACGGCAGCATGGAACGGATGGATGACCCAATGGCGGGTCACGACGGGCGTTGAGGACACGGTGGTCTCCTTTGGATCGTGGGGGAACGCAGGCCATCGTGCCAGCCCGCGCGTGAGGGGCGCTTTGATGTACGGCGCCAGAACCGGCACAGGATGCGGCTGTCCGGAATGCGACGATGGCCGCCCGTATCGCGCGAGACGGCCGCCCCCGCCCGCCGTACGCTTCCGCCCTCGCTTGAACGCTGCTGCTGTCGACCTGGTCCAATGAGCACTGAATCCCCGTCATCCGTTTTGCCTGCCGCCCCTGCTGCCGCGCCACTGCCCGTTGCGGCAGACGCCGCCCAGCAGGGCTTTGCCATCCGCATCGTCGGCGCTGCGGCCTTCGCACACCTGCTCAACGACATGATCCAGGCGGTTCTGCCGGCGGTGTACCCGATGTTCAAGAGCCAGTTCGCGCTGAGCTTCGGGCAGATCGGCACCATCGCCCTGGTCTACCAGTTCACCGCCTCGCTGCTGCAGCCGTGGGTGGGCATGTATACGGACAAGCGCCCGCTGCCGTACCTGCTGCCGTCCGGCATGATCGCCACCTTCGTCGGCATCGGCATGATGGCCATGGCCAGCAGTTACGAAATGCTGCTGCTGGCCGCCGCCGTGGTGGGCGTGGGCTCGGCCACGTTCCATCCGGAAGCCTCGCGCGTGGCCCGCACGGCCTCGGGCGGGCGTTTCGGAACCGCCCAGTCCACCTTCCAGGTCGGCGGCAATACCGGCTCGGCCATCGGCCCGCTGCTGGCCGCTGCCGTGGTGATTCCGCACGGCCAGCGCGCCATCGGCTGGTTCCTGCTGGTCGCCGCCGTGGCCATCTTCGTGCTGTTCCGGCTGACCGGTTGGACCGTGCGCCACGGCCAGGCCAAGATGAACAGCCTGGCGCGCTCGCATGGCATCGGCCTGAGCCGCGGCAAGGTGGTGCAGGCCATCGCCGTGGTCGCGGTACTGATGTTCGCCAAGTTCGTGTACATCGCCTCCATCACCAACTACTTCACCTTCTACCTGATTGAACGTTTCCACCTGAGCGTGCAGCAGAGCCAGATGTACCTCTTCATCTTCCTGGCCTCGATCGCGTTGGGTACCTTCATGGGCGGGCCGGTGGGCGACCGGATCGGGCGCAAGGCCGTGATCTGGATTTCGTTCCTGGGCGTGGCGCCGTTCGCGCTCGCACTGCCCTACGCCAACCTGATGGGTACCGCGGTGCTGGCCGTTGCCGTGGGGCTGGTGATGTCGTCGGCGTTTGCGGCGCTGGTGGTGTACGCGCAGGAAGCGGTGCCGGGGCGTGTGGGGATGGTGTCCGGGCTCATGTTCGGGCTGATGTTCGGTATCGGTGGGATCGGCGCAGCGGGGCTGGGCAAGCTGGCTGACATCCATGGCATCGTGTGGGTCTATCACCTCACTTCGTTCCTGCCGTTGTTGGGGTTGGTTACTGCGTTTCTGCCGAAGACCAACGGGCGGTGACAGAGTTGCCGACTAACAGTCGGCACTACCGTCGGCAGAATCGTTGGCAGAATCGTTGGCAGTACCGTCGGCAGAATCCTCAGCAGAATCGCCAGCAGAATCGCCAGCAGAATCGTCGGCAGTTCCGTCGGCACCACCGTGGGCAGTATCGTTTCGCGTCAGATGTTTCGCGCTATTGGAAGAACTGGCTGGGCAGCTGGCCGAAGCGCTTCTTGAACATGGCGGTGAACGCGCTGGGGCTGGCGTAGCCTTGCGACAGCGCTACGTCGATGACCTTTTCGCCATGGGCGAGGCGTTCGAGGGCGCGGACGAGCCGGATCTGCTGGCGCCATTGACCGAACGTCATGTGCAGTTCGCGAGCGCACAGGCGCTGGATCGTCTTGGCGTCCACGCCGAGGCGGACGGCCCAGTCCTGCAGCGTGGAGGCGTCGTCGGGCGTGGCGTCCCAGTGCTGCGCGATCTGCTGCAGGCGCGGGTCGAGCGGTTCCGGAACATGCAGTGGCAGTACCGGCAGCGCCTGCAGTTCATCCAGGATCAGCTGCATGAGATGGCCGTCGCGTGAGTCCGGAACGTAGGGCTGCTCCACGATGGCGGCCGCACCGATCAGTTCGGCCAGCAAGGGTGTGATCGACACGGTCGCTGCGCTGGGCGGCGCATCGGCGATGGCCTGCGGCAGGATGTACAGGCTGCGCATGCGCACCGCGCCGATGCAGCTCACCTTGTGGCCGATCCCGGCCGGCATCCAGATCGCGCGCGTGCTGGGCACCACCCAGCGGCCGGCGCCGGCCTGCACCACCAGCACGCCGGAGGCGGCGTAGACCAGCTGGTGGCGGTCCGGATGGTGGTGCAGCGGAATCACCGTGCCGGCGGCGTAATCGCGCGCCCGGCACAGCACGGCGGACTCGGGGCCCAGCGGCAGGCGCTGGCCTGCGGCGTCGACCGGCGGGATGTCTTTTTTCCGATAAGGCATGGGCAGATACCGCGAAACAACCACCGCGCAACTCTAGCCCCGCCCGCGCCGCCACTCAACCACACACTCACGGCGCGCGCCCTACCCTGCACCCATGCGTCGTTTCGCCCAAGCCATTGCCGAGCCGGAATCGGTCCCCGACGGACTGCCGCGCGAGCTCGCCAGTGCCATCGCCGCAGCGCCGGACCGCTACAACATCGGCAAGGGGTCCACGGCGTCGGTGCTGGCCCGCAATGCCGATGGCGAGCTGCTCGCGACCGACATGGTCTGGGGCCTGGTGCCGCGCTGGTCGAAGACGCCGGATACGCCCTACACCACGGTCACCGCCCGCCTGGACCGGGCGCCGGGCAGCCGCATCTTCGCCAAGGCCTGGGCCGAACGCCCGTGCGTGATTCCGATGACCGGTTACTACAAGCTGGACCGCCAACGTCGGCCGCCGTGGCCGCTGTTCGTGCAGCGCCGCGATGGGCTGGCCCTGCTGGCCGCCGGCCTCTGGGAGCATTGGGAGGACGGCGACGGCCACGCGATGGATTCCTTCAGCGTGCTCACCGCTCCCAACCGCGCCATTCCGGAGCCACTGACGCCGGATGGGCCGGTGTTCCTGCCCGCCGAGCTGGCACTGGCCTGGCTTTCCGGTGCCGCCAATACGCCGGCCTCGCTGCGGGTGCGCTCGCCGGCGCTGGAGGCGTATCCGGTCGGCCGCGCCTTCCGTGACCTCAAGCGCGACGACTACACGCTGCTGGAACCGGTCGACCCGGACCTGGAAACGCCATCGCCGCCCCCGGTGGACGGGGACGGCGATGGCTGGGACGAGGACAGCTGAGCAGCGTCAGCGCGACATCGAGTACGGCTGTTCCGCGCCCTGCCCCGGCCATGCCTTGTTCGGCGTTGCCTGCAGGGTGAAGTGCAGTTCGCCGCCGGCCAGGATTTCCGCATGGCGCAGGAACGTGCGATTCAGCGGCTTGCCGTTGAGCGTCACCGAACCCACGTACTCGTGGCCCTTGCCCATGCCGTCGGTGGTGATGCGGAAGGTCCTGCCGTTGGGCAGGTTGAGCACCGCCTTGGGCAGGAACGGGCGGCCGATGATGTACTCGGCGCTGCCCGGTGCCACCGGGTAGAAGCCGAGCGCCGTGAACACATACCACGCCGACATCTGGCCCAGGTCGTCATTGCCGGACAGTCCATCGGGGCGGTCGGCGTACTGGGAGTCCATGATCTGCTTCAGGCGCGCCTGCCCGCGCCAGGGCTGGCCCGCGTACGCATACAGGTAGGCCACGTGGTGGCTGGGTTCGTTGCCGTGCGCGTACCAGCCGATCAGGCCGGTGATGTCTTCCATGTGCTCGAAGATGGAGGGGTCGACCTTGGCATCGAACACCGCGTCCAGGCGCGCCAGCAGTTTGTCGGCGCCTCCGTGCGCGGCGGACAGCCCGGCCACGTCCTGCGGCACATACCAGGAATACTGCCAGGCGTTGCCTTCGGTGTAGTCGGTCCCGTAACCACTGGCACTGGGGTCGAACGGCGTGCGGAAGCTGCCGTCACGCTTGCGTGCGCGCATGAAGCCGGTGTCGGCGTCGAAGGCGTGGCGCCAGTTGCCGGCGCGCTGGTCGAACTCGGCCGCCACATCCGTCTTGCCCATGGCCGTGGCCATGCGCGCGATGGTCCAGTCGTCGAAGGCGTACTCCAGCGTCTTGCTGGCCGCCTCGCCCTCTTCGTCGATCGGCACCCAGCCCAGCTCGCGGTACTGCGCGATGCCGTCGTAGGGGCCGTAGTTCGCGGTGGCGACCATGGCCTGCAGCGCCTTGTCGGCATCGAAGCCACGGATGCCCTTGACGTAGGCATCGGCGATCACCGGCACTGCGTGGTAGCCGATCATGCACCAGGTTTCCTGGCCGTGGAACGCCCACACCGGCAGCATGCCGTAGGCACTGTTGTGCTGGTGGGCCAGCAGCGAATTGACCATGTCGCTGGTGCGCTTTTCCGGCTGCACCAGGGTCAGCAGCGGGTGCAGGGCGCGGTAGGTATCCCACAGCGAGAAGGTCGAATAATTGGTGTAGCCCTCGGCGCGATGCACGGCGTTGTCCGAGCCACGGTACTGGCCGTCCACGTCCATGAACAGGGTCGGGCCGAGCAGGCTGTGGTACAGCGCGGTGTAGGCGCTGCGTTTGTCGTGCGCGGGGGCCTCGATGTCCAGCACCGACAGCGCCTGCTGCCATTGCGTGCGGGCGTCGGCGCGGATGCGGTCGAAGTTCTGGTCTTTGGCTTCCGCGTCGAGGTTGGCGATGGCGCCGGCTTCGCTTACCGAGGAGATCGCGACGCTGACCACCAGCGGGGCATCGAGCTTGCCGAAGTCGAACGTGCCGACCAGCTGGCGGCCTTCAATCTGCGGGCGCTGCTCCGGGTGGTTCTGGCCCGGCGGCGGGAAGCCCTTGTAGGCGATGTCGGTTTCAGTGTTGTGCAGCGCGTGCCCGGTGAGCGGGCGCGAGAAGCGCATGGCGAAGTACAGCTGCCGGCCCGGGGCCCAGCCGCGGGTTTCGCGGAAGCCGGTCACGGTGCCGTCCTCGCGCAGGCGCAGGCGCGACCACAGGATCTTGCCGGGGTAGTCGTACAGGCTGGTGCGCAGGTCGAGCAGCACCCTGGCGTCCTCGCCCTTCGGGTAGGTGTAGCGATGCACGCCGGTGCGGGCACCGGCGGTGAGCTCGGCGCGGACCTTGTAGTCCTGCAGCGTCACCGCGTAGTAGCCGGGCTCCGCTTTTTCATCCTTGTGGTCGAAGCGGGAGGCGTAGCCGCTGCGCGGCTTTTCCGGATCGCCGCGCTCCAGGCCGGGGTCGCCGGTGAACGGCATCACCAGCACATCGCCCAGGTCGGAATGGCCGCTGCCGGAGAAATGGGTGTGCGAGAAGCCGACGATGCTGCTGTCGTCGTGGCGGTACCCGGCGGCCCAGTCGTAGGCCTTTTCGCGCGGCTGGATGCGGGTGTCCGGGCTGAGCTGGACCATGCCGAAGGGCACCGTCGCGCCGGGATAGGTATGCCCTTCGCCGCCGGTACCGATGAACGGGTCCACGGCCGCGTAGGCGCGTTCGCCTGCGCTCTGCGGCGCCGCCGTGGCGCTGCCTGCTGCCAGCATGGCGCCGATTGCCAGCGCCGCCCATCCCGACTTCCCTGCTCTGCTCATATGGATTTAGATCGATTCAAGGTGATTCGATCCTAGCATTGGTTGTCCCCGCGCCGCATGTTGCGGCGCGGGGCAGGTGCAGCATCACGTGCCGGTCTGGAGTTCCATCGCGCGCATCACGATCGGCTTGGCCCAATCGGGCGTCTGCAGCAGATCGATCACCGTGACCGGAAAATGCAATCCCTCGCGGTCCAGCTGCAGCAGCGGCAGCGGTGCCGCCCTGCCCTTTGCATCGGCGGGCGCGCTGTTGTCGTACACATGCAGCTCGGCAAGATGCGGCAGCAGGTCGATCAGGTTCTCGCGCGCGGAATCGAAACGCGCGCGGATCTTGTCGTGTGGAATATCGTGTCCGCCCTGGCTGACCCGATCAGCCACGCGTTCGATGTGCAGCGCCACGCTGTGCAGGCCGCAGAACCAGACCGCCACGTCGTGGGTCTGGCAGGCATCGCGCAGCAGGCGCGGAATGGTGTTGCCGCCGAGCGTGGTTTCAAACGCAAAGTCGGTGCCATCGACCATCGCCTGGCGCAGCCGGCGGGCGCCCTCGCTCCATGCTGCGGCGTTGGCCTCGTCCAGCGGCCAGCCCTGCTCCACCAGTCGCCGGGTGAAGCTGTCCGGGTTGAACCAGGTCAGCCCGGCGTCACGCAGCCACGTGCCCAGCAGCGAACTTTTACCGGCGCCATTGACGCCGGCCAGGACCAGGATCCGCGCCACCGATCAGAGCGACGGGCCAAGGGCGGTCCTGCGCCCGCGACGGATCGGCTGGCCCATCACCTTGCCCAGCCCACCGTCGGTATCGAGGCTGGCCAGGGTGGTATCGAACTCCGCACGCAGGCGTTCCAGCTCACCCTGGCGCGTGTCATCCGGATTGCCGGCCGCGCGGGCCAGCAGCGCCTGGTAGGCCTTGATGTCCACGATCACCGCTTCAGGGTGGTTGTGGTTGGTGATCACCAGGGCCTGCTTTTCGCGCACCGTGCGCATCAGGCTCGGCCAGCCCCGGGTCTTCACCGATGACGCAGTGGCCTTTTCAAGGCCGGGAACATCCAGGGGCAGGCTCATGGCGGACATCCAGCGGAGGGATGTGGCCACTATACCCCTTTTGGGTAAATTGGGAATAAAGGGATATTCATCTACCCAAGGGCGCGTTCGAGGGTATCCAGGTCTGCGCCGGCGGTCGGACGGACCACCCGTGCCACCTCCTGCCCGTCGCGCAGCAGGACCAGCGTGGGCCAGAGCTTGACCGTGAAGGCGCGCCCCAAGGGGCGCCCCTTGCCGTCTTCGACCTTGCGGTGGTCAAGACCGTGTTTTTCAACAAAGTCCCTGACTACCGGCTGCGCTGCCGCGCAATGCCCGCACCAGTCCGTGCCGAATTCCAGCAGCTGCCAGCCCGTGCCCGCCTCTACCTCGTCGCGGGCAGGCTCCAGCAGATCGGTGAAGCTGCGTGCGTAGCCCATGGCTCAGGCCGCCAGCGCGCGCTGGATGTCGTCCAGCGTGGAATTGGTGTAGTCCTTGGCGATCTCCTTCAGCATCCGGCTCTGTACTTCCTTGTGCAGCTGCGGCCGGATGTGGCCCAGCGTGGTCGGGTCGGCGATCAGGATCAGGTGCTCATAGCGGTGCTTCAGCGCGTGATCGTTCAACTGCTGCGCCAGCTGTTTGGCGAAGGTCGCTTCATTGAGCTGGGAAATGCTCATGTCCTTGGGCACTGCGCCGGATGGCCCCTGGCCGGAGACGCCCTCGGCGCTGATGTCCTTGACCTCCAGTTCCTCCTCCTGCTTCAGCTGCAGCGTGCGGCCGTCGCCCACATTGGTGAACACGCGGGCCGAGCCGCCATCAGCGACGATGACGAGGGTACCTTTGGGGATCTGCAGGGTGGACATTGGTGAACTCCTTGGATGGAAAAACGGGCGATGTGTTGGCCCGCCCCCACCGTAGGGAAACGGATGTAAGCGCGGTGCATAGGCGCGTGTTCACCATGTATGCAAGGGCATTCAGGGAGTCGGTCGGTCATTACGGTGTAAAATTCGCGGTTTTTGACCGGAACCATGGCGAAGAAGCAGCACCGCACGCCTGTCCCCGGCCCGCCCTTCATCCGGTTGCTGGCGGCGCTGGCCGACCGCAATGCCCCGCGTACCGGGCCTGACCTGTCCGACCGGCTCAGCCAGTGGATCGACTGGACCCGGGCCGTGGCCCTGTCGCGCGCGCTCGACGGGCGGCTGCCGGCCGCGGCCGACGCCGCACCGGGTTCGGCCGAGGCGCTTGACGAGGAATGCGCGCGGGTACGCGCCACCCTGGTCGAAAGCATCACCGCCCCGCCGGCGGCGGGCAAAACGGTCGCAACGGACGCCACCGCCTACCGCCAGCGCTGTCTCACCGTGCAGCGCGCCATGCTCACCGCTACCGGTCGCCTGCGCGGCCTGCTGCGGGACCGGCTGAGTGCCGGGCCCGGCGAGCTGCCCCGGTTGGCCGAGGTGGACGCCGCCATGGAGCAGGCGCTGAGCCCGCGCGAACAGCAGCTGCTGGCCAGTGTGCCGGTCCTGCTCGGCGCCCATTTCGAGCGCCTGCGCGACGACGCCGGCAGCGCTGAGGTCGATCCCGACAGCGGCTGGCTGCACGTGTTCCGGAACGACATGCAGGCCGTGCTGCTCGCCGAGCTGGATGTCCGTTTTCACCCCATCGAAGGCCTGCTTGCAGCGCTTCGCCCCCACTAATCGGGCCGTCATGTTCAGAACTCCTCTCTACCTCGTTGTTTTCCTTGCCGGCCTGCTGGCGGTGTGCTGGATCGGTGCCGGTTACGTGGGCAGCAACCCGGTCGGCCTGGCCGTGGCGCTGGTGATTGCCGCCTGCTATGTGGCCGGTGCGGTGGAACTGCACCGCTACCGGGCGGCTACCGCAGGGCTGAGCGTCGCGGTGGCGGAGGCGGCGACGGCGCCGGCCACCCTGGGCGAGTGGCTGGAGAAGGTACCGGCAGGCCTGCGCAACGCGGTGCGCCTGCGCGTGGAGGGCGAGCGCGTGGCGCTGCCGGCGCCGGTGCTGACCCCGTATCTGGTCGGCCTGCTGGTGCTGCTGGGCATGCTCGGCACCCTGCTGGGCATGATGGCCACCCTGCGTGGCACCGGGCTGGCGCTGGGCAGCGCCACCGACCTGCAGTCCATCCGCGGCTCGCTGGGCGCGCCGGTGGAAGGCCTGGCCGTGGCGTTCGGCACCTCGATTGCCGGCGTGGCCACCTCGGCCATGCTGGGCCTGCTGTCGGCGCTGTGCCGGCGCGAACGCCTGCTGGGCGTGCAGCAGCTGGATACCCGCATCGCCACCACCCTGCACCTGCACTCGCAGGCGTGGCAGCGCGCCGAAGCGTTCCGCCTGCTGCAGGCGCAGGCCGGCCTGATGCCGGCGCTGGTGGACCGCCTGGAAGCGATGAGTGCCGCGATCGAAGCGCAGAGCGGCGCGGCGGGTGAACGCCTGTCGGCCAACCAGGACGCCTTCCATGCCCGCGCCGAGGCCGCCCATGAGCGCCTCGCCGGTTCGGTGCAGGAGGCATTGCAGGCCAGCGTCGCGCAGAGTGCGCGCGCGGTCGGCGAGGCCCTGCAGCCGATCATGGCCGAGACCATGGCCGGCATCAGCAAGCAGACCACTGCCCTGCAGGCCACGGTGGGCGATGCCGTGCGCGCGCAGCTTGACGGCCTGGCCAGTGGCTTCGAGGCCAGCCGCGCCGCCACCCGCGAGACCTGGAACGCTGCGATCAGCAGTCAGAAGCAGGCGCACGACACCCTGTCCGCAGAACTGCGTTCTACCCTGGCCACGCTCAGCGAACAGCACGACCAGCGTGCCGTGCAGCTGCTGGACACCCTGGCCGCCCGTCTCGACGCCAGCGTGGATGCATGGACCGGGGCACAGACCGAACAGGCGCAGCGCCATGCCGCCCTTACCCGCGACCTGCGCAGCACGCTTGAGGGTTTCAGCCAGCTGCAGGGCGAGCACGGTGTCCGCCTGCTCGATTCGGTGGGTACGCGTTTGACTGCCTGGGTCGACACCCTCGCCGAGCGCATGGACAGCAGCGCCAGCACCCACGCGCAGGCGTGGCGCGATGCGCTGCAGGGCCAGCAGTCGGTGAACGCCGAACTGGCCGAACGCAACCAGCAGGCACTGGTCGCGGCCACCGCCAGCTTCGATGGCCATGCGCGGTCGCTGGTGGATGGCCTGCAGGCCTCGCACAGCGGCCTGCAGGATCGTCTGGAGGCCCGCGACGCGCAGCGCCTGGCCACCTGGAGCGATGCCTTCACCCGGCTGTCGGATCAGCTCGGCCAGCAATGGGCCGACAACGGCGCGCAGGTTGCGGCCAGCCAGCAGGCAGTCTGCGAAACCCTGTCGCGTACCGCACACGAGATCGGCACGCAGGCGCAGGCGCATGCGGCCGAGACCATCAGCGAGATCTCGCGGCTGGTCACGCTCGCCTCGGAAGCCCCTAAGGCGGCCGCCGACGTCGTCGCCGAACTGCGCCAGAAGCTGTCCGACAGCATGGTCCGCGACACCGCCATGCTCGACGAACGCACCCGCCTGCTGGCCACGCTGGAAACGCTGCTGGATGCGGTCAACCACGCGTCCACCGAACAGCGCACCGCCGTGGACGCGCTGGTCAGCACCTCGGCCGACCTGCTGGAACGCGTGGGCACGCAGTTCACCGACCATATCGCTGCCGAGACCGGCAAGCTGGATGGCGTGGCCGCGCAACTGAGCGGCAGCGCGGTGGAAGTGGCCAGCCTGGCCGAGGCGTTCGGCACTGCGATGCAGAGCTTCGGCACGGCCAGCACCGGGCTGGGTGAGCAGCTGCAGCAGGTGGCCGGCGCGCTGGATGCCTCGATGACCCGCAGCGATGAGCAGCTGGCCTATTACGTGACCCAGGCGCGTGAAGTGATTGACCTGAGCGTGCTCTCCCAGCAGCAGATCATCGAGGAACTGCAGCAGCTGGCCGGCCGCCGCCGCAGCGCCGGGGCCGCCACCGCATGAGCGACGAGATCGAGCTGGAAGGCGACACCGGCGCGCCGATCTGGGCCGCCTTCGGCGACCTGATGTCGGTGCTGCTGGGCGCGTTCGTGCTGATCCTGGTCGGCGTGGTGGCACTGCAGCTGGAGCTGTCGCATCGCCTCGATGAGGAAGTGGCGCAGCGCCAGGCCGAAGCCAGGCGGCGCCAGACCCTGGAACAGGCCCTGGCCGGCCCGCTGGCCGCCGGGCGGGTAACGCTGGTGGATGGCCGCATCGGCATCCGCGGCAGCGTGCTGTTCGCGCTCAATTCCGACCAGCTGCAGCCGGAAGGCCGCGAGCTGCTGCGCAGCCTGGCTGCGCCGCTGGCCGGGTATCTTTCATCGCGCGAAGAGATCCTGATGGTCAGCGGGTTCACCGATGACCGTCCGGTACGCGACAGCAACCGCCAGTTCGCCGACAACTGGGAACTGTCGGCCGAGCGCGCATTGACCGTGACCCGCACCCTGATCGCCGAAGGCGTGCCGGCCGGTTCGGTGTTCGCCGCCGCGTTCGGTGCCGAACAGCCGGTGGGTTCCAACGCCGACGAAGCAGGCCGCGCACGCAATCGCCGTGTCGAGATGGCGCCGATTCCACGCCCGAAGCCGACCGTGGCGGGCGATGGACGGTAACCGTACCGCCGTCAGCGACCGGCTCGCGCACTGGCGCAGGCAGCAGCTGGATCGCCACGATCCGGTGCAGTTCGCCTTCCTGGAAGCGCTGCAACGCCGCGCGCAGCTGGCCAGCGGTTCGCTGCGCGGCGTGCTGGACGCCCGCCTGGAGACGCTGCTGGCTGCCTACGCAGAACGCGTGACTGCCGCGCCCGTTCTAAGCGCGCCCGCGAAGCGCGCCGAAACGGCGGATACGCTGGCCGCGCTGGGGCAACCGCGCGCCACGCACAATCCGGACTACCCTGCACTGCCGGCCCTGGCCGAATTCCGCAGTGCGTGGGCCGCGCTGCGCACCGCCGGCCAGGTGCGGCAGACATTGGCGCAGACCCCGAGCGATGGCGGCCCGTTGAACTCCAGCGTGCTGGTGCACCGTGCCATCGGCTGGATGGGCGAGGTGTCGCCCGCGTACGTGCAGCACTTCCTGGGCTACATCGACAACCTGGCCTGGCTGGAGCAGATGCAGCAGCGCGGCACCCTGCCCAGCCGCGACAGCGTGCCCGGCCGCGCCCCGGCCAAGCCACGCCGCAGCCGCACCGCGCGCTAGCCGCGCAGGGTCGCGCCGCCGTCCACGTACAGGTCGCTCATGGCGATGTGGCCGGCCTGGTCGGACAGCAGGAACATCACCGCCTGCGCGATGTCATCCGGGGTGGCCAGCTTGCGTAGCGGAATGCCAGCCTTGTAGGTCGCCGGACTGCCATCGATGACCCGCTGCGCGCCGTGGTCATCTGCCCACATGCCGGTCTGCATCGGGGTCAGCGTCGACCCCGGCGCCACGATGTTGCAGCGGATGCCGTGCGGCGCCAGTTCCAGGCCCAGGCAGCGGGTGAACATGGTCGCCGCCGCCTTCGACGCCGCATAGGCGGCCATGCCATGGCGCGGCACGCCGGCGGCGTTCGAGCTCACCGTCACGATGGCGCCCTGCCCGCGCGGCACCATCACCCGCGCCAGTGCACGGCTTAGATGGAAGACCCCGCCGGCATTGACCGCGAACACATGGTGCCATTGCGCGTCATCGATGCCGGTGACCTCGCCGACCTGCAGCACGCCGGCAACGCTGATGCCGAAGCCGATCGGGCCAAGGGTGGCTTCAACCGCTCCAACCAGTGCGTCAACCGCCGTTGAATCGGTCACGTCCAGTGACCGCGGGTGCAGTCGTGGATGGGGCGGAAGCACCGGTGCGGCCAGGTCGGTGGCGACCACCGCGCAGCCGCTGTCCAGCAGCTGCTGGACCAGCGCAGCGCCAATACCACCGCCGGCGCCGGTGACCAGCGCGATCGTGTTCTCGAATCCTGTCAGCTTCATGTCCTGTCCTCTCGTTCAAGGCCGTCCCAGTGCTGCAGCCTGGCCGACAGCCACGGCGCCAGCTGCGTCACGGCGTCACGGCCGGTCAGCTCGGCATGCAGGAACGGCAGCGGCAATGCTTCCACCCGCGAGGCGTGCGCCTGCCACAAGGCAGACTGCAGGTGCGGGCGCAGTGCATGGTCATTGCCGGCGCGCACATGCACCAGGGTGCCGGCGAAGTGGCCATGGTGATGCTCGCGGATCAACCGGTTGGTGCCGGTCACCGCGCGCACCACGCCGTCCAGCACGTGCCCGGGCAGGTTGCCCAGCGCGCTCTCGCCACGGCGCAGGAACGCGACGATGCGCTCGCGGCTGTCCAGCTCGGGGTGACGCTCCGGGTCGTAGCCGGCAATGGCCAACAGCGCACGCAGCGCCGCCACCGGATCCGGCTCGGGTTCCGCGCGCCAGCATTCGCTGGGGTAGGCATCCAGCACGACCAGCGCGCCCACCTCACGCTGCACCGCCTGCAGGTGTACCGCGATGGCCTGGGCGATGATGCCGCCCACCGACCAGCCCAGCAGGTGCACCGGGCCCTGCGGATGCAACGCGAGGATGCGTGCGGCGTAGTCGGCGGCCAGCGCATCGATCCCCGTCGGCAGCGGCAGCGCGGGGTCGAGCACCGGCGATTGCAGGCCGTGCACGTCGCGCGCCGGGTGCAGCGCACGGCCCAGCTCGCGGTAGTTCCAGGCAATGCCGCCTGCGGGATGGATCACGAACAGCGGCACCCTGCCCGGCTCACCGCGCGCGAGGGTGATCACCGGCGCCAGGCCGTGGTCGGTGTCCTGCAGCGGCGCCTCCAGGCGTGCAGCCAACCCCGCCACCGTCGGCGTGGCGAATACCGCACCCAATCCCGGATCCTGCTGCCAACGCTGCTGGATCGCCAGCAGCAGGTGTACGGCCGACAGCGAATCGCCGCCCAGCGAAAAGAAGTCCGCGTCCGCTGCAGCCGGCGCCGCCAGCCCGAGCACCTGCTGGAACAGCGCGGCCAGTGCCTGTTCCGTGGGCGTCTGCGCGCTGCGGCCGGCCGCGTGGGTGTCCGGCAGCGGCAGCGCGGCGCGGTCGAGCTTGCCGTTGGCCGTCACCGGCCACGCCTGCACCACCACGATGGCCGCCGGCACCATGTACTCCGGCAGTTGGGTGCCGAGCACGCCGCGCAGCCTGCCTGCGTTTAGTGCGTCACCGGATACGTACGCCACCAGGCGTGCCGGCATGCCCGGGTCCTGGTCGCGCAGCAGCACTTCAGCACGCGCCACGCCGGGCAGGCCGCGCAACACGGATTCGATCTCCCCCAGCTCGATGCGCAGGCCGCGCAGCTTGACCTGGTGGTCACTGCGGCCCAGGTAATCCAGCGCCCCGTCATCACGCCAGCGTGCCCGGTCCCCGGTGCGGTACAGGCGCCCCCCGGCGACATGCGGGTCGTCGAGGAAGCGCTCGGCAGTCAGGTCCTCGCGCCCGAGGTAACCCCGTGCGAGCTGCACCCCGCCGAGATACAGGTCGCCGGCCACGCCTGCAGGCAGCGCGCTGAGGTGTGCGTCCAGCACGTACAGCCGGGTGTTCCAGACCGGGTAGCCGATCGGCACCGGGTCCGAACGGTCCTCGCGGGACGCCGGCCAGTAACTGACATCCACCGCTGCTTCGGTGGGACCGTAGAGATTGTGCAGCTCCGCGTCGACACGCGCGTGGAAGCGGTCGCGCAACCCCGCGTCCAGCGCCTCGCCACTGGTGAAGACCTGCTTCAGCGGCAGGCCGCGCAGATCCGGCACGGCCAGCCAGGCCTCCAGCATGGACGGCACGAAATGCAGCGTGGCGATGCGCTCGGCCACGATCAACCGGGTCAGCGCCTGCGGGTCGCGGTGCAGGCCGGGCGATGCGATCACCAGCGTGGCACCACTGACCAGCGGCAGGAAGAACTCCCACACCGAGACATCGAAGGTGGCCGGCGTCTTCTGCAGGATGCGTGCCTCCGGCCCGATGCAGTAGTGGCTGCGCATCCATTCCAGGCGGTTGACGATGGCGCGGTGTTCCACCACGACGCCCTTCGGCTCGCCGGTGGAGCCGGAGGTGTAGATCACGTAGGCCGCGTCACCCGGCTGCACGGTATCGGGGAGAACCACATCGCTGTGGGTTGCCCATTGCGATGGCGACAGGACCGGCGCGCCCACGAAGCGATGTGCATCGCCTGCCTCGGCAAGCACGCACTGCGGCTGCGCCGACGCCAGGATCTTCCGTCGCCGCGCATCCGGATGGTCCAGGTCCACGGGCAGGTACGCGCCCCCTGCGCGCACCACGGCCACCAGCGCGATCACCAGCGACAACGAACGCGGCAGGGCCACCACCACGCGCGACTCGCGGGTAACGCCCATTGCCTGGAGCTGCAGCGCCAACGCACGGCTGCGCTGTTCCAGTGCGGCGTAAGTCAGTGCCTCGCCTTCAAACCGCAGTGCGGTTGCGTCCGGCGCGGCGACCAGCCGGTGGTTCAGCAGCGCAGCAAGTGACACATCGGCAACCGCATGCTGCGTGGCATTGACGGTGTGCAGCCAGTGCTGCGCTTCGTCAGGCGTGCACAGCGCAACGTCTGCCAGCAGGCCACCGCCTGCCTGCACCTCGAGCGCGGACGACACGAAATGCAGCAGCCGTCGGGCATGCGCGGTGATCCCCGACCGCGTGTACTGCTGCGGGTTGGCCTCGATCTCCAATGCCAGCGACGTCAGTGCATCCCCGCGGAAACCGAAGGTGATGTCGTCCACCGGTCCGGTGCACAGCACTTCCAGCTGCGCCGTGACCCCCTGCCACGGCAGCGGCCGGTAGAACGGCTGCACGTTGACCAGGGCGCCGTGCAGCCGATGCTGCTGGCCGCCCCACCCCAGGTCGCGGCGGATCTGCTCGCCCCGGTAGCGGCCATGCCGGCGGCCCCGGACCAGCGCCCGTGCGGTATCGCGCACCCTGGCCTCGACGGTTTCATCTGCGGTTGCGGCTACGCGCAGCGGCAGCACGTTCATCACCATCGCCGGCACCCGTGCCGAGGCGCTGCCCAGCCGCCCCATGTAAGGCACACCGACGGTCACCTCGTCGCTGGCCGTCATCCGTCGGCAGTACTCGGCGGTCAACGCGGTGAGCAGGTCCGGCCAGGGCTGGCCCATCGCCTGCGCGGCGGCCAACAGCTGTTCGCGCAGCGGCACGTCGATGGTTTCGGTCAGGCGCAACGCATCGGCCCTTGCCGCTGCCATGCCACCCCCCGGTCCTTCTGCGGGTGCCGCGCCCTGCAGGGTTGCCCGCCAGTAGCCCGCATCGGCCGCGCGGCGCTCGCTGATGCGGTACTGCGCGTCTTCGTCCAGCACCGGCCGAAGCGGCTGCAGGGCATCGGTGCTCTCGCCGGCATACAGCGCACACACCCGGGCACTGAACAGCGCCATGCCATAGCCATCGGTGGCCAGGTGATGCACCCGCAGGTACCACGCGAAACGCCGCGGACCGAGCACGAACAGGCCCTGTTGGGCCAACCGGTCGCGGCCGGGATCGACCGGCTGCAGGCGGTCGGCCTGCATCACCTCGCGCGCGGCGTGCAGCGGATCGGCATGGGCAGACAGATCCACCACCTGCACACGCGGAACGTGGCTCGGGTCCAGCCACTGCTGCGGCACGCCCGCTTCGTTTTCGGCCACGCGCAGGCACAGTGCCTCGGCTTCAGCGGCGGCTGCATCGGCGGCCGCACGGAAACGGTCGACATCCAGCACCCCCTCGAACCACACGACGTGTGCGGTATTGAATGTTGCGGGCGTCGGCGACAGGCGCTGCGCGTACCACAGCCCGGTCTGCGCCTCGCTCAGCGGATACCGTTTCTGCCCTTGGGCCTCAGCGCCGGCCATCTGCGCGCTCATGCCCGGCGATGGCCCGGGCCTGCAGCTGCTGCACCACCTGCCACCAGCCGGCCAGCGTGGTGTGCTCGGCCAGGTGGCCGAACTCCAGGGCGATGCCGGTGTTGCTCCAGGCCAGTACCAGCCCGAGCACCCGCATCGAATCCAGGCCCAGGTCCATCAGGTGGTCGTCATCGCCGACGGCGTCGGGCGCTTCGCCAAGCATGCCGGCCACATCGGCGCGCATCCGCTCCAGGGTCAGGGGTGCGGTAAGGGTGTCATTCATGCCAGGCGCTCCAGCAGTTGATCGGTGGTCATCGGCACGCCGCAGGTACGGGCGATCCAGTGCAGCGCCTGGTGATGGTCGGCACGCGAGAAATCGGCCACCGCGTCGGCCGCGATGAACGCTTCGATATCGCGCTGGAATGCGTCGGCCACGGTGGCGGTGCAGCCGATGTGCGCGTACACCCCGGTCACCAGCAGCTGGTCGCGGCCGCGTGCGCGCATCATCGTCTCCAGGTTGCTGCGCTGGAAGGCGCTGTAGCGGTGCTTGACCAGCACGTGGTCGCCTTCGGCGGGTGCCAGCGCAGCGATGATCGACTCGTGTTCGCTGATAGCCTGCATGCCCGGCCCCCACAGGTCGGCCTGCAGGCCGCGGTCACGCCGGTCCTGGTTGCCGCGCTGGGCGGTGTAGAACACCGGTATGCCCTGCGCCCGGCACTGCGCGACCAGCCGGACGATGTTGGCGGTTGCCGGGGCCAGCGGCGCGGCATCGGCGCCGAACGCGGCCAGGAAGTAGCGCTGCATGTCATGCACCAGCAGCGCGATGCGCGCCGGGTCAGGCTGCCACGGTCCGCGCGGAGTGGGCAGTTCGGCCGCAGTGGGCAGCGCGTAGGATGGAATGGTGGGCAGCGCCATCAGCGCGGTTCTCCTGTCTGTTCGATATGGCGCGCGCGCAGCTGCGCACGCAGTTCGCGGCGGCTGACCTTGCCCACCGCCGTGGTGCCGAAGGCGTCCACGAACACCACCTGGTCCGGCACCTTGAAGGCGGCAAGACCGCGGCTGCGCACCCACGCCTTCAGGCTGGCCGCGGTCGGGCGCTCGCCGCGCGTGATGACGAAGGCACAGCTGCGCTCGCCCAGGTAGGGATCGGGCATGGACACCACCGCCGCGTCGAAGACGCTGGCGTGCGCGAGCAGGTGGTCTTCGATCTCCTCGGCCGAGATCTTTTCGCCCGCACGGTTGATGTGGTCGCCGGCGCGACCCTGCACCACCAGGTAGCCGCCCGGCAGCTGCTGGACTCTGTCGCCGGTGCGATAGAAGCCATCTTCGGTGAACGACCGCGCGTTCGCGCCGGGGTCGTTGTGGTAACCGCGGATGGTGTAAGGGCCCCGCGTCAGCAGGTGGCCCACCTCGCCCGGCGCGACCGGGTGGCCGTGGTCGTCCACCACAAGCACTTCATCGTCGGGCGAGATCGGGCGGCCCTGGGTGTTCAGCACGCACTCCGGCGCATCGTGCAGGCGGGTGTAGTTGACCAGGCCTTCGGCCATGCCGAAGACCTGCTGCAGCTGGCAGCCCAGCCCGTCGACGACCCGGCGCGCGGCTTCCGGCACCAGCTTGGCTCCGCCGACCTGCAGCACCTGCAGGCTGGACAGGTCATGCAGGGTACGGGCTGCGGCCTGTGCCCACAACAGCGCCAGCGGCGGCACCAGGCCCACGCAGGTCACCCGCTCGCGCGCGATCAGCGGGAACGCGGTGTCCGGGCCTGCGCCGGGGCTGAGCACCACGCGTGCCCCGGCATACAGTGCGCCGAAGAAGCCCGGCGAACTCATCGGGAAATTGTGCGCGGCCGGCAGCGCCACCAGGTACACGCTGTCGCGGCCGATGCCGCAGATCGCGTTGCTGGCGCGGAACGAATACAGGTAGTCGTCGTGGGTGCGCGGAATCAGCTTGGACAGGCCGGTGCTGCCACCGGAGAGCTGCAGGAACGCCACCGACTGCGGGTCGGGGTCTGCCGGCAGCGCGTCAGCGGGTCCGGCGAGCTCGGCGACGGAAAGGAATTCCGCTGCATCGCCGACAATCAGCACGTGGCGCACACCGGCGATGGACGCCTGCAGTTCGCGCGCGAGCGTGCGGTAGTCGAAACCCTCGTATGCCGACGCAGCAATGTAGGCGCTGGCTTCGGCCGTGCGCACCACGTGCGCTATCTCGGTCAGGCGATGGGCCGGCAGTGCATATACCGGGATCAACCCGGCGCGGAACAGCCCGCAGACCACGCTGACGAATTCGACCGTGTTGCCCAGCTGCACCACGACCCGGTCACCCGGCGCCAAGCCAGCGGCCAGCAGGCCAGCACCGATGCGCCCTGCCTCCTGCCACAGCTGTGCGTAAGTCAGGCGGGTCTCGCCGCCGACCACGGCCACGTCGTCGGCGAACTGTCCGGCACGCTCGCGCAGGAAGCCGGGAAACGTTTCGCCACGCCAATAGCCGGCGGCGCGGTAGCGCGCGACCAGCGCCGGCGGCCAGACCTGGCGCAGTGGCACACGCACCGGAGAAACGACTGCATTCATCAGAGTGTCCATCCTTCAATCCGTGGGGCGACGTCCGCGCCCAGCGCGGCCAACAGGGCCCCGAACTTCACCCCGGTCTCGGCAACCTCCGCGGCCGGTTCCGAACCGGCGACGATGCCGGCGCCGGCATGGATGCGGGCCTGGTGGCCCTGCACGCGCGCGCAACGGATCGCCACGTACCAGTCACCATTGCCGTGCGCGTCCATCCAACCCACCGCGCCTGCATAGAAGCCGCGCTGCACCGGCTCAAGGCGGCGAATGGTATGCAACGCCAGTGCGGCAGGCGTGCCGCACACCGCCGGCGTGGGATGCAGGGCAGCCAGCAGCGTGGCCACCGAGGTGGACGGATCGCGCAGGCGCGCTTCGATGCGCGTACCCAGGTGCCACAGGGTGGTGGTGGCGTGCAGGGTCGGCCGCGCCGCAGCGTCGATCCGCTCGCAATACGGACGCAGCGCCGCCACGATGGCGTCGACCACGTAGCGGTGTTCGTCATGGTCCTTCGCCGAGCCCAACAGCTCGCGGGCTGCCTGGGCGTCCTCATCCGGATCCGGGCGACGCCGGGCCGAGCCGGCCAGCGGATGCGAAAACACCTGCGGTCCACGGCGCGACACCAGCAGCTCCGGGCTGGCACCGACCAGCCACGCTGGCGCATCGCCGGCGGCTACCGGCAGCGGGCACAGGTAGGTGACCGCGTCCGGGTCCTGGCCCAGTCGTGCCACCAACGCGCGCGGGTCGATGACCGCGCGGCTGTGCACACGCAGCGTGCGGGCCAGCACCACTTTCTCCAGTTCGCCCTCGCGGTCGTGCAACCCTGCCAGTGCGTGCCGCACCGCGTCCGCGTACTGCGCGGCACTCGGCTCGGCGTGGATGTCGCCGCTGAACGGGACCGCCGGCGCCACTGCTTCCAACGCACCCTGCGCCAGTGACGCGGGCTGGTACAGCGCATCGCCACCCTCGGGATCAAACGGCAGCACGCCCAGCAGCAGCGCCGGTGCGCGGGATTCGCGCGCGAAGAAGGCCCGCGCGCGGGCATCCAGCGTCGCGGTGCCGCCGGACGGAAGCGTGGCGTGGCAGCCACGTGCATCCAGCGTGCGCCCAGGCAGGCGCAGCAGGAAGTGCTCCGCTGCGTCGCCGGCACCGGGATTGCCCACCAGCGCGATGGTGTCGCTGTCCGCGCGCACTGCATCGTTCATGCCGCGCGCCTCCCACCCAGCGTAGCCGCAGCCGCCAACCCCAACAGCACCAGACCCACCAGCAGGTACGGCGCACTGGGGGCCGCGCGATACAGCAGCGTGCCCACCATCGGCCCGATCACCATGCCCAGTCCCTGCACGGAGGCCACCGCACCCGCAGCCGCGCCCTGCTCGTGCGCCTGCACCGAATCGGCGGCCAAGGCCTGGAACGAGGGAAACACAAACCCCATGCCGAACGCCGCCACCGCATAGGTGGCCAGCAGCTGCCAGGGCGCCTGCACCAGCGCCACCGACGAAAACCCGATACCGGAGATCACTGCACCCAGCGCGATCCAACGGCGTGGCGGCAGGGTCTTGAAGGTCATCACGAGTACCTGGGCCACGATCAGCCCAGCCCCGACCGCCGTCAGCGCCAGGCCGGCCATGCGCGCGCCGGCCGCCGGCGCCAGCTGCAGGCGATCGATGGCGAAGAACCCCACCGTGACCTGGGCAATGGTCACCGAGATCATCGCCGCGAACACCGCCATCACCGGCAGGCGCAGGCGCCGGTCGTGCCACGCCAGTGCCGCACGCGGGCCGCTGGCGGGCGCCGCCGGTGGTGGCGCCGACGGCAACCGCCAGGCGATGACCACCAGCGCGAGCACCGGCAACAGGGCAGCCACGTACAACGTGAGCGCAAGATCGTGGAACGCGACCCAGCCCGCTGCGGCGGGCCCCACCACCATGCCCAATGCATTGGCGCTGCCCAGCTTGGCCATCGCGCCGGCACGCTGCCCGGGAGCGGCTTCATCGGCCACCAGCGCCGCGGCGGTCGGCGGCACGGCCGCATAGAACAGGCCGACCAGGGCGCGCGTGCCCACCAGCACCATCACCGACAGCCAGACCGCCGGCGGTGCCTGCAACGCGGTGTCCACGAACACCGCCATCACGATATAGATCACCGCATACGCGGCCAGTGCGATCAGCAGTACACGGCGGCGCCCGATGCGGTCGCTCAGTGCGCCCCACCGTCGGGCCGACAGCATCCACAGCACGCCGGCCGCGGTCACCGACAACCCCGCATGCCATTCGGACAGCCCCAGCAGGCGCACCACCGGGCCGATCACCGCGACGAACGCCATCATCGCCATGGTGCCGACCCACGCGGCGAAGACCAGAGCCGGCAAGCCGGATACCACGGGAGTTGAACGCATGCATCACCACGACCGATCAGGAATGGACACGCACCGCGCGAAGGCGGGCGTTCGATGGATTCGGCTTCGTCGATGCAAGGACCGGCGTGGCTATCGTTTCAAATGATAACAGCTCGCATTTAGGTTTGCGCGGTCAATGGTTCCGGTGTTCATGATGCGGATCAACGCCGTCTTCCGCCGGCCCGACTAAGCTGCTGGCAACGTTCCACGGACATTCCCCCATGGCGTCACCTCCCCTGCCCGCGCTGCTTGCCGACGCACAGGGCTTCTCGCTGCAGATCCTCAGCCTGTCCGGTGAACTGTGGAACGGCGAGGTGCGCGAGGTGAGCATGCCCGGCAGCAACGGCCGCTTCGGGGTGATGGCCCGGCACGCACCGCTGCTGGGCACGCTGCGCGAAGGCATGGTGTCGGTGTATCCGCTCACGGCCGAACCGCCGCTGCACGTGTACGTGTCCGGTGGCTACGTGGAAGTGCAACCCGGCAAGGTGATCGTGATGGCCGACCTCGCCCTGCGCAGCGATGATCTCGACGAAGCACGCGCACGGGTGGCCGCAGAGGCCGCACGCTCACCGATGGCACAGGCGTTCACCGACGAGGACTACGTGCGCCTGCACGCCGAGCTGATGCACCAGCGCGCCCTGCAGCTGCGCGGGCTGCCCTGGAAATAGCAACCCCGCCTTCACGCGAGCCCCACATAGACGTGCTCATGCTGAACAGGCGGTAGTGATAGATGACGCATACAAGATGTTGCATGGATACAGCGGCCTTTGGACCGGAGGATTCGGTCCCTCGCTGATCCTGGTACGACGTTGTGGTGCTACGGGGGTCGTGCGGTCCACCCAGTTCCGTTTCGGAGTCCAGTCATGACAGCCATTACCCCATGCGGCCCGCGCCGCATGCTCGTTACGGCCATCGCCGTGACGCTTGCGACCCTGCCCCTTGCTGCAGCAGCAGCCACGCTCACCGGCCCCGGCAGCACGCACACCATCCAGCCCGGCGACCTGCGTGAGGACTGGACCGTGTCCGACGGCGCCGAACTCACCATCGCCGCCGGTGGCCTGGCAGGCCCTACCCAGGTCGACAACGCGAGCGTGATCGGCACCGACGTGGACATCAGCGGGCTGTTCGGGATCCGCGTCGCCAACGGCGGCAGCGCCGACATCAACGGCGGCACGATGACCTTCACCTCTCCCTTCGCCGACGCTGGCGGGGTCTCGTCTGGCAGCACCATGGGCATCAACGCGGTGACCGTCACTTCCGCCGGGCGCGGCTTCAACGCCACCGGCGACGGCAGCGAACTCACGTTGACCAACACGACCATTACCGCCGGCGGCGAAGCGCTGCAGGTGGACGATGGTGCACTGCTGGTGTTGGACAACGTACAGGCCAGCTCGGATGGCAGCGCCAGTGGCGCGCTCGGCTACGGGCTGGACATGGCCGGCGGCACCGCCCGCGTCAGCAACAGCACGCTGTCGGGCTCGCTGGCCGGGGTGGCCATGACCGGCGGCGAGCTGGTCATGGACGCCTCGACGATCACATCCAGCGGCACCGCGCTGTCGATGGTCGGCACCGGCACGGCCGGGCCTGCCGCAACGCTGTCGGGTTCCGAGGTGGCCGGCACCACCGGCGCCACCGTCACGCGCGGTGCCAGCCTCACCCTGGCGGGCAGCCAGGTGCGTGGCACGGCGGGCAGCGGCAGCGGCGCCAACAACGGCGTGGGCGTGGCGCTCAACAATGCCACGCTGGTCGTCTCGCAGGGCAGCACCCTGGAGGGCAGCAACAGTGCCCTGTCGATCACCGGCAGCGCGGCCGGCACCAGCAGCGTGGTGGTGGACCAGTCGCGCCTTGTCTCGACCAACGGCCCGGCGATTGTCATGCCGCAGTCCGGCAATGCCGACCTCCGCATCGCCAACGGCTCCACCGTCGAGGCCGGCAACGGCGTGATCCTGCAGGTGGGGTCAGGCGCTACGGCCAACCTGGAGGTGGTCGCCTCCGCGCTGGTCGGCGACATCATCGGGCAGACCCGCGGGACCAGCAGCGCCGAGGTCAACATCGCGCTGGGCGAAGGCGCATCGCTGACCGGCGCGATCGTCAACGGCACCACGGTGGCACTGACCGACGCGCAATGGCGACTGACCGGCGACAGCACGGTGCAGGACCTTTCCATGGGGAGTGGTTCGCTGCTCCAACTAGGCGATGGCAGCAGCTTCAACACGCTTGAGGTCGCCGGCAATTACGTCGGCGACGGCGGCACACTGCTGTTCAACACGGTGCTGGCCGGCGACGACGCGTCGTCCGACCGGCTGCTGATCGAGGGTGATACCAGCGGCACGACCAACGTACGGGTCAACAACGTGGGCGGCGCCGGGGCGCAGACCAGCCAGGGCATCAGCCTGATCGAGATCGGCGGGGCGTCCAACGGCACCTTCGACCTTGCCGGGCGCGCGGTGGGCGGCCAGTACGAGTACTTCCTGTTCAAGGGCGCCGCCGACGGCAACTGGTACCTGCGCTCGGAACTGCCCGACCCGTGCGACGCCGACCCGACCCAGCCCGGCTGTGTCGATCCCGAACCCGATCCCTGCCTGATCGATCCGACCGCGCCGGGCTGCGTGGATCCCGAACCGGACCCGTGCGCGATCGATCCCACCCTGCCCGAGTGCGTCGACCCCGAGCCGGTGCCGGTGCTGCGGCCGGAACCGGGCGCGTACCTGGCCAACCTGCAGGCGGCTGAAGGCATGTTCCGGCTCGGCTACCACGAGCGCCATGCGGGCCAGAACAGCGGGCGTGCCTGGGTGCGCGTGGATGGCGCGCGCTCGCGCTTCGATGCCGACAGCCGCCAGCTCGACGTGCACGGCAGCAGCCAGGCCCTCAGCGTCGGCACCGATCTGCTACGCACCCCGCAGGGCAGCGCGTTCGGGGTGATGCTGTCCAGCGGCAATGCGTCCAGCACCTCCACCAGCGCCCTCACCGGGTATTACGCACGCGGCAAGGTGCGTGGCGCTGCGCTGGGGGTGTATGCAATGTGGCGGGCCGCCGTCGATGGCGACCCCTACACCGGTTTCTACCTGGACGGCTCGGTGCAGCACGCGCGCTTCTCCAACCGGGTGGAAGGCGCCGCGCTGGCCACCGAACGTTACGACACCCGCGCCTGGCAGGGCGCGCTGGAGGCGGGCCATGCGTTCCGCCTCGGCCGCGGCGAACACGGCGGCGTGTTCATCGAGCCACAGCTGCAGGTGGGCTACACGCGCTGGAACGATGTGCGCCATCTTGAACAGAACGGCACCCTGGTCACCACCGAGGACGCCAACGGTACCTTCGGCCGCGTGGGTGTCCGCCTTTCCGGCGTGACCCGCTGGGGCGGCCAGGCGGCCAGCGTGCAGCCCTTCATCGCCGCGCACTGGATCCGCACCGGCGCCGACGCCCGCGTGCGCATGGACGATGAGCGGGTGGACGCCCGCATCCCGCGCCACCGCGGTGAGTTCAGCGCCGGCGCGTCACTGGTGTTCGCCAACGGGTTTGGCGCGTGGGCCGGGCTGTCGCTGCAGCAGGGCCAGGGCTATTTCCAGCGCAGCGCGCAGCTGGGGCTCAGCTACCGGTGGTGAGCGGCGGGGACAACAGGCCGCGCCGTTTGAACCACGCTTCCAGCGGCAGCGTCACCAGCGGCGGCACTGCTGCCAGCAGCGCCAGGCCGGCGGCCCACCACGGCCAGCGCAGCTTCACCGCCGCCAGCACGGTGACCACCACGTAGACCATGAAGGCCACGCCATGCACCGGCCCGAACAGCGCCACGCCGGCGGTGGTCGGCTCGGCGGCGTGGTACTTCAGGTACATGCCGACCAGCAGCCCGGCCCAGGTAAACGCCTCGAACAAGGCGACAACGGCAAACACACGACCCATCGGGTGCAACGGTACGGAAGCGCGCAAGACAGTCTCTGCGGGGGCGACAAGGCCGCCCATCATACCGGCTTGGCGCGAATGCGACGCTTTCGCACTCAGACGAACATGCCGCCCGACGCTTCCACGCGCTGCGCGTTGATCCACGCCGTACGCGGCGACAGCAGCGCGGCAACCACCGGCCCGATATCGTCCGGCTTCCCTGCACGACCCAGCGCGGTGTTGCCGGCCACCATCGCATTGATGTCGGCGTTGTCACGCACGTGCCCGCCGCCGAAGTCGGTTTCGATCGCGCCCGGCGCCAGCGTGTTGGCACTGATGCCGCGCGCGCCCAGTTCCTTCGCCAGGTAGCGGCTGAAGACTTCGATGCCGCCCTTCATCATCGCGTAGGCGGAACTGCCCGGCAGCGAGAAACGGGCCAGGCCACTGGACACGTTGAGGATGCGGCCGCCATCGGCGATCAGCGGCAGCAGCGCCTGGGTCAGGAAGTACGGCCCCTTCAGGTGCACGGCGACCAGTTCGTCGAACTGGGCCGGGGTGGTGTCGGCGAAACCGGCATACAGGCCTTCGCCGGCGTTGTTGAACAGCCCCTGCAGGCCGGTCGCGCCCCAGGCCTGCAGTTGTGCCTGCACGGCTTCGGCGAAGCCGGCAAAGCCGGCGCTGTCGGCCATGTCCAGCGGCAGCGCGGCGGCACGCCGGCCCAGCGCCTGGATCTGGGCGACCACGGCGTCGGCCGCATCCGCCCGGCTGCGGTAGGTAAGCAGGATATCGGCGCCGTCGGCGGCCAGCGCCAAGGCGGCATTGCGGCCGAGGCCGCGGCTGCCGCCGGTGATCAGGACAACGCGTGAGGGGGAGTGGGACATGGGGTGCTCCTGGCTGAGGTGTGACGCCAGACTATTGGCATTGCGCCATCACATAAACCGCGCCATCCTGATTTGACTGTCCAGCCAGAGCGAACAATCCATGGACCGCCTCGACCACCTGCGCAGCTTCCTGCGTGTTGCCGAACTGGGCTCGTTCACCGCCGCTGCCGAGCAGCTGGGCCTGCCCAAGGCCAGCGTGTCGCTGGCCGTGCAGCGGCTGGAAGCGGAAGTGGGCGTGCAGCTGCTGCACCGGACCACGCGCCGGGTGCGACTGACGGCCGACGGCGCGCAGTTCCAGCAGCGCGCCCGCGACCTGCTGGACGACATGGACGATCTGCAGGGCATGTTCCGCCGCGACACCCAGCTCAAGGGCCGGCTGCGGGTGGACATGTCCAGCGGGCTGGCCCGGCAGCTGGTGATTCCCCACCTGCCGGACTTCCTGGCCCGGCACCCGGGACTGGAGATCGAGCTGAGCGGCACCGACCGCCGCGTCGACCTGGTCCGCGAGGGCTTCGACTGCGTGGTCCGGGTCGGTCCATTGGACGACAACACGCTGGTGGCGCGCCCGCTGGGGGTGATGCACATCGTCAATTGCGCCAGCCCGGCGTATCTGGCGGCACGGGGGGTGCCGTACGCGCTGGAGGACCTCTCCCACCATGCGCTGGTGCATTACGTGGGCACGCTGGGCCAGCGCTCGCCGGGCTTCGAATACCACGACGGCCAGGCCTACCGCAGCGTGCCGATGCGCGGCGCGATCACGGTCAACAGTGGCGAGGCCTACAGTGCGGCGGCGCTGGCGGGGCTGGGCATCATCCAGGTGCCGCGGCTGGGCGCACGCGCGGCGCTGGCCGCCGGGACGCTGGTGGAAGTGCTGCCGGCGTGCGTGGCCGAGCCCATGCCGGTGACCCTGCTGTACGCGCAGCGACGGCATCTGCCACGCCGGGTGGCGGCGTTCATGGACTGGATGGCGGCGCTGCTCACGCCGGAGCTGCAGCGGTTGGACTGAACAGGAACCCGCAGATACACGCACACTCATGCACATTCACGCAGCGGATCGTGTACAGTCCGCCCATGACGACTCCCGACACCCTTCCCGGCGAACGCCAACAGACCATCCTGCGCCTGTTGCGCGAACAGGGCCGCGTGTTTTCGGCCCAGCTCGCGCTGCGGATGGAGGTGTCGGAGGACTCGATCCGACGCGACCTGCGCGAGCTGGCCAGCCAGGGGCTGTGCCGGAAAGTCCACGGCGGTGCACTGCCGGCAGCAGTGGAATTCCCTCCCCTTCCCGCACGCCACGCGCAGCAGCCGGCGCAGAAGCACGCGTTGGCCGTGGCCGCCGCCGCGTGTGTCCGCCCGGGTGAGCGCATCCTGCTCGATGCCGGTTCCACCAACAGCGCCATCGCCGCGTGCCTGCCGCAACAGCAGGGCCTGCATGTGATCACCAATGCCCCCGACATCGCCCTGGCGCTGCTGGCGCGCGGCGCGATCGAGGTGACCCTGATCGGCGGGCGGCTGGATCCCCGCGCCGGCGCCTGCATCGGTGCGCAGGCGCTGGAGACGGTGGCCGGGCTGCGCGCGGATGTCTGTTTCATCGGCACCTGCGCGGTCGATGCCGAGGCGGGCCTGTGGGCCATCGATGGCGAAGAAGCCCCGCTCAAGCGGGCAGTGCTGGCGGCGAGCAGCCGCTGCGTTGCAGTAGCCACCAACGACAAGCTCGGAACGCAGGCCGCCTACCGCGTGGGCGGGGTCGAGCAGATCGGCCTGCTGGTGATCGAGCATGACGCGCCTGACGCGCAGGTGGCGGCATTCGCGCGTCGTGGCGTCGATATCCAGCGCGCTGCACCGTACTGAGGGTGCCGTGATGATCGATTCCGCTCTTTCCGCGCGCGGCACGCGCGCCGAACAGCACGCCACCCGCGCCGCGTTTTTCCTGCCGGGTTTCGCTACTGCGGCATGGGCACCGCTGGTGCCGTTCGCCAAAACCCGTACCGGGCTGGATGAAGGCTCGCTGGGGCTGGTCCTGCTGTGCCTGGGCGCCGGTTCGCTGCTGGCGATGCCGTTGGCCGGCATCCTGGCCGCCCGCCATGGCTGCCGCGCGGTGATGATCGCCACCCTGCTGATGGTGATGGCGAGCCTGCCGCTGCTGGCCATCGCGCCCTCGCCGTGGACGCTGGGCCTGGCCCTGTTCGTGTTCGGTGCCGGTGTGGGCGCCTGCGATTGCACCATGAACATCCAGGCCGTGATGGTGGAGCGCGACAGCGGGCGGCCGATGATGTCCGGCTTCCACGCCTTCTACAGCATCGGCGGTGCGATGGGGGCCGCTGCGATGACCGCGCTGCTCGCGCTGCGGCTGCCACCGCTGTGGGTGTGCATGCTGGCCTCGATGGCGATGGGGGTGCTGCTGGCGGTTTCAGTGCCGTACTGGCGGCGTGACCGCGCCCCGGGCAACGCGCCGGTGTTTGCAATCCCGCATGGCGTGGTGCTGGCGATCGGCGTGCTCTGTTTCGTCGCCTTCCTTGCCGAAGGCGCCATGCTCGACTGGAGCGCGGTGTTCCTGCATGAAGTGCAGCAGGTGCCGCCGGACCGCGCCGGCCTGGGCTTCATGGCCTTCGCCGTCGCCATGACCCTCACCCGCCTGATCGGCGACGGCGTCGTGGCGGAACTCGGCCGCCTGCGCGCGATCCTGCTGGGCAGCATCGTGGCCGCGGCCGGCTTCGGCATCGCCACCGTTGCCAGCGCCCTGCTGCCGGCCCTGCTCGGCTACGCCCTGATCGGCCTGGGCTGCGCCAACATCGTGCCGGCGCTGTTCTCCATGGCCGGCAACCAGAAGACCATGCCCGAAAGCCTGGCCATCCCCGCCATCACCACGCTGGGCTACGCCGGCGTGCTGGCCGGCCCGGCCCTGATCGGCTTCGTCGCCCAGGCCAGCAGCCTGGTAACGGCCTTCTGCCTGGTGGCCGCTGCCCTGCTGCTGGTCGGCATTACCGCACGCTGGGTGAGGGCGTAGGCCCACGCCCAGCGTGCCTGCAACGCTCACTGCGCCAGCGCGTAATCGATTGCCGCGCACACCGCCGCCACCTGGGCATCGTTGCACTGCTGCGGGGTCGCACGCGGGCTGTCCGGGTACACCTCGGTGGTGGTGGTGAAGCGCGCGCCGGTGATGCTGGCGCACAGCCCCAGCTTCTTCAGCGGATACTCGATCACGCCCGGTGCCACCACCGGCGAACCGATGATTTCGTTTCTGTCATCGTCCGGGGCGATGTGGGTCACCTGCTCCACCGCCGCGTTGACCGCCTGCTGGAACGCCGGCTGCGGGTTTTCGGTGTCGTCAACCAGGTAGAAGCCGTCGGGGATCAGGCCCGGTTCGAACGGCTTGCCATCGCGCGCGGCCAGCGCCGGCCGGAACTCGCTTTCGTCGCTGTCGGTGGTTTCGTGCAGGTCGATGTGCAGCACCATGCTGTCACGCAGGGGGGCCACCAGCGCCATCAGCGCCGCCGATTCCTGCGCCGGGCTGTCGGCCACGAACGAACGGTTGGGGTCGATCGCATCGGCATTCCAGCGCTGGATGCGCTCATAACCCCACGGACTCACGCACGGGGCCACCAGCACGTTGGCGCGACCGGCATAGCCCGCCGCGCGCGTGGCCAGGAACTGCAGCGCGCCTTCCACGCCACTGGTTTCGTAGCCATGAACGCCGCCGGTGACCAGCACCGACGGCAGCGCCGGGTTCCAGTCGCGGCTGCGCACGGCGTACAGCGGGTACACGTGCGGCGCGTAATCGAGCGTGCCGTACTGGACCACGTCGAAGCGGTCGCGCAATGCGTCGATGACCGGCAGCACGTCGTCGGCATAGCGGCGCACGGGCACCTGCCGCGTCCGCCATTCCGCCTTCTCTGCGGCGCCCCAGGGCTGGCCGGGGGTGCCGATGGGATAGAAACGGGGGTCGGTCATGGCGGGCTCACGGCTGCGGGAGAGCGGGGATTCTAGCGCCTTCAGGTGCTGCGGGCTGCCACGCACGGCGTGGCAGCACGGGACCTTGCCGTTACGGCTTCAACAGGACCTTGCCGTTGCGGCCGGGCTGCAGACTGGCCTTGGCGGCCTCCGCAACCTGGTCCAGGCCGAACACCGCGTCCACCGGCAGGCTCAACCCGCCCGCCGCCGCCAGCCTCAACAGTTCACCGACCAGGCGGCGCTTGTCTTCCGCCGCCATCGCCTGGCTGACCTTGCTGCCCCAGAAGCCCTTGACCGTGGCCTGCTTGAAGATCACCTCGCCCGAACCAATCTGCATCGGCTCGCCGGTCATCGAGCCGAACGACACCAGCGTGCCGTTCTCGCCCAGCAGGCTGACCAGTTCACCGCTGGCCTTGCCGCCGACCGAATCCACCGCCGCCGCCGCGCCGCCCTCGCCCAGCTGGGCGCGCACCTGCGCCAGCCAGTCCGGCTGCGCGGTGGAGACCGTGTGGTCGATGCCCAACGCCTGCATTTCCGCCACGCCGTCATCGCGCCGCACCAGGTTCAGGCAATGCACGCCGCGCGCCTTGGCCAGCATCGCCAACGCCTTGCCGACCGCGCCGTTGGCCGCGTTCTGCACGATCCACTGGCCCTTTTCCACCTGCAGGAACTCAAGCAGCATCAACGCGCTCAGCGGCATCGCGATCAGCTGCGCGGCCATGTTGTCGTCGATGCTGTCCGGCATCGGGATGACCATGCGTGCCGGGGCCATGAAATACTCGGCCCAGGTACCGTGCACCGAGGCCGCGCTGACCCGCTGGCCCACCTCCAGGCCGGTCACGCCCTCGCCCAGCGCCTCGATCACGCCGGTGGCTTCGCTGCCACCGATCGCCGGCAGCGTGGGCTTGTAGCCGTACTGCCCGCGCACGGTCCAGAGATCATGGTTGTGGATGGGTGCCAGCACGGTACGCACCCGAACCTCGCCCGCCCCGGGCTGTGGGGTCGGCGCCTCGCCACCGTGCAGGACCTCGGTGGGATCGCCAAACTGTTCGTGCAGTGCTGCGCGCATGGTGTGTTCTCCTCTTCAGCGACGGTGGCGGTGTGCGGCAACCACGCCCGCGCGCGGCGCGCGCCAGGCCCGCGTCCGCAGCAGCAGGGTCTGCAGGACCAGCAGCGCGGCCACGGCCAGGGCCAGCACGGCCACCGTGTCGGCACCGGGTAGGCGCCAACTGGATTGCTTCACGTAGACCCCGACCAGCGCCCACAGGACCGCCGCCGGATACGCGAAGTGCCCGCGCAGGCGGTGGTTCATCACCCAGGCCAGCAGCGTGGCGATGGCCAGCAGCACCACGCTCCACGACAGCATGTTGCCGGTCGGCAGCCACTGGTAGGCCACGATGACCTGCGCGGTATTGAGGAAGGCGGCCATGGTCAGCCAGCCGGCGTGCAGGGCCAGCGGATAGGCGGCGAAGGCGCGCTGCCCGGCACTGGCGGTGAGGGGAGCGGCGCGCACGGCCGCCACCAGCAGGCACGCCAGCGCGCCCCAGATGATCGCCAGCGCCGGCAGGAACAGCTGCTGGGAAAACACCGGCATCCACGCCGCGGTGAGCGCGAAACCCAGCGCCGCCCATCCGCGTACGGCGGCGTTGTCATCCGGCCGCCGCAGACGCAGCTGCCACAGTCCGAACGCCAGGTCCCACAGGAAAATCAGGCCCCAGATCGAAAACGCGTACCCGGCCGCCACCAGCAGCGTGGGATAGCGGTCCGATATCGCACCGTTGGTTGGACCGAACATCCCGGTCTGGGACAGCCATGCCACCAGCGGCATGGCCAAGGCGGCCAACACGACGATCCAGCGCATGCATCTGCTCCTCTCAAAGAGCGCCGACCATACGCGGTCTGCGGTTAAAACGGTGGCACGGTCAGCCCAGCGCGTGCGGCGCGTGGCCTGCGTGCAGCGTCGCCAAGGCGCCGGTGCCGCCCACGAAATGGCGCACGATCGGCGCATGCTCGTTGCGGTGCAGCGCGCGCACCTGGTCCTGCAGGGCGCGGTCCTCGGCGGTCACCCGCTCATGCTGGCGCAGGTGTTCCAGCCAGGATGCGGTCACGAAATATTCCAGGTGCACGCCCGGGCTGGCCACGTCTTCGGCCACGCCCCAGATCACCGCGCCGTCGCGACGACGGGTACGGCCCAATGCGCCGAGCAGGTGGTGGAACACGACGCGGTCGGCATCGTCAACGTGGTATTCCACCGTCACCAGCACCGGGCCGCGATCATGCGTCACCGGTACCGCCAGCTCGGGCGCCGGCCAGTGCCCGGTCGGGCGCAGGTCGAGTTCCTCACTGCCGGCAATGCGTACGCGCCACACCAGCAGGCCGCCCACCACCGCGCCGATCGCCGCCAGGGTCAGTGCCCAGGAAATCGACGTACGCTGGGCAATACTGCCCCAGCTCAGGCCACCGGCGGCCATGCCCAGCGAGAACACCATGATGTACAGCGACAGCGCGCGGGCGCGCACCCACGCCGGCACCGCTGTCTGCGCGGCAATCTGCAACGAGGACAGCACCGTGATCCAGGCGAAGCCGTTGACCAGCATCGCCAGCGGCAGCAGCGCCATGTGCCGCAGCCAGGCCAGTCCAAGCAGGCTCAGCGCGCAGGCCAGCGTGGCCAGCAGCACCAGCAGGTCGCGGTCCAGGCGCGCGCGCAGCTTCGGCAGCAGCAACGCGCCGCTGACCGCGCCGATGCCGATGCAGCCCAGCAGCAGCCCATAGGTTCCGGCACCGCCGTGCATCTCACCGCGCACCACCAACGGCAGCAGCGCGGTCACCGCGCTGGCGAAGAAGAAGAATCCCGCCGATTTCACCAGCACCGCCTGCAGGCGACCGGCGCGCAGCGCATAGCGCAGGCCGGCGCGAAGCCCGGCACCAAAGCCTTCCGGCGGCAGGTGGGAGGCCTGCGGGTCAGGTGTCCAGTTGAACAGCACCCACGCCATGGCCGCAAAACTGACCGCATTGAGGCCGAACGCCCAGCCCGCGCCCAGCTGCGCCACGATCAGCCCGCCAATGGCCGGACCCAGTGAACGCGCGATGTTGATGCCGATCGAGTTCAGCGCCACCGCCGAAGCCAGCATCGGCCGCGGTACCAGTTCGGACACGATGGCGGCCTGCGCCGGCATCGCCATCGCCGCGCCGCAGCCCATCGCGAAGGTCAGCGCCACCAGCAAGGACGGGGTCAGCAGCTGCAGGCCGGTCAAGGTGGCCAGCGACGCCGCCACCAGCAGCATCCAGCCCTGGGTGAACAGCAGGTAGCGTCGGCGGTCGACGATATCGGCCAGGGTGCCGGCCACCAGCGCCAGCAGCACCACCGGCACCGTGGTCGCCGACTGCACCAGTGCCACCATCAACGGCGAGCCGGTGCGCTCTGCCATCACCCATGCCGCCGCGACGTCGTTGACCCAGGTGCCGACATTGCTGCCCAGGATCGCCAGCCACATGGCGCGGAACAGCCTGATCTTCAGCGGCGACCAGGCACCGGGGGCGCTGCTTTCGTGTGTTTCTACCATTGCCATGCTCCTGCTACCGATGCAAACAGGGTGTCGCGGCCGCCGGCGTCGCGCAGGCCCGGGCCCGCGTCGAACCAGGCCAGCTGGCCTTTCCAGGTCCAGTGGTCGCTGGCCTGCCAGGTGGTTTCCCACTTGTACTGCTGGCCGATCCGGCGCGGCGTGCCGGCCGTACCGGGCACGGCGGTCAACGGCGCCGGGGTGGTGTACACCGCGTCGCTGCGACGGTGCTTCCAGGCCAGCTGCCAGCCGATCTCTGTGCTCAGGCCCGGGCGCGGGGTCAAGGTCAGCGTCGGCTGCAGGTCCATCAGGTTGGCCGGTGCCAGCAGACTGGCTTCGCTGAAGTACGCCGACTTGGGGTACATCGCGTTGAAGGTGTCCAGACGACCATCGTGCGCGTCACGGTCGCCACTGGCGATGTCCAGCTTGATGCCCAGGCGCGGCTGCCAGCGATGCCCGGACCAGCGCAACCCGCTGTCGCTGGCCAGGGTCCAGGCGCGGATCGCCAGATCGCCCTGCGCGCGCGACAGCGTGCCCCGCTGCGCCACCAGCTCGAGATTGGTGTCCCAGCGCGGACGCAGCACGAACCAGCGCGCGCCCAGCGAGGTGCGGCGCTCATCGCCCAGCGCACTGGCAAAGCGCGCGCCACTGCGGCCATACCCCAGCAGGTACAGGTCCAGCCCGTTGCCGGGCCGTGCGCCCTGCCACGTGGCGTAACTGCCGACCAGGAACTGACCGTGGTCGCTGCGGTCATCGAAGGCACCCATGCGGTTATCGACCGGGCGCAGCGCCATCACGTCCAGCATCAGCGCACCCTGCTGCCAGCGGCCGCGCACGCCGTCGAAGGCCAGCCGGATGTTCGGGCCATCGCGCACCGACAACAGGCGCGAACTGCCATAGGCCGCCTCCTGCCGCCCGAGCTGCCAGGACAGGCGCTCACCGTGCCAGCGCAGGTAACCCTGCTGCAGGTCCAGCGCACCGCGGTCGGTGCCACCGGGCCCGCCATCGCGGCCCTGCTCGGCGTGCACGCCCAGCTGCACCCTCCCTTCCCAACGTTCCCGTGTGACGGTCACCGACGTCAGCGCCCGCAGCAGGCCATAGCCATCTTCGCGCCCCTGGATCCCGAAGCGGGTCGGGTCGTAATACATGCCGCGCAGGCGCAGGGACGCATCCAGCTGAACCTCGCCACCGCCCGCCACCGCGATGCAGCGCCCCGCCCCATCCGGCGTGCACGCGCGCGCCAGCGTCGGTACGGACAGCGCCAGCGCCAGGCTCAGAATGCGAAGCACGAACATCCCAGCGCGCCCCAGAACGCGTTAGGCGCGTCGGTCGGCACCGCATGCGCTGCCGCGTGGCCGTGGCCATGGGTGCGGCAGGCACCTGCGCCGTGACTGTGACCGTGACCGTGTGCGTGTGCCGCCAGCCCGGTCGCCGCGCCGCCGACGTGGTAACCGCCAAAGCGGTTGACCGGCGACCAGTCCGGCATCGCCGGCGGCAGTGTCGGCGCGAGCGGGCCGAAGTCACCGTCGCCATGCACCACCCGTCCGCCGACCACGGTCAGCACGCTGGTGATATCGGCAATGGCGGCGTCATCCACCGCGAAGAAGTCCGACGAGAGCACGCAGAAGTCGGCCAGCTGGCCCACCGCCAGGCTGCCTTTGCGGTCGTCGTCGCCGGAGAACCAGGCGCTGCCCCGGGTCCACAGGCGCAGTGCTTCCTCGCGCTCCAGCAGGTTTTCCTCGCCGTACAGCGCCAGCCCGCCCACGGTGCGGCCGGTGACCAGCCAGGACAGCGCTACCCACGGGTTGTAGCTGGCCACCCGGGTGGCATCGGTACCGGCGCCGACCGGCAATCCGGCCTGCAGCATGCGCCGCACCGGCGGCGTGTGCCGCGCGGCCTCCGCGCCATAGCGCTGCACGAAGGCCTCGCCCTGGTAGGCCATGCGGTGCTGGATCGCCAGGCCGCCGCCGAGCGCGCGGATGCGGTCGATGTTGCGCGGGGTGATGGTTTCGGCGTGGTCGATGAACCAGTGCAGGCCGTCGAATGGAATCTCGCGGTTGACCTGCTCATACACGTCCAGGATGCGGGTGATGCTCTCGTCGTAGGTGGCGTGGATGCGGAACGGCCAGCGCTTTTCCACCAGCAGCTTCACCACCTCGGCCAGTTCCGGCTCCATGCCCGCAGGCAGCTCGGGGCGCGGCTCGTTGAACAGTTCGAAGTCGGCCGCGGAGAACACCAGCATTTCACCCGCGCCGTTGTGGCGCAGCAGGTCATCGCCCTGGCGCGGTGAAAGCATTTCACTCCACTGCTGGAAATCACGCACCTCGCTGCCCTTGTTCTGGGTGAACAGGTTGTAGGCGATGCGCACGGTGAGGTCGCCATCACGATGCAGCTGTTCGATGACCTGGTAGTCCTCCGGGTAATTCTGGAAGCCACCGCCGGCGTCGATCACCGAGGTGATGCCCAGCCGGTTCAGTTCGCGCATGAAATGCCGGGTTGAATTGGCCTGGTACTCGATCGGCAGGCGCGGCCCTTTGGCCAGGGTGGCGTACAGGATCAGTGCGTTGGGTTTGGCCAGCAGCAGGCCGGTGGGGTTGCCCAGGCTGTCGCGCGCGATCTGCCCGCCGGGCGGATCCGGCGTGTTGCGGTCGTAGCCGCAGGCACGCAACGCGGCACGGTTGAGCAGCGCGCGGTCGTACAGGTGCAGCAGGAACACCGGCGTATCGGGGGCGATGGCGTTGAGCTCTGCCAGGGTGGGCAGGCGCTTTTCAGCGAACTGTTCGGCGGTGAAGCCGCCGACCACGCGCACCCATTGCGGCGCGGGGGTAATGTCGACCTGCGCCTTGAGCATCGCCATGGCGTCGGACAGCGAGCGCAGCCCGTCCCAGCGCAGCTCCAGGTTGTAATTCAGCCCGCCGCGGATGAGGTGGGTATGGCTGTCGTTGAGACCAGGCACCAGCCGGCGACCGCCCGCGTCGATCACCGTGGCGCCGGTGAGTCCGGCGCGTACCTCGGCCTCGGCGCCGATCGCGGCGATGCGTCCGTCGATCACGGCCAGTGCATCGGCCTGCGGCAGGCGCGGGTCCAGCGTAGTGATGCGGGCATTGCGGATCAGCAGCGGGGTCATGGGGTTCTCCGGTGAGGTAGCCAGCGCGCGGCCGGCCAGGCCCAGCGCCATCGCGGCGCCGGCACCCAGCAGCAGCTCGCGGCGGGCAGGCGATTGCGGATCAGGGGACATGGCCGGCGCTCCGCTCAGGGGGACTGCAGCGCCAGGGCGCCAGGCCCGGCCAGGGCGATGGCGCACAGCGCCAGCGTCCAGAACACGGGGTACTCAACGCCGCCGCGCATCCAGAACCAGCCCTTGGGAAGGGCCAGCACGGCGGTGGTGGCCAGGAACAGCGCGGCGACCGAGGCCGCCATGCGGGTCTGCCACCCCAGCAGCACCGCCACGCCGCACAGCACCTGCAGCACCGCCAGCAGCAGCGGTGCCGGTGCCGGTGCGGGCAGGCCGAACCCGCGCAGCTCGTCGGCGAAGCCGGCCAGGCCGGGGCCGTCGAACCAGCCGAACAGCTTGCCCAGCGCGTGGGGCAGCAGGAAGCCGCCGGCGCCCAGCCGCAGCACCAGCAGCCCCAGGTCCAGGCCGGTGGTACCGGCGGCCATGCTCAGTGGCCGCCTTCCTGCGCGCCGAACATCGCTTTGGCGTACTGGATGCCCAGGCCGTAGCCGCCGGCGTGTTCGCGGGCGATGCCGGTGGTGAGGTCGTAGGTGGCCGAGCGGCCCCAGTCGCGCTGCAGTTCCAGCAGGTACTGCACCGCGGTGATCGGCACCGCGCCGGCCTGGACCATGCGGGTCACCGCGCGCTCGTGCGCTTCGTCGCTGACATCGCCGCAGGCATCGGTGATCACGTACACCTCGAAGCCCTGCTCGATCGCCGACAGCGCCGGGCCGACGATGCACACGCTCGTCCACAGGCCGGCCAGGACCAGGCGCTGCCTGCCGATGCGGTTGATCTCATCGATCACCGGCTGGTCTTCCCAGCTGTTCATGGTGGTGCGGTCGAATACCTTCTGGCCCGGGAAGATCGCCGGCAGTTCGGGGAACAGCGGGCCGGAGAACGATTTTTCGGCCACGGTGGTGAGCACGACCGGCACCTCGAATCCAGCGGCGCCCTTGGACAGCAGCGCCACGTTGTTGCGCAGCGCGGCGATGTCGATGGTGCGGGTGGCGAACGCCATCTGCGACTGGAAGTCGATCAGGACGAGCGCGTGGTTGGCGGGCGACAGCAGCGAGGTGCCGGGAACGGCGGTGGCGGTGGTCATCGGAAATCCTTGCGGAATGAGTACGGCCATGGTGACCGTCGGCCCGCCGATGCCCTACCCCCCTTGGGTGGTGGCCAGCGCTACTCTTTTGGGGGAGGCGCGCCGGCCGCCACCCCCGAATGGGGAGTCATGCGCTTGCCGCGTCCTGCGACAATGCCGGATCACCACGCCCCCACACGCCGGGGCTGGCGGCGCATTACTGGAGACTCCGCATGACGGCTGCACCCCCACCGATCGGCATCCTGGTGGTCGACGACCACCCCCTGCTGCGCGATGGACTGGCGGCGCTGCTGGGCCTGCAGCCCGACATGCGCCTGCTCGGCGAGGCGGCCGACGGCGAGGCGGCGGTGGCCCAGTACCTGGCGCTGCACCCGGACGTGGTGCTGATGGACCTGCAGCTGCCCGGCGTGGACGGCGTGGAAGCCATCACCCGGATCCGGCAGCACGATCCACGCGCCCGGATCATCGTCCTGACCACCTACCGCGGCGACGTCCGCGCGGTGCGTGCATTGCAGGCCGGCGCCAGCGGCTACCTGCTCAAGGACATGCTGCGGCACGAACTGGTGGACACCATCCGCACCGTGCACAGCGGCAGGCGCGCCGGCATTCCGGCGCCGCTGGCGGCCAGCATTGCCGCGCACGTGGTCGAAGACAGCCTGTCCCCGCGCGAAACCGAGGTGCTCGGGCACGTCGCCTGCGGCCGCTCCAACAAGGGCATCGGCGAGCGCATGCAGATCTCCGAACAGACCGTCAAGGCACACATGAAGAACATCATGGAAAAGCTGGGCGCCCGCGACCGGACCCATGCGGTGACCCTGGCGCTCAAGCGCGGCATCATCAGTCTCGACGATGCCGGCGGCGCCGACGCCGCCGGCTGACGTCACCGCCGGCGCACCACCAGGCTCATCGCCGCGGTGGCCACCGCCAGGCCGGCAACGCCGCTCCAGCCGAAGCGCGCCAGCGCTACCGCGCCGAGGGCGCCACCGGCGGACATGCCCAGGAACACGCCGGTGAACAGCAGCGCGTTGAGCCGGCTGCGCGCTTCCGGCGCCAGGCCGTAGACCAGGGTCTGGTCGAGACCAGCGCGGCCTGGAAACCGAAATCGAACACCACCGCGCTGATGGCCAGCAGCGGCAGCACGGCCGCCCGCGGCAGCCACCGGTCCAGCAGCAGCAGCGCGAAGCCCGCCAGTGCGATCAGGATGGCGATGCGCGCTACCGCATGGCTACCCAGCCGGTCGGCCCAGCGCCCGGCCAGCGGGGCGGCCAGCGCACCGGCGGCGCCGGCGATGCCGAACGCGCCGGCCACCGCACTGCCCAGCTGGTAGCGGGTGTGCAGCATCACCGCCAGGGTCGACCAGAACGCACTGAAGCCCACCGCCAGCAGTCCCTGCGCCAGCATCGCGCGGCGCAGCTGCGGTTGCCCGCGCCACAGGTGCAGCAGTGACCGCAGCAGCGCCGGGTAGCCCAGCGAGGTGGTGGGGGCCAGGTGCGGCAGTTCGCGGGCCAGGGCCAGCGCCATCGCCACGACCGACGCCGCCGCGATGCCGAACATCGCCCGCCAGCCCAGCGCCTGCGCCACCAGCCCACTGGCCACCCGCGAGAGCAGGATGCCCAGCAGCAGGCCGGTCATGACCTTGCCGACCACGGCGCCACGCTGGTGTTCGGGTGCGAGCATCGCTGCGGTCGGCACCACGTCCTGCGCCACCGTGGCCATCAACCCGACCAGCAGGCTGGCCAGCAGCAGCGACGGCAGGCCGCCGGACACGGCAGCGCCCACCAACGCTGCGGCCAGCAGCAGGGATTTGAGCAGGATCAGCCGGCGCCGGTCGACCCGGTCACCCAGCGGCGCCAGCAGCAGGATGCCCAGCGCGTAGCCCAGCTGGGTCAGGGTGGGCACCATGCCGGTGGCCTGCGCATCGCTGCCCAGGCCAGTGGCGATCACCCCCAGCATCGGCTGGCTGTAATAGATCGACGCGACCGAAAAGCCGGCGCCGGCCGCCAGCGCCACGATCAACCGCGCCGGGACGCCCGTCCGTTCGGCCGCCACGGCCCCCATATGCACGCTGGACATGATCCACTCCACGAAACAGTAAGTGGCGCAAGGATCGCGCCTGGAGCAACAGGCGTGTAGTAGGCTTGAGTACATATCCGTCATACGAAGGTTGCATGGCCACCCCCTCCCCGGTCGTCGGCGCGGACCGGATCGACCTGCTGCATACCTTCGTCCGCATCGTGGAAAGCGGCAGCCTGTCGGCGGCTGCCGCGCAGCTGGGCACCACCCAGCCCACGGTCAGCCGCCGCCTGCAGGCGCTGGAACGGCTGTTCGGCCTGCACCTGATCCAGCGCTCGACCCACCGCATGACGCTCACTGCGGACGGCGAGCGCTGCTATGCGCACGCGCGGACGCTGGTCGACGAGTGGGAGGCCATCCAGGCCGACCTGCGCGGTGAACGCGAGGTGCCGCGCGGGCGGCTGCGCGTGGTGGTGCCGCACGCCTTCGGCCAGGCCCAGCTGCTGGACCCGATGCTGCAGTTCCTGGCGCGCTACCCGCAGGTAACCCTGGAATGGATGCTGGAAGACAGCCCGGTGGACTTCATCGCCGACAGCATCGACTGCGCGATCCGGGTCGGCGGCGTGGACCAGCCACAGCTGGTCGCGGTGCCGCTGGCGGAGGTGCCGCGCATCGTCATCGCCGCCCCTGCGCTGGTCGGCGCGGCCGATCCGCATGACCCGTCCCTGCTGCCGCAGCTGCCGTGGATCGCGCTGACCACGTTCTACCGCGAACGGTTCAGCCTGCTGCCTGCGGGCGGCGGCCCGGCGCTGCGGATCGACATCCAGCCGCGCCTGCTCACCGACAACCTGTTCGTGGTGCGCCGTGCCGCGCTCTCCGGCCTCGGCGCGGCGGTGGTGTCGTCATGGCTGGTCGCCGACGACCTGCGCGAAGGGCGCCTGCTGCAACTGGTGCCCGGCTGGGAAGCGCCCCCGCTGCCGGTCCACCTGGTGTTTCCCTCCACGCGCCAGATTCCTTCGCGGCTGCGCGCCTTCATCGACACGATGAAAGCCAGCCTGCCGCAGACGCATGGGATGCGATCGCTGGACTGACCCCGGCCGCACCCCTCAAGTTTGCACCGACTTTCTTACATAGCCTTTGCTATATTCGGCGCATGCGCGCTGACCCCGCTCCTCCCTCCGCCACGGCCTGGGCCGACGCCCCGGGCCAGCGGCCCAGCCTGGGCGAGATGCACGCCAGCGTGGCGGTGCCGGCCGGCGGCCATTGGGGCTTCCGGCTGCTGGCCTTCCTGGGCCCGGGCTACATGGTGTCGGTGGGCTACATGGACCCGGGCAACTGGGCCACCGACATTGCCGGCGGCGCGCGGTTCGGCTACCTGCTGCTGTCGGTGATCCTGCTCTCCAACCTGATGGCGATCGTGCTGCAGGGGTTGTCGGCGCGGCTGGGCATCGCCACCGGGCGCGACCTGGCGCAGACCTGCCGCGACCATTTCTCCCGACCGGTGAACCTGTGCCTGTGGCTGCTGTGCGAAGGGGCGATCATCGCCTGCGACCTGGCCGAGGTGATCGGCACCGCGATCGCGCTGAAGCTGCTGTTCGGCCTGCCGCTGTTGATGGGGGCCGTCGTCACGGCGATCGACGTGGTGCTGGTGCTGTGGCTGATGCATCGCGGCTTCCGCGCGCTGGAGGCGTTCGTGATCGCGCTGCTGCTGGTGATCTTCGCCTGCTTTGCATTCCAGATCGTGCTCGCCGCGCCGCCCCTGCAGGCGGTGCTGGCCGGCTTCATCCCGCGTGCTGAAGTGGTCACCAACCCGCACGCGCTGTACCTGGCGATCGGCATCATCGGCGCGACGGTGATGCCGCACAACCTGTACCTGCATTCGTCCATCGTGCAGACCCGGGCCTACCCACGCACCGACCCCGGTCGACGCAGCGCGCTGCGCTGGGCGGTGACCGACAGCACCATCGCGCTGATGCTGGCACTGTTCATCAACGCCGCGATCCTGATCCTGGCCGCGGCGGTATTCCATGCCAACGGCCGCACCGGGGTGAGCGAGATCGAACAAGCCTACGAACTGCTGGCACCGATGCTGGGCGTGGGCGTGGCCTCCACCCTGTTCGCGGTGGCGTTGCTGGCGTCGGGAATCAATTCCACGGTGACCGCCACCCTGGCCGGCCAGATCGTGATGGAAGGCTTCCTGCGCCTGCGCATCGCCCCGTGGGCGCGGCGCCTGCTGACCCGGGGCATCGCGATCGTGCCGGTGGTGATCGTCACCGCGATCTACGGCGAACACGGCACCGCACGACTACTGGTGCTGAGCCAGGTGGTGCTGTCGATGCAGCTGCCGTTCGCGGTGATCCCGCTGGTGATGTTCGTCGGCAACAAGGCGCGCATGGGCGCGCTGGTGGCGCCGCGCTGGCTGCTGACCCTGGCCTGGCTGATTGCCGGGCTGATCGTGGTGTTGAACCTCACCCTGCTGCTCGGGATGCGGCCCGCATGACGCAGGGCCTTGACCTCAATCGCGGTTGAGCTGGCACAGTGTCGGCACGTTCACACGACCGGCCCACCACCATGATCGATACCACAGTGCCCCCCACCCAGCACGCACTCTGGAACGGCCCGGCCGGCGATGCCTGGGTGCAGGCCCAAGCGCTGCTCGATGGCCTGTTCGCCGGCTTCGTTCCGCTCCTCGCCGATCCCATCGTCGACCTGCCCGGCGCCCACGTGCTGGACGTGGGCTGCGGCACCGGCGCCCTGTGCCTGGCCATCGCCGCCCGGCTGGGGCCCGCCGGGCGCAGCAGCGGCGTGGATATTTCCGCGCCGATGATTGCCGTGGCCCGCGAACGGGCGCGCGCGGCCGCTACACCGATCGAGTTCACCGTGGCCGACGCGGAGCAGCATGCGTTCGAACCAGGCAGCGTAGACCGCATCGTGTCGCGCTTCGGGGTGATGTTCTTCAACCACCCGGTGCGCGCGTTCGCCAACCTGCGCCGTGCGCTGCGCAGCGGCGGCAGCCTGCACGCGATCGCCTGGCGCGACCCGCACGAGAACCCGTTCATGACCACCGCCGAGCGCGCCGCCGCACCCCTGCTGCGGTTGCCGGCGCGTGCCGAAGGCGGCCCCGGCCAGTTCGCATTCGCCGATCCCGGGTACGTGCGGCGCGTCCTCGACGACAGCGGCTGGAACGGCATCGAGATCACCGCGCTGGACGTGGAATGCCGCATGGCCGTGGACGAGCTGCCGACGTACGTTTCGCTGCTGGGCCCGGTTGGCCAGGCCCTGCGCGCCAGCGACCTGGCGCCTGCGGCGCGCACGCGCATCCTGCAGGCAGCCGTGGACGCCTTCGCACCGTTCGTCCGCGGCAACCACGTGGTCTTCACTGCCGCCTGCTGGTCGATACGCGCCGGATAAGCGCTTGCTGTAGCCTCCGTACCAGCCGCCTGCCTTCGGAGTCCGCCCTGTGCCGTCGTCCACGCCTGCCGTCGCTGCCACTGCCCTGCTCTGCCTGGCCCTCACCTCGGCCCTGCAACCCGCGTCGGCTGCTGCCCCGCCCGTCCAGGCCGACGCCGCATCCACGCCGGCCGCGCAGCCCTTCAACGCGCTGCTCGACGCGCAGACCCTGGCCGCCATCCACGCCGACCCGGAACTGCGCACCCTGCTCGGCATCGGCGGTCCCGGCGCCGACGACAGCGCCAGCCGCCTCACCGATGTGTCGCTGGCCCAGCGTGAGGTCAACCGCCGCCTGCTGGCCGACAACCTGGCCGCGATCAAGGGCTGGCACGGGGCACCGCTGGACGCGCAGCAACAGCTCAGCGACGGCCTGGCGCGCTGGTTCTACCAGGCCCAGATCGATCTGATGGCGGTGCCGTGGTCGGCCGCGTGGTTGCCGGTGGGCGGCAGCACCTATGCAGTGGACCAGTTGTTCAGCCTGCCGGTGAACCTGCCGCAGTTCTTCGACAACCAGGTTCCGGTGACCGACGCGGCCAGTGCGCGCCGCTACATCGCGCGCCTGCAGGCCATGGACACCAAGCTCGACCAGGTCCGCGCCAACCTGGACATGCAGGTCGCGCAGGGGGTGGTGCCACCGGAGGTGGCGCTGGCCGGCGCGGCAACCCAGTTCCGTACGCTGCTGGCACCCGCGCCCGGCGACAGCCTGTGGGTGGCTGCGCTGCGGCGCCGGCTGGACAAGATGCCCGACATGCCCGCCACCGAACGCAGCGCGTTGCTTGAACAGGCCACCACGGCCGTCCGCGAGGCGGTCAATCCCGGTTACCAGCGGCTGCTGGACCGGGTGCTGGCCCTGCAGGCGATGCATCCCGGCAACAAGGGCATGTGGGCACTGCCGCACGGCGATGCCTACTACGATGCCGCACTGCGCTGGTATACCAGTACCGACCTGGGCGCCGACGCCATCCACCAGATCGGCCTGGACGAGGTGGCGCGGCTGGAGAAAAGCATGGATGCACGACTGCGCGAACTGGGCCTGCGCGACGGCACGGTGGCCGCACGCATCCGGACCCTGCGCGAAGACCCGCGCTACCGCTACCCCGACAGCGAGGCCGGCCGCCGGCAGCTGATCGGCGACATCGAGCAGCGCCTGCGCGATCTCGACCCGCTGCTGCCAACGTACTTCGGCCACCTGCCGCCGCAGAAGCTGGTGGTGCAGCCGGTGCCGGCGCACATGCAGGCGACCTCCCCGGGCGGTTACTACTATCCGCCGGCGCTGGACGGTTCGCGCCCCGGCACCTTCTTCATCAACCTGGGCGACATGGCGTCCAACACCCGCTGGAGCATCCCCACCCTCACCTACCACGAGGGTTCTCCCGGCCACCACTTCCAGATCTCGATCGGGCAGACCCTGACCGACCTGCCGCTGCTGCGCCGCAGCCTCAACCCCAGTGCGTTCTCCGAGGGCTGGGCGCTGTATGCCGAGCAGCTGATGGCCGAAGCGGGCGTCTACAAGGACGATCCGGCCGGCGACATCGGCCGGCTGCAGGCGGAAATGTTCCGCTCGGTGCGGCTGGTGCTGGACACCGGCCTGCACCGCAAGCGCTGGACGCCGGAACAGGCCATCGCCTACATGCAGGAAAAGACCGGCATGACCGGATCGGACGTGCGTATCGAGGTCAACCGCTACCTGGTGCAGCCCGGCCAGGCGTCGTCGTACAAGATGGGCCAGCTGCGCCTGCTGGCACTGCGCGACAAGGCCCGCACGCAGCTGGGCGGACGCTTCGACATCCGCGCCTTCCACGATCTGATCCTGGGCAACGGCGCCATGCCGATGACCGTGGTCGAACAGGCGGTGGACGCCTGGATTGTCAGCGGCGGCGGTGAGCCGCGGCGCGCCCCCTGACCGGTAGAAATACCTAGGCCCGCTCGGTGTAACTCCGGTTGTGGGCCCGCCAGCGGGTGCGCACAGTGAAGCATGGCCTGCGCCGCAGGTCCTCACCCGCCGGAGAGCACCATGCGCCGTTCCCGTTCCTGCCTGCTGCTGGGGATGCTGCTGGCATCGCCGTGGGCCATGCCCACCGCGTTGGCCGCGCCGCCCACGGCCAGCGACACCGTCGGCGCGGCCACCCGCGACCCGGATGCGATCGCCGCGCTCGAGCGCATGGGCAAGGCACTGCGCGCACTGCCGCAGTTCGCCCTGTCGGCCGCCACCCGCACCGACTATGTGCTTGAGGACGGGCAGAAGGTGTCGCTGTCCGGTACCGTGGACTACAAGGTGATCGGGCCGGACCGCTTCTTCGTCGAGATCCGCAGCGAGCATCAGCACCGCCAGCTGTTCTATGACGGGCACACGCTGACCATCGCCTCGCCGGAGCAGAAGTACTACGCGCGGGTGGAGAACCTGGACCGCAGCAGCCAGGCCCTGCTCAGCGATTCGGCGACCCGGCTGGGCATCGAGTTCCCGCTGGCCGACCTGTTCCTGTGGGGTACCCCCGGATTCCCGACCGAGCGCATCGATTCGGCGCTGTTCGTGGGGACCGACCGCATCGACAACCAGCCCACCCGCCATTACGCGTTCCGCCAGCCCGGCGTGGACTGGCAGGTGTGGATTTCCGATACCACCCGGCTGCCGCTGCAGCTGATGATCACCAGCCACGCCGACCCGGCGCTGCCCAGCTACCTGGCCACGTTGAACTGGAACACGCGCAGCGCAGTGGCCGCCAACGACCTGGTGTTCCGCCCCGACGGCGCCACCCGCATCGTGTTCGTCCCGGTGGCCGTGGCCGCCGATGACGCTGCTACCGGAGGCCGCTGACATGACCCTGCCCAGTGCGATGCGGACCACGCTGCTGACCGCCCTGCTGTGTGCCGGCGCTACCGCGATGCTGCTGCCGGCCGCGGCCGATGCCCGGCCCGGCCTGCGCGGCTTCGCGCATCCGTCGATTGCCGGTCACGGCGGTTTCGGCGGGGGCGGTGGCTTCCACGGCGGCGGCGGGTTCACCCCGCATCCCGGTCCGGGTCCCGGCCCGGGTCCACATCCGGGCCCCCATCCAGGTCCTGGTCCTGGTCCGGGTCCGCATCCTGGACCGGGCCCTAGACCGGGCCCCGGTCCACATCCGGGTCCGGGGCCGGGTCCGGGACCGCATCCGTATCCCCCGCCGCCACCGCCGCCCTACTGGGACCACCCGTTCTGGGACGCGGCCGCGTTCACCGCCGGAGCCGCGATCACCGCTGCGGCGATCGGCTCGGTGGTGTACACCCTGCCGGTGGACTGCAGCACCGTGGTGATCGACGGCATCGGCTACCGGCAGTGCAGCGATGGCTGGTACCAGCCGCGCTATGTCGGCACCACCGTCCAGTACATCGTCGTGGACGCGCCGCGATGAGCGGCGCGCGCGTTCCATGATCACCCACCCCTGGTTCTGGATCCTGTGCCTGTTCCTGGTGCCGCTGCTGGCGGCCCTGGTGGTCAGCCTGTTCGTGCGCAAGCGCGGCATCAGCGCCAATGCGGTGCTGGCCTGGTTCGTCATCGTCTGCTGGGTCGGGGCGCTGGCGGTGATCCTGGCGCAGGTGGTGTGACCTCACAGGGCCTGGCCGAGCTCGATGAAGACCACGCGGTGACCGCCTTCGCGCATGCCCAGGCCGAAGATCAGCGGCCCGATCCACGAGTCGAAGCCCAGGAACAGGCTGCCGTTCCAGATGCCGTCGCTGAGCGACATGTCCGAACGACGCTGCCAGGCATTGCCATACTCCACGGTGCCGCCCACCTGCGCCGACCGGCCCAGCACCTTGCCCAGCTCATAGGTGTAGCCGGCAAAACCCAAGGCGTAATCCTGCCCGGTCAGCTGGTTGTGCTGGAAACCCGCCAGCCGCCAGCGTCCGCCCAGGCGGTACAGGCTCTGCAGCGGCGCGGTGCCGGACGCGGTGACGTGGTAGCGCAGCCCCAGCTGCACGGCGCTGCTGCCGAACGGGAAGGCGCCCACCGCGTCCAGGTCGATCTGGCCGAAGCGGGTATCGGCGCCCAGGCTTTCGCGCGACTGGTAGGTGCCCAGCTCGACCAGGAAGCCATCGCGCGGAAAGTACACACTGTCGATGTTGTCGTAGGCGGCACTGGCGGTCAGGGCGCCCTCGTCGAAGTCGGTGCGCGGTACCCGTGGCGAGCCGATGTCCATGCTGGCCCTGCCGGCGAACCGCTCCACGCCGGCGCGCAGCGACAGCACGTTGGACACGTTGCGCACCAGTTCCACGCTGGCGCCGGTGCGCTGCACCCGGTAGCGCGAGGTCTTGTTTCCTTCCGTGTCGAACACATTGAAGCTGCGTGTCTCGTAGCCGCCCGCGGCGGCGAAGGCATACCGGTTGCCGACATCGAAGGGATGGTAGTAACTGCCCTGCAGGGCCGGCTCGCTGCCTATCTGCAGCGTCACCCGCGCCTCGGCGCCATACGGCGACAGCGGCGCGAACAGCAGGCCGGCGCGCAGGTTGCTTTCATGGTTGCCGTCCAGGTCGTTGCTGAGCCGGAAACCCGCCTCGAGGTAGGCCGGCCCGTTCGGTTTCTCGTAGGCGGTGATCACCACGCCGACCTGGTCGCCGCGACGCGTCTCCTCGTAACTGATGCTGGCCAGGGTATCCATCCCGTAGGCGCGCAGCACGCCGTCCTGCATCGCCTTGCTGTCCAGCGGCTGGCCGATCTCCACCGGCAGGTAGGACAGCAGCAGCGCATCGGCATAGCGGGTGTGGTTGCGCACTTCCACGAACGCGACCGGCGCCGGCGCCGTCCGCGCGGCGCGCTGCTCGCGGCCTGCGTACCAGCGCTGCCAGGCCGGTTCCGGCTGCGAGAACGCACGCAGGGCAGGCGCCGCAAGGTCGGCGGCCTGCTGGCCGATCTCCAGGGCTTCGGGTGCCTTGTCGAAGTCGCCGGTGGCCACCTTGCCGGTCAGCGCCGGCGCGATCAGCAGGTCCTGCGCGCCCAGCGTGTCCAGCTGGCGCTGCGCGTTGCGGGTGGTCAGAAAACCGCTGAGCTGGCTGATCACGTCGACCAGGCTGGCGTCACGATCGAGTTCGCTCAGCGGCGTGCCCACGTCCACCGCGATCACCCGCTCGGCGCCCATCGCGCGCACCACGTCGATCGGCACCTGGTTGGAGACGCCGCCATCCAGCAGCACGCGGCCATCGATCGCCACCGGGCGGAAGATGCCCGGCAGCGACATGCTGGCGCGCATCGCCATCGGCAGGCTGCCGTGGTCCAGCACCACCGCTTCGCCGCTGTTGAGGTCGGTGGCGACCGCACGGAAGGGAATGGACAGATCATCGAAATCGCCGCTGACCCGGCTGCCCCCCGTGGCGGTTTCGAACAAAGCGATCAGCCGCTCGCCCTGCGACACGCCGCCGGACAGCTGGATGCGCTTGCCCTGCCCGCCCAGCCCGATCCCGATCGGGGCCAGCTGTTCGTAGTCATCGGCCTTGCGCTGCAGCGAGCGCTCGCGACGCGGCAGGGTATCGCTGAACATTGCCATCCATTGCGTGTCCAGCACCACCTGTTCGATCTGCGCGGGACGCTTGCCGGCGGCGTACAGTGCGCCGACCAGCGCGCCGGCGCTGGTGCCGGCAATGCAATCCACCGGAATGTGCAGCGCTTCCAGTTTGCGCAGGATGCGCACATGGGCGATGCCGCGCGCGCCGCCGCCGCCCAGCGCCAGCCCGATCCGCGGACGGGTGTCGCCCGGCTCACGGTGGCCGCAGCTGCCGCCGGTGGGCATGTTCACCGCGGGTGCGGCCCGCGTACTGCCCGCCCAGGCCAGGGCCAGCACGCACAGCCCTGTGGCCAGCGGTTTCAGCGCCATGCGCTGCCCACCTGGATGTAGAAGGTGTCGTCCTCCGGGCCCCAGGCGTAGTCCAGCCCCACCTGCATGCCCAGCTGCCGCGCGATCAGGTAGCGGACCCCGGTGCCGCGGGAAACCTGGCTGTCGGCGTCGTCGAAGCTGTTGTGGCGGCCCCAGGTTCGCCCGGCGCCGACGAAGCCGATCAGCGACCAGCGCGAGGTGACATTCCAGCGCAGTTCGGTTTCCAGCACCGCCGCGCGGGTGTCCTGGTAGCGCGCGGACCCGATGCCACGCAGGTCGATGTAGGGCAGCCGGTAGAACGGAATGTCGCCGTTGGCCCAACGCGCATCGGCGCGCCCCCCCAGCACGACATGCCGTCCCAGGGGCCAGTAGCCGTAAGCGTGCCCACGATAGCTCTGGAAGGCGGCGTCGCTGCCGATGCCGGGCAGGTAGGCGTTTCCTTCGATCATGCCCAGCCAACCGCTGGACGGGGTGAAGGTGTTGTCGCGCGTGTCGTACTGCAGCGACAGGCCCAGGCCGGAGCTGCGCGAGGCCAGTTCGCGCGGGGTAAAGAAGTCCCGGTCGGCGGCGAGGTCAAAGCCGATGTCCACGTCCATGTAGATCCACGCCAGACCCAGGTACAGGTTCTGCTCGCCCAGCCGGCGGAAGCCCTGCTGGAACGAGACCACGCCGTCCACGTTGTAGTCGATGTCCAGCGGTGGCGCGCGCGTGCCGGGCGTGTGGAATCCGAGGTTCAGCGAGGCCTTGGCCACCCCGCCCTTGTAGCGCCAGCGATCGTCGTCGAAATGCAGCGACGCACCCACACCGTAGGCCTTGCTGCCGTTTTCGGTGCGGATCGCCATGCCCCCGTAGATATCCGGGGTGTCCATCTTCGGTGCCGCCGCGGTGTCGGCAGCGTCGTCGCCGGCGCCATGCGGCCGGTGGAAGAAGGCCAGGGCCAGGCCGCCGCCATTGCCCAGCGCCGGGTCGGTGATCACCACCGGCACCGGCAGGAAGCCGCGGTGGTCCAGCAGCCAGCGCGACATGTCGAAATGCCCGTCTTCGGCGTCACGGAACAGCGAAGCCTGCGGCACCGGGCGCGACGCCGGGGCCGGCGCGTCCTGGCTCCAGGCCGGCGCGGCCCGCGCCGCCATGGCCAGCAGCAGCGTCAACGCGGCGGGAGCTGCGCGGCTCGTCACAGGTCACCTCGGCGGGACGGGTCGGGGGACGGAAAAAGTGCGCGACGCCGTGCCAGTGGGAGGGATGGGCCCTGGCACGGCATCGCGCGGTGAAACGAAGGGTGCGCTGGCTCAACGCGCCGGCGCGGAGCCTGGCGGGAAGTTGGCGAACAGCTTGTCCAGCCCGGCCTCCACCGCCGCGTTGACGCGGTCCGGCGAGGTCGGCACCGTCCCGCCGGCGGTGCCGCGCCAGACCGCCTGTTTGCTCTTGGTGTCGAACATGTCCACCACCAGGGTGCCAACGTCATAGGTACGCACCGTGGTGGTGGCCGAGCCCATGCCCATGCCGCCGCCCCAGCCGCCACCGCGCCAGCCCCAACCGCCCATGTTGCTGCCGGTGTAGAAGGTGTCCAGGGTCTGGCGCTGGGTAGTCACGATATGCGCCGCGATCGCCACGTCGCCGTTGGCCGCCTGGGTCCAGCCGCGCGCGGCCAGCCGGGCGTCGATGCCGTCCACGATGCGCTGCTGCACCAGCGGTGAGCCGCCCTGCGGTTTCATCGCCCAGGTGTAGGTCCTGAACGAGGCGAAGTTCGCGCCGGGGTCGAAATCGGTATGCACGGTGGGCGTGGAGGCACAGGCCACCAGCGAGGTGGCGACGACCGCAATCGCGAAGGCTTTCATGGCACAGGCTCCAGTTCCGTTGAGGGACGTCACGTTGCACACAGCCTACTGCGCGCGCGGCGGCGGGGAATCCGCATAACTACGCAGCGCGGGCAGGCAAAACTACCGGTCCGGCAGCGCTCACCGCGGCGGGTTGATCACCACGTACTGCACCGTGGTGCCGCTGTAGCGCGGCTCGTACCAGGTGCTGCCGCACTGCTGGTAGGCCATGCCGTTGATCACGGTGGTCACGCAGCTGGGCGGGATGCTGTTGACGATCGAGCCGATCACCGCCGAGGTCACCGCCACGCCCGCCGTGACCGCCGCCGCCGTGGCGAACGGATGGTCGTCCCAGCTGTTCCAGTGGTCGTCGTAGTGATCGTGGTGGTTCACCTCCACATCCACGTTGCGGTTCACGTTGCGGTTCACGTTGCGGTTGACGTTGCGGTCGACGTTGCCCGCACGTGAAGGGTTGCCGCCGCGGTTGACCGCGCCGCCGTGCGGCCGCTGCACCGGGTGGTTGATGTTGGCGTGGGCACCGGCGCGTGCCGCACCGCCGCGATGCCCGTGCTGGGCATGGGCGAGCGTGTTGCCGAGCGCCAATACCACCAGCAGGGTGCCGGCGCAGGCGCGCACGAGGGGTCGAAGGGCTGCAGATGTGTGCATGTCAGTTCTCCGGCTCCGCATCGGATTCCACTACCGCAACCTCCACCGGCACCAGCTTGATCCGTGCGACATCCGCCGCCGGGCTGAACTGGAAGGCCGAGGCCTGGACCGGGGTCCGGGTGTCCCAGCGCAGGCGGGCGCGGTATTGCGGTTGCGCCGGGTCGTCCAGCGAATTGATGATCAGCTTCTTCGGCAGGGAGGAGGTCGTGGAGATCCAGACCTGCCAGTCCACCCCGTCCTGCTTGAAGGCGTACTGTTCGATCGGTTCGCCGTCCAGGGTGCCGCCGCCTACGTGCAGCGCGTCGCGGATGGCGCTCTTGGGCGCCTTGTCGGTGCCCCACAGGAACATGTCGGCCAGCGGCATCTCGATGCCGTAGCGGTTGGCGGCCGCCTCCACCAGTTCGCCCAGGGTGGCGCCGACGTCCTCCACCTGCGCGTAGTACTTCAAGCGCGGCGAGTACAGGGTCAGGCGGTTGCCGTCGTAGATCAGCTGCCGCAGCTGGCGGTCGCTGCGCAGCTCCAGGAACAGGTGGTCGGGACGCTGCACCTTGTAGGTCACCGTGCCGTCCAGCTCGATCTTCTGCCCGTCTTCCAGCACCACCTCGGTGCTGGCCTCGGAGGTCAAAGAAAACTGCTTGAGCGCACGCAGCGCCGCGCCCATCCGGTCCAGCGCGGCCAGTGCCTGCGGGTCGCGTTCCTGCGTGGCGGCGGAGGTTTCCGCTGCAGCGACCTGCGCAGCCGGCCCCGCTGCCAATGGAAAGGCGGTGGCGCCGGCGCCGGCCAGCAACAGGCACGCGGCGTAGCCAAGGGGTGTTGCATGGGTAGGCATGGACCTGTCTCCAGTAACGCGAAGGGCAGCGCCCGGCTCAGAAGCCGGCGCTGAGGGTGATGCTCCAGGGGTCGCCCTCGAAGCGGTTCCGCACGCTGAACTCACTGAGGTAACGGAACGAGACGTCGAGGTGCTCTCCGCCCGACCATTTCCTGCCATAGGTGAGGGTCGGGCCCAGTCCGAACGAACGGCCCTTGAAGCCGTCAAGGCGGTCGGCGAGATCGCCATCGTCGTCCTGCACCTGCTGCAACCACCCGCCTGCCAGGCCGAAGCCCCAGCCGCTGGCGGTGCGCTTGATCAGCAGTGCGTCGGCACGCAGCACCAGGCCGTTCCTGTAATCGGTATCGTCATTGCGGCTGTACCAGTCCATGCCGCCCAGCACACTGAACTCCAGCGTGCCCTTCTGGAACAGGTGGGTGTAGCCCACCGCCGGCGACACCGTCCAGACGTTGAGTCCGGGATTGGCCAGCTTGCCCGGGGTGTATTTGGCCGTCGGCGCGTACACATACAGGCCGAAGGACAGATGTTGCACCTCATCGATGTGATAGCCGGCGATGACCGGCGCGACGTACACGTCGAACAGGTTCGATGCGCTGTCCTGGGTCCGCACCTGGTTGCCGAACGGGCCCTGCAGGCCCGCGGTGATATCTGAGTCGATATACGGCACGGTCAGCATCGAAGCGAAGTTCCACTTGCCCGGCCCGGTCGGCCACACGTAGACGCCGGTGGCAGCGGTCAGGCTGACATCGGCGTCCAGCCCCAGCGCGACCTGCCCGGCGACGGGCGCCGCACGACTGCCGCGGATCGTGCCGTCGTAGTGCACATAGCTGAGCGACCACTGCATGCCGGGATCCGGCGGAATCACCCCCACGTAGGCGGTGATCTGCATTCCGGTAATGGAGCGGCCCAGGCCGCCCTCCACCGCGCGGGCCGGCAACGCGGCCACCAGCGCCAGCGTCCCGAGCAGCACCGCACAGGCCACGCAGCTGCGGCGATAGTGGGCGGGCGTTGTACCTGGCATGGCAATCACCTCATGTGCAGCTTCAAGGAAGACGTCAACGTTCCACGCAGCGGAATCCGACGTGGCAGGTGGAGGTATCGATGGGTTGCGCCATCCGCGCCGCCGGCCGGTAGCGCCTGCAGTAGTTGGGCGCGCACAGGTGCGATCCGCCCTTCATGACCCGGCGCGGTACCGCGACGCGGTCATGCGGGTCATGGCTGCGCTCGCGCGCCCCGCCGCGCGGGTTGTCGATCGCACAGCAGGGCTTGCTGGGCAGCTGGTCGTGCTGCTGGTACCAGTCGCGGGTCCACTCCCAGACGTTGCCGATCATGTCGTACAGCCCGTAGCCGTTGGGCGGGAAACTGCCCACCGGCGAGGTCCAGCGGAATCCGTCCTCGTCCAGGCTGTGCCAGGGGAATTCGCCCTGCCAGGTGTTGGCCTGGTGCCGCCCGCGCAGGGTCAGGCTGTCGCCCCAGGCGAACTCGCTGTCCTGCCCACCGCCCCGGGCCGCAAACTCCCACTCCGCTTCGGTCGGCAGGTCCTTGCCCAACCATTGCGCGTACGCCAGCGCATCGGCGAAGGTCACGTGCACCACCGGATGGTCGTCCATCCCCTGCAGGTGGGTGAACGGCCCGCGCGGGTGGCGCCAGTCGGCCCCTGCCACGTACTGCCACCAGTTGTGGGTGTTGGACAGGTCGACCGGGTGCGGGGGCTGCACGAACACCACCGACGAGGGCACCAGCAGCGCCGGGTCGGCACCGGGGTAGTCGCGCGGATCGGCGGAGCGCTCGGCGGCGGTCACATGGCCGGTGTCGCGCACGAACCGCGAAAACTCACGGTTGGTCACCGGGTAGCGGTCGATCCGGAACGGCCCCACCCGCACCTTGTGGGCCGGGCGCTCCTCCGGGTAGTGGTCGTTGGACCCCATCAGGAACAGCCCGCCCTCGATGTCGATCATGGTGTCGGCGATCACGCTCATGCCCCGCTCCTCAACCACCCGCCGAGGCGTCGTGCAGTGCCTTGAGCGCATCGTCGATGGTGAAACTGTTGGGTGACTGCACCGGCGGGAAGTCCTTGAAGGTGGCGGCGAACTGGTCGGCAATGGCGAACGCGCCATACAGGATGTAAGCGTGTTTGAGGAACCACGCGTAGTACTCGTTGGAGGTGATGTCGGCGTACTCGAAGGGATCGGTGCGCAGGTTGAACACCTTTGGCAGGCGCAGGCGGGTGAACGGCTCGGCCCAGACCTGCATGGTGCCCCGGCACCGCTGTTCCATGAACAGCACCTTCCAGTTGTCGTAACGCAGTCCGAGCACGTCGCCGTCGTCGCTGAAGTAGAGGAACAGCTTGCGCGGACTTTCAGCGCTCTTCCCGGTGATGTAATCGGTCAGGTCCATGCCATCGATGTGGTTGCGGTAGGTGCGCCCGGCCGCCTTCAGTCCCTTCTTGAGCTTGTCCGACACCGTGGGATCGCCGGCCATGGACAGGAAGGTCGGCAGCCAGTCGTGGTGCTGCACGATGCCATTGGCGACGGTGCCTGCGGGCACCCGGCCGGGCCAACGGATCAGCATGGGCACCCGGAACGCGCCTTCCCAGTTGGTGTTTTTTTCACTGCGGAACGGCGTGGTACCGCCATCGGGCCAGGAATTGCGGTGCGGGCCATTGTCGGTGGAATACATCACGAAGGTGTCTTCGGTAATGCCCAGCTCGTCCAGGAAATCCAGCATCTCGCCCACGTTGCGGTCGTGGTCGATCATGGTGTCGTGGTATGGCGACTGCCAGCGCCCGGCCTGGCCCAGGCTTTCCTTCTTGGTATGGGTGAACAGGTGCATGTGGGTGGCATTGAGCCAGACGAAGAAGGGCTGGTCGTCGTCGTGCTGGCGCTGGATGAAATCCTTTGCCGCCGCCACGAACTCGTCATCGCAGGTTTCCATGCGCTCGGTGGTCAACGGCCCGGTGTCGGTGATCTTCTGCCTGCCGACCTTGCCCCAGCGCGGCTGCACGGTGGCATCATCCCTGCTCGTGGCCCAGCTGTGGATCACCCCGCGCGGCAGCACCTGGCTGCGCAGCGTGGGGAAGTCCTTCTCCGGAAAATAGTCGTACATCTCCGGCTCTTCCTCGGCGTTGAGGTGATACAGGTTGCCGAAGAACTCATCGAAGCCATGGTTGGTGGGCAGCATGTGGTTGAGGTCGCCCAGGTGGTTCTTGCCGAACTGGCCGGTGGCGTAGCCCTGGTTCTTGAGCAGGGCGGCAATGGTCACCAGCTTGTCGCTCATGCCGATCGGGGCGCCGGGGATGCCCACCTTGGACAGGCCGGTGCGGTAGACGCTCTGCCCGGTGATGAACGACGAGCGCCCGGCCGTACACGACTGTTCGCCGTAGGAATCGGTAAAGAGCATGCCCTCCTGTGCGATCCGGTCGATGTTGGGCGTCTGGTAGCCCATCACCCCATGGCTGTAGCAGCTCAGGTTGCTGATGCCGATGTCATCGCCCCAGATCACCAGGATGTTCGGGCGCTTGCCACCGGGTTTGCCGCCTGGCGATGTGCGCACCGGCGCTTTTTTGGCGCCGGTCGGCTTTGCAGTCGCGGCAGGGCGGGCGGCAGGCTTCTTGGCGGTGCGGGCGGTGGCCATGGCAACACTCCATCGGGGAAAGGGAAAACAGGCAGGCGCGACGATCAGCCAAACGGTGCGACGTTGAAGGTCATGCTGACGATGGCCATCAGGCCCAGCGCCCACAGCAGGCCGGCGGTGATCAGGGTCAGCGAGACCGGGTAGTGGCTCTGACCGTGGATCAACCCCTGCTCGATCATCAGCGCGCGCTCGGCGCGCAGCTCTTTCATGTAGCGCAGGTGGTAGAGGATGCCCAGGGTCAGCAGCACCAGCCCCAGCGCCACCAGCGCCACGCCGAAATTGCGCGGCGCGTGCGGTCGCAGGCCGGCCGCTGCGGCCTCCAGCATGTGGCCGAAGAACTGGTAGATGGTGAAGCCGAAGCCGATCAACGACAGTGCAGTGCGGATGATCGACATCAATGTACGGTCCGCGCTCATGCGCGTGCGCTGGAACGACATCCCGGTGCGCCGCGAGGACAGCTCCAGCGATGCTTCGTCGGTGCCGCCGAGCAGCTCCCTGGCGTGGGCAATACCGCGCGCGCGGGTGCGCAGCAGGTCGTCGTCGGTTGCGGAATCATTCATGGGTTCACTTGCCTTCTGGCGTGGAGGGATGGCGCTTGAGCCAGTGGCTGGCCATGCGGGCGATCGGCCCGCGCAGCAGCAGGTACGGTACGAACCCCAGCAGCACGGCGATCACGAAGGCCTCGGCCGGATACCTGAAACCGCCCAACGTGCGGAACTGGTAGATCACATCCATCGCCACCCCGAGCAGCAGGATCCGCGCCGTGGCGGTCACCCCCTCGCGCCACGCCGCCTTGCGGGCGACCGGTTCACTGTGCGCGATGAGCCATGCATACGGCGTCCGTCCTGACCTGGCGTCGCGGATGCCATCGATCGTCGCGGTGATCAGCGCCATGGTGGGCTGCAGGAAGAACCGGAACGTCATCGGGCCTTCCGCGCGATGGATCATGTCGGTCCAGAACCGGGTCAGGAAATCGATCACCAGGAGCAGCATTGCCGGATTCCGTGCGACAGGGATCCAGCTTGGACGCGCGACCACGGCGGCACAACCCAGATAAGTACTGCATCGCCACCAGTATTTTTACTGCGCGATCGGCGCCCCTGCGCAGCGCTATGCTCGGCGTGGATGCGAACCGGTGCACCTGCATGGTCAGGCATGGCTATTCGTTGATGCGCGGTGGCCTGGTGCACCGCCTGCTGCAGGCGACCGGCGTCACCCGACGCAGCCGGCACCTGTCGCGGTGGATCGCGGCAACGCTGCTGGCGGTAGGGCTGCTGCCGCTGATGCTGTTGTGCGCGCGCAGCGGGTGGCTGTGGGCGCGCCCGTCGGGGATGGCCCTGCTTGGCGACTACACCACCCTGGCACGTCTGCTCTTGGCGCTGCCCCTGCTGGTGGTGGCTGCACCGCGCGCCGATGCACTGCTGCACAACGCGTTCCGGCAGCTTTCGCAGCCGACCCTGGTGCCGCCCAGGCGCCAGCCGCGCCTTGCGGCCGTGCTGTCCCGCGTCCAACGCGGTCGCGATGGCTGGCTGCCGGAGGCGTGCTGCCTGGTGATCGCCTGGCTGCCACCGCTGCTGGGCGACGCGCCGGTGACCCTGCTGCCGGGCATTGCCGACTGGCGCATGGACGGCCACGCCTTGAATGCGGCCGGCCACTGGCACGAATGGGTGTCGCTGCCGCTGTACCGCCTGGTACTGCTGTTGTGGTGGTGGCGGTTCGTGCTCTGGATCGGCCTGCTGTGGCGTCTGCCGCGGATTGGCCTGACCCTGCGGCCGCAGCATCCCGATGGCGCCGGCGGGCTGGGATTCCTTGGCCTGGCGCAGGAACGTTTCGCGGTGCTGTCGCTGGTGGGCGGCCTGCTGGTGGCCGGTGCGTGCCTCAACCAGATGACCTACCTGGGCGCGAGCCTGTACAGCCTGCGCCACCTGCTGGGCGGGTATGTGGTCGGCGCGACGCTGGTGCTGGTGGCGCCCCTGCTGCTGCTGGCACCGCCGATGCTGCGCGCCAGGCGCCATGCCCTGTTCCGCTTCGACGCCCTGGGCGCGCGCATGGCCGCGACCTTCGATGCGCGCTGGCATCCGCTGCGCACGGCGGCACCCGCTGATTCGTTGCTGGACCATGGCGACCCGTCGGCGCTGGCGGACTTCAATGCCGTGTACCAGGGCGTGGCAGGCGATCGTGCCGATCAACCGCTGGAACCTGCTGTGGATCGGCCTGCATGCGGTACTGCCGTTGTGCCCGCTGGTGCTGCTGGCGATGTCGGTCGATGAGCTGGTCGGCAAGCTGGCCGGCATCCTGCTCTGAGGTCCATGGCTACCCCGGTCGGGAGGATGGCCAGGCCGCCGACATCGAGCGCGACACGAACGCTTCGCCACGCGAGGCGGCGCTCACCGCCGTGGCCAGGTCATCGCCGGCGTCGGACTTGAGCACGTAGCTGCAGGCCCCCAGCGCCATGGCCTGGGCCACCATCTGCGGCTCGGCGTGGACGGTGATGAACACCACCCCCAGCACGGGTCGCTCCCGACGCAGCCGCCGCGCGGCCTCCAGGCCGTTGATCTCCGGCATCGCAATGTCGGTCACCACCACGTCGGGCAGCATGCTCTGCGCCGCTTTGACCAGCGACGCACCGTCCTGCACCAGTCCGATCACCTCGAACTGCTCGGCCAGCAGCCCACGCAGCTGGCGCCCCATGGCGGAACCGTCTTCGGCCAGCAGCACGCGCACAGCATTCATGGTTTCCGCCAGGTCGAGGCACGCCCTGATGGTGGGCTGCGACCAAAGCGGAAACAAGGGAAAAACAACGGGGCGCGGGCAAGTAAATCTACTTGCCCGGGCCCATGCAGGGCGTTGCGCTCAGTGCCGGATCAGCCCTTCGTGCTCGGCCTTGCGCACCAGCTCCAGGGTGCCGTGCACGCCCAGCTCCTGCATGATCGCGTACTTGTGCGATTCGATGGTGCGGACCGAGACGCCCAGCTCATAGGCGATCTGCTTGGAGCGCAGACCGCGCGCCACGTATTCCAGGATCCGCAGCTGCTTGTCGGTCAGCACGTACTGCTGGCGCCCGGCGCTGGTGATGGCATCCATCGCCAGGGTCGGGGTCACGTAGGTGTGTCCCCCCATCACCCCGGCCAATGCCCGCACCAGCTCTTCACCGGCCGCACTCTTCAGCACGTAGCCGCGTGCGCCGGCGCGGATCGCCTCGGCGGCCACGCTGGATTCATCGTGCATGGTCAGGAACACCACCGGCATTTCGAAGCCTTCCTCGCGCATCCGGCGCAGTGCCTGGATGCCGGTCAGTCCGGGCATGCTGATGTCGGCCACCACCACATCGGGAGGGTCGCGGCGCACTGCCTCCACCAGTTCCTCGCCCGATGACACCAGTTCTATGGAATCGAACCGGTCTTCCAGCAGGTGCTCTATTCCCTGGGCCACCACGCGGTGGTCGTCTGCCAGAACCACGCGGCGATAGCGGCACTCCGCCGTCGAATACGAAACCTGCATGTGCTCGTCTCCCTTGGCTGTCAATCGTCCCCTGATTGAACTGCTGGCCGTTGCGGCGCTGCGGCCACTGTCGTGCAATGTCCTGAAACTTACAGCCGATCCGTGATGCCGCCGTGACGGTGTTTCAATATGTGACGTAGACACAAACGTGTTCAGGCCCGCAGCGTATCGCGCGGGCTTTCACCGAATACATCGCGGTACATCACCGAAAAACGGCCCAGATGGGCAAAGCCATACCGGGTGGCCACTTCGGTCACGCCGCCACGACCGTTGGCACGGCGCAGCGCGCTGCGCGCCAGGTTGAGCCGCGCCAGCTGGTGCCAATGGCACGGACCATGGCCATAGGCGTCGCGGAACAATCGTTCCAGTTGTCGCTCGCCCACGCCCAGGTAGCGCGAGAGCGCGCGGCTGTCGTAGGGGCTTTCCAGCTGCGACTTCAGGTACGCCTCCGCCTGGCGCACGATCGCCTCGCGCCGACGCTCGGTACCACTGCCCAGCCCACGCCGTTCCGGGCCACCGTCGGCCGCGCCGACGGCGTCGATGAAGACGTTCAACAGCGTGTTGGCCTGCGCCGTTACCTGTTCCGGGCCCACCACCCCCTGCCACGCAGCCGCCTCCTGCAGGACACCGAACACGCCCTCGCGCAGGTTGCGCGCATCGCGCGGTGCCGCTGTCCGGCTGTACCAGCCGGTGCGTGGAAGCCGCAGTTCCCGGCCCAGCCGGTGCACCGATTCGCGTTGCAGGACCTCGCGCGGAATCAGCATCACCGCCCACTGCCACCCGCCCGGACTGGGCCGGACATTGAGCTCGCTGTCCTCGGCGAACACCATGACCTGGCCCGCTGCGATCCAGCGGCCATTGGCCCACATCGGCTGTTCGCAGGTCACCGCCAGGGCCAGCGCGATCATGCCCTGGCTGAAGCTGCCGCTGGCGAAGATCGGCAGCGTATAGGCGCCACTGTCGAGACTGAATTCCTGGAACACCAGGCGCTGCACGCAGGCGCGGAAGTGCCCGGACGCCAACAGGCGCTGTTCGAAGCGGGTATCGCGCACAACCCCCAGCAGCGCGTCGGCATCGAAGCCGTCGACCACGAATCGGCTGTAGGGTGACATCGGTTCGTCCATCGCCAGCTCCCCCGTCACGTCGGAATGTGGATAGCGTGCGTTGCATCAACCTGTTCTGATCGGGCCGATTGTGGGGCTGAAGCGACATGTCGGCAAGGGTTCCCGCCGGACGTCGTTCCACCTGTGGCACAGAGCTGTCTCCCCCGAGGTGCAGAGTGCAGGCCAGCAGCCAGGTCAATCGCGACGGCGCCGAGACGCCGCACGTACAGGGCACGCCCTTCCCCTCCGTCCGCCCCGATGGCTTCACATCTTCTGCACTGGATGTGCGCGCTTTTTTAACATTGGTCCTGCCCCTTGTTGTGGGGTGCCTGCTTGGCCAATGGCTGCCCACCGTGCTGCCGTCACAGCTGCACCTGCATGTGCTGTGGATCCCGGGCCCGCTGCTGCTGGGCTTCCTGCTGGTCACCCCCCGCACCCAGTGGCGCACCTGCGTGCTTGCCGCCTGCATCGGCACCGTGCTGTCGCTGCCGCTGGTGCCGATGTCATCGCTGCCGCGCCTGTTGGCCACCCTGGGCGAGTTCGCCATGGTCGCAGGCGTGGCCTGGCTGCTGCTGCGCTGGCGCGCCGAGCGTGCGGCGCTGGAAGACTATCGTGATCTCACCCTGTTCCTGCTGCTGGCCTGCGTACTGCGGCCGCTCTGCAGCGCGTGGTGGTATGCCCTGGCGCAGAGCAGTCGCGACGGCGCTGCCGGATCGGCGGTGATGCGCGAACTGGCACTGACCAGCGCGGTGAGCTATCTGGTCCTGGTGCCGGCGCTGGTCAACGTGGCGCGCATCATCGATGCACCCGAACGCCGCCACGGCTGGCGCTGGGACTCGGTGGCCGTGGCGCTGCTGCTGCTGGGCCTGCTGGTGGTGCTGTGGACGGTGGACTGGCAGGACGGGGTGATCATCCCGCTGCTGACCCTGGCGCCGATCCCCCTGCTGGTGTGGGCATTGATCGTGTTCGGCATCGCCGGCGCGTCGCTCACCCTGTTGGCGGTGGCCGTACTGGGCCTGCAGCTGGGCGTGGAAGGCATGGGGCCGTTCGGCTTCTGGACCCTCGACCGCAACCTGCTTACCGGGCAGGCCTGGACGCTGTGCACCGGCTTCGCACTGCTGTTCCTGGGCGCGCTGTCGGAGCAGAAGCTGTCCAGCCGGCTCAAGCTGCAACGGGCCTATGCGCGCCTGGGTGAAGTGACCGGGCGCATGCTGGTGGTGCAGGAAGAAGAACGTACCCGGATCGCGCGCGACCTGCACGATGACGTGAACCAGTCGCTGGCGGCGATTTCCATCCGGCTCAGCACGCTGCGTACCCACATCCCGCTGGACGAGCGTTCCAGCGTGGTGGAGCTGCAGGACCAGCTGCTGGCGGTGTCCAACGACATCCGGGCCATCTCGCACGAACTGCACCCCAGCATCCTGCGCTTCACCGGCCTGGCCAGCGCGCTGGACGCGTTCTGCATCAAGCGCAACGCGCGCGGCCGGCTGCGCCTGCGCTGCAGCATCGAAGACGCGCCGCGGCTGGACGACGAACAGGAACTGAGCCTGTTCCGGATCGTGCAGAAAGCCGTCAACAACGTCGACAAGCATGCGCGCGCCCGGGTGGCCGACGTCCTGGTCTGCGTGCGCGGCGCCGAGCTGGTGCTCCGCGTGGATGATGACGGCATCGGCATTCCCGCAGGTCACCTGCGGCGGGCGCCGGGGCTGGGCCTGATCAGCATGGAAGAACGCGCGCGACTGCTCGGCGGTGCACTGCACCTGGACACCAGCCCGCTTGGCGGCGCGCGGATCGAAGTGCGTTTTCCCCTGCGCGAGGGCGCACCGCGCGAACGTTGAGCGGCGCGATGCCCCCCACCCCCAGCAAGGAGCAGTCCATGCGTGCGATCCGTACGGTCTTCGTCCTGGCCCTGGCCGCCCAGCTCGGCGGCTGCGCCAGCGGCCCGCTCACCGGTCCGGCCCCCGCCGTGCTGCCCAGTGCGCAGCCACCGGCGCCGCCGCCGGTGCCGGAGCTTCGCCCAGGCGTGCCCGCCGGCTATCTGGGCAGGTCCCTGCCCGACAGCCTGGCCCTGTTACCCGCGCCGCCCCCCAGGGGATCGCCGGCATGGGCACGTGACCAGGCCGTCAGCCGAGCCGCGCAGACGCTGAAAGGCGGCCCACGGTACGCGCTGGCCAGCAGCGACGCGGACCTGGGATTCCCGCACGCGGCCGGCACATTCGCCTGCGCCCTCGGCGTTCCGATCAGCCCACAGCACACGCCACGCCTGTACCTGCTGCTGCAGCGGAGCATGGTTGATGCGGGCCTGGCCACCTATGCCGCCAAGGATCACTACAACCGGGTACGGCCGTTCGTGTTCTACAAGGAGAAGACCTGCTTTGCCGCCGACGAAGCCGCGCTGCGCAAGGACGGTTCCTACCCCTCCGGGCATACCGCCGTCGGCTGGGCCTGGGCCCTGCTGCTGAGCGAACTCAGTCCGGAACAGGCCGACGCGGTGCTGGCCCGCGGCCGCGCGTTCGGCGAGAACCGGCTGATCTGCAACGCACACTGGCAGAGCGATGTGCTGCAGGGGCGCGCGGTGGGCGCCGGCGCGGTGGCGGTACTGCATGCCAACGCACAGTTCATCGCCGACATGGCCGCAGCGCGCAACGAAATCAGCGCGCTGCGCGCCAATGGCGTGGACGCACAGGACTGCGAGGCAGAGGCGACGGCGCTGGAGGTGAAGATACCCGGTGTGGAATGAAGCCAACCGGGTGGATGAAATGGCCCGACTCGTCGTCCTACCCGATGACGGGGGAGACACCGCGCGTGGCGACGAGCCGGGTCAAGCCGTGGTCCCGGTCAGCCCGGGATCGCGTCGTGCCGGCGCACGACGCAGTGAAACAGGATGGCCTGGCTCGCTGCCCCCTGAGCGATGACGGGGGAGACATCCCGCGGTTGACAGCGAGCCAGGTCAAAACGGTGCCGATCCCGCGCCCGTGCAGCGGTCTCGGAATATGGAAGGGATGCAGCCGCGCGGCGCACCGCAGCCCCGTCGAGCCCGGTCCCGGCCAGCCCACCGGCCGGGCCCGACGGCAGCGCCGCCCGCGCCGGGGATGCCAGCGATCTGGCACTCCCGGCCCTGGCGCGGACGCCCGGCGCTGCAGGTCGTGTCCGCGTCCCCTTGTCCTTCAGCTGCACCCGTGCGCCCATGTGGTTCATCAGTACCTGCCCCCGTGCTGCCGATCCAGCCGGAAGCGGATCTTCCGTCCGGTCGGCGATTGAGGGTCATTACAGCGTGGGCGGCGCCGCACGGACGCCTCATTCCGGCAGCGCGGGCGTGCGTTCCGGCAAGGCGTTGCGGTTAACCGGCAACCGCATGGACAAATCCGGCACGCTGCCGGATACGTGCATTCAGGCGGAGCTGCCCAGCGAGGCGGGCGCACGCATCAAGGTGTCGCGGGGCAGTTCGCCGAATACGCGGCGATAGTTGTCCGCAAAGCGGGACAGGTCCCACAATCCGCAACTCAAGGCAACGGCTTTGACCGACTTGCGGGTCGCGTCGGCCATGGACAGTCCGCGGCACGCCGCGCACAGCCGCAGCATCGACAGGTAGCGGTTGGGCGAGGTGCCATACAGATCTTCGAACGCATAGCGCAGCGCACGCTCGCTGACCCCAGCCGCATCGCAGATTTCATGCATGTAGATATAGCGCCTGAGATTCTGCCGCATGAACGCTTCCGCACGCTGGGCGATGAGGTAATGCGCGCGACGCGCGCGCGAACCGGCGGCCCGCTGCGCGCTGCCTGCGGCCAGCAACGCCTGCACATGCGCATGCAGCATCGCATCGACCGCATCGGCGGGGAATCCGGCCGTGCCCGCGTGCAACCAGGCCGGCCACGGTGCGTATCGTTGCGCCAGCGCCGATATACCCTCGGCGGCGTCAGCGCCGAACAGCGACAGGGCCTGGCCCGACGGCAGGCTGGTGCGCAGGCTGAGTTCGGCAAGCTTGCGCTCCAGGCGCCGCAGCGGCGTAAGCAGCAGGCTGATGCGGGTCCCCGCGCTGAAGGCGAATTCGCTGACGCCTTCGGGCAACACCGTCAGCGCCGTGCCGGCGGCCAGCGGCATGCCGTGGCACCAGCTCCGCGCTGCATCGGTCTGATGGATGTAGCCGAGCAGGCACCAGTCCTGCGGCAGCAGGAAGCGGCCGCGGAACTGGAAGCCACAGGTCGCGGTGCAGAACAGCGATTCGTCGTGTACCTGCGACTGTATCGAGGCCCGGGGCCCATTGCCGTCCAGCAGCACCATCTCCAGCTCGCATACGCGCAGCATTCCACCCAGCGTCGCCAGATCGAATGGCTGCAACGCAGCCGCCTCCGTTGTTTCCGCTACACCATCGGCCATGACAGTGGACCCCAGGTTGAATCGTACCCGCTGCCGAACGACGTCGGCCCGGGTACCGTTCCTTCTCGATCGACCGATACCGCGATTATCAGATCCAATTCGACGCAAACTCGGTCGTGCCGGGTTGAGCCACGCCCTGATTAAGTCGAACCAGTATGGGGCGCATTATCCAAGTTTCGTCATGGGGATGTGTAGGCCGCGTCAATGCAACGTGTCCGCGATTATTCACGCGTCGCTGTAAACTATTCTGGCGGATGCATGTTTTACGGGGAAACGTGCGGGTTTTCCTGCATGTAAACATGCGGGGGTGAATCTTTGCCGCCGGCGTGCCGATTTTGTGCATCGGCGGCGCGGACCCGGCCTGAAGATAATCCCTCACACCACGCCCGCGTACGGGTGGCGCAGGGCGGGACGACAGGGGGCTATGCGATGACTACGTTGAAATCCGTCCGGTGCCGCCGCGGCCGCACAGTCGTATACCGGCATGTTTTCCGACGGCAGCTGCCATGAACCCACTTGCCCCTCCCGCCCCGCGCGAGGTGCACGTGGCTGCCCCGGCAACCGCTGAGCCGTCGTTCGCGCACAGCGACGCCTACCAGAACGTCCTGGTCGCCGCCTGTCAGCACCTGCTCGACGCCATCGAAGACGACCGCATCGACATCGAAGCCTGGGCCCCGGAGACGGTGGCCCGTTATGTGCGCAGCCAGGCGCGGCTGTTCATGCAGGCATGGGCCATCGCGCTCGACGAGCCGCAGCTGGAGATCCTGGCCGAGGCCCTGGTCAAGGAGCTCATTGGCTTCGGCCCGCTCGACGACCTGCTGCACGACCCCACGGTCGACGACATCCTGGTCAACGGCTACCAGGACATCCAGGTCTCCCAGGGCGGCCGGCGCGTGCGCGTGCGCGAGCGCTTCAGCGACGAGCTGCACCTGCTTCGGATCCTGCGTCGCATGGTAGCGCCGCTCGGCTGCCGCCTGGACGAATCCAATCCGATGGTGGACATCCGCCTGCCCGGAGGCGGCCGACTCAACGCCATCATCCCGCCCGTGGCGGTGGATGGCCCGGTGGTGTCGATCCGCAGGTTCCGCAGGCACGCATTCACGCTTGGCGAGTTGCAGCGCATGGGCAGCCTGGACGGGGCCGTGCAGGCGTTGCTGCACGCCATGGTGCTGGGCCGCTGCAACGTCCTGGTGACCGGCGCCGCGTGTTCGGGCCGGACCTCGCTGCTCAATGCACTGGTCGCCTGCGTGCCGGTCAGCGAACGCGTGGTCACCCTCGAAGACACCGTCGAGCTCTCGCTGGAGCACCCGTGCGTGGTACGCCTGGCAAGCCGGGGCGGCGATGCCGACGGCCAAGGCGCGGTGAGCATGCGCGACCTGCTGCACAACAGCCTGCGCATGGCCCCGGACCGCATCGTGGTCGGCGAACTCCGCGGCGCCGAGGTGAGGGAGCTGCTGCAGGCGACGTACGATGGGCAGGACGGTACGATGGCCACCCTGCGTGCCCGCTCTCCGGCTGACGCGTTGTGTCGGATCGAACGCCTCGCCGCCCTCGCCCGCTCGACGGGCAGCGACGACACCCTGCGCCGACAGATTGCCGGCGCCCTCGATTTCATCGTGCATATCGCGCGCCTGGACAACGGCCGCCGGGTGCTGGCGTCGATCACGGAAATCATCGGGGTCGACGACGCCACGATCAGCACCCAGGAGATCGTCCGCCACGATGTGCAGTACGACATCGACGGCAGCGAACGCGACGGCTGGATCTGGTCCGAGGCGCAACCGCGCTCGCACAAGCTCGAGCCGTTCCGGTCACGGCTTCACCGCGCGACGCAGGATGAGGGCTGAGAAACGCGAACGGCGACCCGGAGGTCGCCGTTGGCGCGTCTGCCACCGGGCCGATCAGGCCGCCTTGGCCTGGACCTGCTCGCTCTGGCGCTGCACCAGGGCATTGAACCGCGCCAGCGAGGTCAGGTGGTGGTGGATGGACGCCAACCAGCCGTTGCGGTGCCAGGCAACGACGACGTCGTCGGGCAGCTGCGCCAGCTTCTCCACGTCGACCACATGGAAGCCGTTGATCGACATCTTCTCGCCATTGCTCAGGGTCACGTCGATGCTGCGCTCCACCAGCAGCGCCTGCGCCTGCAGCGCGGCGCTGAACTGACGGGTGTGCTCGTGCTCGCGGGTGAAGTCGGCGCAGAACTTCATTGCATTGTCGACCACCTCGGTGGCCTTGCCGTCGACGAACAGCGGCTCGCCTTCGTCGCTCACGCCCTGGTTGACCTGTTCGGAACCGGCATCCAGCGCCAGCAGGAAGTTGCCGTCCTCATCGGACTGCATGAACACGAACGGATAGCGGCGCAGGTAGGCCGGCGCGTAGGTGTTGTCGGCCCACTTGCCTTCGGTCACGAAGAGATTGTTGCGGGCCAGGCCCACCGCCACGATCGGCGCCGCGTCCTTGCCGGTGAACAGGATCGGGAAATGCTGGGCGGCCATGCCGAATTCACCGATGACCGCCGGAATGGCATTGGTCTCGGCGGCGAAGTCCAGCGAACCCGGGCGCAGGCGCCAGTTGGCGTGCTTGTCCGATTGCAGCGGCAGCGGCTCGCGGTAGAACAGCGGGCCGGAAGCCTGGGCCGGCGCGTCCGGCGGAGTAGTCGTTTCAGCAGTCATGGAATTGATCAGGTACGACGCGCCAGACAGCCCGGGCGCGAAAGCGGGCACCGCATTGATCGGCCACTATAGCGTGGCTGTTTGACGATTGCCTGCTGTCGCGGGGAGCGCGCGGGGCCGCGCTGCCTTTTCCGCATCGCAGCAAAATCAGGTTGATCGCGACGTCCTGCATGGTCATGCCGTGGCGGACGGGAGATGATCGCCGGCGCTTTGCCGTAGATACCGCCTCATGCACACCCGCCCTCCTGCTCCCGGCCTGTTCGGCCTGCTGCTCCGCCCGGCCCTGCTGGGCACGGCCTGCGCGGCACTGGCTGCCTGCGACAAGACCGCGCCCGCCGCGCAGCTGCCCGGCCTGACCCTGGTCGCGGCGCAGGACATGGACACCCACGCCCTGCCCGGCAGCGACGATGCGCTGCGCCGGGTGCATTACCGCGACCTGCATGGCGAGGGCGTGCTGGTGCTGGAGCGCAGCCAGGCCCGGGTGGACGACCCGGACCGTGGCGGCATGCTCGACCTGGCCGTCCTTACCGCGCGGCTGTACATCCGGCCAGCGCCGGGCGCGGCCTGGAAAAAGCAGTGGCAGCGGCAGATCCGGCAGCGCTGCGCAGGGCCGGCGCTGGAGGCGGGCTGGCTGCTGCAGCACGTCGGCGCCACCGACCTGGACGGCGACGGCCAGGCCGAGATCACCCTGGCCAGCCATACCTTCTGCGGGGGCGACAGCGACCCGCACCAGCTGCATGTGAGCCTGATAGATGGCAGCACCAGCTATGGCATCGAGGGTGAGACCCGCAGGGACCGCGCCGGCGAGGTCCGTTTCGATGGCGAACGGTACCGGAGCCCGAGCCTGGCGGCCGCGCCGCCGGCATTCGTGCAGCACCTGGACGCGCTGTGGTCCGCACTGGGTGCCCGCTCGATCACCCATGCCCGCCAGGCGCACTGAGCACACGCCGTGCCGCGGTGGTAAGGTCAGGCCTGGCCCCCCGCAGGAGCGACCCATGACACTTCGTTCGCGCACCCGCCCACGCACCCTGGCGCCGCTGGCGGCCTTGGCCGCGCTGAGCCTGTCGGCCTGCGCCACCGCGCCGGGCCCGCACATCACCGGCAGCGGCCAATGCCACGCCGAGCCGCTGGCCTGGGCCGTCGGCAAACCTGCCGACGAAGCCAACATGCGCGCCCTGCTCAAGCAGAGCGGCGCCGGCCTGATCAACCCGATCGGCCCGGAAACCATCACCAGCCGCGATTACCGTCCCGACCGGCTGCGCGTGTTCATCGACAAGGCCAACATCATCACCTCGGTCCAGTGCGGGTAGCACCGGGCCCTGCCCGGCTGCACGGCATCACAGCGCCAGCGCATCGGTAGTGATGTCGGCCAGCCGGCGCGCCCCGATCAAGGTCATCGCCACGCGCATTTCCCTGGCCAGCAGATCCAGCAGGTTGGCCACCCCGGCTTCGCCCTGGGCCGCCAGCGCATAGACGAATGCGCGCCCCAGCAGCACGCCGTCGGCGCCCAGCGCGAGCATGCGGACCACGTCCAACCCGGTACGAATGCCGGAATCGGCCAGGATCTCCACCTCGCCCTTGACCGCCGCGGCGATCGCCGGCAACGCCCGCGCCGTCGACAGTACCCCGTCCAGCTGACGTCCGCCGTGGTTGGAGACCACGATGCCATCGGCGCCGAAACGCACCGCATCGCGCGCATCGTCGGCGTCCAGGATGCCCTTGATCACCATCGGCCCGCTCCAGAATTCGCGGATCCACTCCAGGTCTTTCCACCCGATCGACGGATCGAAATTGTTCCCCAGCCAGCCGATGTAGTCGGCCAGGCCGGTCGGGCTGCCCCGATACGCCGAAATGTTGCCCAGGTCATGCGGGCGACCCCGCAGGCCCACGTCCCATGCCCAGCGCGGGTGCGCCATCGCCTGCAGCATGCGTCGCAGCCCGGCGTTGGGTCCGCTCATTCCCGAATGCGCGTCGCGGTAACGCGCGCCGGGCACGGGCATGTCCACCGTGAACACCAGCGTGGTAACCCCGGCGGCCCTGGCCCGCTCCAGTGCATTGCGCATGAATCCGCGGTCCTTCAGCACGTACAGCTGGAACCACATCGGGCGGTCGATGGCCGGTGCCACTTCTTCGATCGGGCACACCGACACGGTCGACAAGGTGAAGGGAATGCCGCGGCTGGCGGCCGCGCGGGCCGCCTGGACTTCGCCACGCCGCGCATACATGCCGGTCAGCCCCACCGGGCCCAGTGCCACCGGCATCGCCATGCGCTCGCCCAGCAGTTCCGCCTCCAGGCGCAGCTCGGACATGTCGCGCAGCACGCGCTGGCGCAGCGCGATGTCGGCCAGGTCGCTGACATTGCGCCGCAGCGTATGTTCGGCGTAAGCGCCGCCGTCGATGTAGTGGAACAGGAACGGGGGGAGCCGGCGTTGCGCGGCCGCGCGGTAGTCGGTGGAAGCGGAAATGATCATGGTCCAACCATGGCCGAGACATGCGCCGTCCGCCCATTAGACCAAAGATTGAAGGGGGGCCCTAGCAGCCGCAGGGCGTGGAGGGGCCCTTGAGCTCGACCCCGTTGCCATCCGGGTCGCGCAGGTACAGCGATCGCCCGTCGCCTTCCGCGCCCAGGTTGCTGGACACCTCACCGTCCACGGCGATGCCGTGCATCTGCAGGTGTGCGCGCAGGGTGGACTCGTCGAACGGCTCGATGCGCAGGCACAGGTGTTCCAGGTTGCGGCCCTGCGCGCCGGCGGCAGCGCCGCCGCGACGGCCCAGCGACCCGTCCACCGCGATCAGGTCGATCATCGATGCACCGGCATGCAGGTGCACCATGCCCAGCGAGGGGCGTTCCCGGGCCACCGTGCAGCCCAGGACATCGCGGTAGAACGCAACCGACCGGTCCAGGTCCTGCACGCGCAGCACCAGGTGGTCGATCCGCTGCAGCTCGAAGGGACGTTCGCTGCTCATGTGGACTCCAGTTTCTTGGCCAGCCGACGGAACACCGTCAGTACGGTCACGCACAGCACGCTCACCCCGATGGCGATCACGTATTCCCCGATACCCACGGCGATGCCGATCGCCGCCGCCATGATCAGCGAACTGGCGGTGGTCAGGCCGCTGACTTCGTCATCGCGGTTGCCGCGCAGGATGGTGCCGGCGGCGACGAAACCCACGCACGCCACCACCGCTTCGATCAGGCGCACCGGGTCCACCTGCAGCAGGTCGCGGTAGCGTTCCTGCTGGAAGTGTTCGGCGATGCTGTCGCCCAGGCCCACGATCAGCGCGGCGGCGCCGGCGATCAGCATGTGCGTGCGCAACCCGGCCGCATGCTTGCCCAGCTCGCGCTCGATCCCCAGCACACCCCCGAACAGCATCGCGGCCGCGATGCGCAGCAGGATCGACAGATCTTGTTCCAGTCCCATCACACACTCCTCAACAATGAACAGAGCGTTGCGTGGGCCGCGTGGGAGCACCGTGAAATTGCCTGTGAGCGCGGCGTGCACGGGTGGCGGGCTCGGCCGCCACGGTGCCCGCCGCGCCGACCTCATTGCGCGAGGTAGCCGCCATCGATGGCGTAATAAGTGCCGGTGGCAAACGATGCATCGCTGCTGGCCAGCCAGGCCACCAGCGCGGCGACTTCCTCTGCCTTGCCCAGTCGCTGCAGTGCATGCTTGGCTTCCAGCGCCTTGCGTACTGTCGGGTCCATCTTGTCCAGCAGCGGCGTGGCGATGAAGCCCGGGCCGACCGCATTTACCCGGATGTTGTCGCCGGCATGCTCCCAGGCCGCCGTCTGGGTGAGGCCGACCACGCCGTGCTTGGCGGCCACGTAGGCGGCCGAACTGGCGAAACCGACCTGGCCCAGGATCGACGCCATGTTGATGATGCTGCCCCCGTTGCCGGCCTTGCGCAGCGCCTGGATCTGCGCCCGCTGGCACAGGAACACGCTGTTGAGGTTGACGTCGATGACGCGCTTCCAGCCATCGACCGGATAATCGCCACTGCTGGCGGAGGGGCCGCCGATGCCGGCGTTGTTGACCGCGATGTCCAGGCCGCCCAGCTCCTGCACGGTGCGCTGTACGGCTGCGTCCACCGCCGCCTCGTCGGTGACGTCCAACGCGATGCCGATGGCCTTTACGCCTTTGCCGCGGATCGCCTCGGCCGTCTTCTGGACCGCATCGTCCTTGAGGTCCCAGACCGCCACGGCCGCACCGGAATCGGCCAGCAGTTCGGCCACGGCCAGGCCGATGCCCGACACGCCACCGGTGACGATGGCGACCTTGCCCTTGAGTTGGTAATCGATCATTGCACTGCCTCTGCTTGAGTTCGCGCCTACGCTACGCCTCGTCTGCGTTACGCAACGTGCACACGGCGCCCCGCAACAATCCTTCCCATCGCTGCAACGCACCCCGGCCTATGCTGGGTGTCGTATCCCTGCACGACCTCTCCTTCCCCAAGGCATCGCCCATGACCCAGTCTCCTGACGGCACGCTGTTCACTTCCACCCGGCTTGGCGCCATCGACGTCGGCAACCGCATTGCGATGGCACCGCTCACCCGCAACCGTGCCATCGACGGACGCGTGCCCAATCCCCTCGCCATCCAGTATTACGAGCAGCGCGCCAGCGCCGGCCTGATCATCGCCGAAGCGACCCAGATCAGCCCGCTCGGCCAGGGTTACCTGGATACGCCCGGCATCTACAGCCAGGACCAGATCGATGCCTGGCGCAAGGTGACCGATGCCGTGCACGCCCGCGGTGGCCGCATCGTGCTGCAGCTCTGGCACGTGGGCCGCATTTCGCACACCAGCCTGCTGCCGGAGGGTGAAGTGCCGGTGGCCCCCAGCGCGCTGCGCGCCAACAGCAAGACCTTCACCGCCAACGGTTTCGAAGATGTTTCCGAGCCGCGGGCGCTGCGCCTGGACGAGATTCCGGCACTGGTCCAGGACTACCGGCAGGCTGCGCGCAACGCGATCACGGCCGGCTTCGATGGCGTGGAAGTGCATGCAGCCAATGGCTACCTGATCGACCAGTTCCTGCGTGATGGCAGCAACCTGCGCACCGACGACTACGGTGGCAGCATCGAAAACCGCACCCGCCTGCTCGACGAAGTGGTGCGTGCGATTGCCGCGGAAATCGGTGCCGATCGCACCGGCGTGCGTCTGTCGCCGGTGACGCCGGCCGGCGACGCGCACGATTCCGACCCGCAGCCGCTGTTCGAACGCGCGGTCGAGCGCCTCGATGCGATCGGCGGGCTGGCTTTCGTGCACGTGATCGAAGGCGCCACCGGTGGGCCGCGCGACAACATCCCGTTCGACTATGCCGCGCTGCGTGCGAAGTTCCGCGGTCCGTGGATCGCCAACAACGGCTACGACAAGGACAGCGCAGAACAGGCGGTTGCGTCGGGCTACGCCGACATGGTCGCGTTCGGCCGCGCCTACATCGCCAATCCCGACCTGGTCGAACGGCTGCGCCTGGGCGTGGCCTTGTCCGAGTTCGACCCGGACACCCTGTACGGCGGCGGCGCCGAAGGCTATATCGATTACCCCAGCGTGTCGGGCTGATGCGGGGTACGGGGGTGCGGGTACGGGTACGGCTACGGGGGTGCGGCTACGGGGGTACGGGTACGGCTACGGGGGTACGGGTACGGGGGTAGAGCCGACTGTCAGTCGGCTGCTCTCCGTTCCGACATCATGACCTCGGCCTTGCCGCGCTGGCGCGCGGTTGCCGACTAACAGTCGGCACTACCGGTCGGCACTACCGGTCGGCATTGCAGGTCGGCATTGCAGGTCGGCATTACCGGTCGGCATTGCATGTCGGCATTGCAGGCCGGCATTGCCGGCCGGCAAAACCGATCATTGAGATCGGTCGTTGTCGATCGGGCTTGCCTCAATACACCGGCAACGATATGAAGCTGGCCTGGCCCGGCGCATGCCACACCTGCTGGGTCGCCTTCTGGTAATCGCCCGGCTTGGCCAGGTAGATGTTGGGCACGAAGGTCTGCGGGTTGCGGTCGTACAGCGGGAACAGGGTCGACTGCACCTGCACCATCACGCGGTGGCCGGGCTGGAAGACGTGGTTGGCGGTGGGCAGGCCAAACCGGTAGTCGAGCACCTGGTTGGCGGCGATCGCCTTCGGTTCGCTGAAGCTCTCGCGGTAGCGTCCGCGGAAGATCGCCATCGACACCGCCAGCTCATAACCGCCCATCTCCGGCGTGGACGGCACCTGGTCGGGATACACGTCGATCAGCTTCACCACCCAGTCGCTGTCGCTGCCGCTGGTGGACGCCTGCAGGTTGACCTGCGGCGCCCCCCCGATGCGCAGCGGTTCGGTGAGCGGTTCGCTGACGAAGGTCAGTACGTCGGGTCGGCCGTCCACGAAACGCTGGTCCTTGACCAGCCAGGTGGTCCACATGTCGCGGTCGGCGAAGCGCACCGGGCGGGGGACGAACGGCACCGGCTTGGCCGGATCGGACACGTAGTCTTCATGCGTGGCCTCGCCCGCCTGCGGCGCCTCGAACGACAGCCTGCCACCGGCACGCAGGTACAGCGGCCGGGTCTGCGCGGCCGCGCGCGGCCACTGCTGCAGCTTGTCCCAGCGGTTTTCGCCGGTATTGTAGATGAGCACGGGCGGCGTATCGGCCTTGGCCGCGCCGTCTACTAGATACTGGTCGAAGAACGGCTTGAGCACGTCGCGGCGGAACTGCAGCGCGGTATCGCCATCGAACTTCAGGGCGCCCAGGCTGCTGCCGTCGTAGTTCACCTGGCTGTGCCGCCATGGGCCCATGACCAGGTAGTTGAGCGTGTTGCCGGTGTCGCGCGGTTCCATCGCCGCGTAGCTGTGCACCGCGCCCCACATGTCTTCCTGGTCCCACAGGCCCTGCAGCCACAGGGTGGGAACCTTGAGGGGGGTGCTGGCCATGCGCTTGTCCAGCGCCTGTTCCTGCCAGAAGGCGTCGTAGGCCGGGTGCTCGACCAGCTTGTGCCACCATGGCAGCTGTTCAAGGCCATTGGCCTTGGCATAGTCGCCGGCCGAACCGGCGCGCAGGAAGGTGGTGTAATCGTCGTAGCCCTGGCTGGGAATGGCCGGCCCCTTGCCGCGCTTGGCCAGCTGCCCGGTGAAATAGCCGAAGTTGACCTGGCGGAAGGCGCCGTAGTTGAGCCAGTCATCGCCCATCCAGCCATCGATCATCGGGCTCTGCGGGGCGGCCACTTTCAACGCCGGATGTGGGTTGGTCAAGGCCATCACCACGGTGAAGCCCTCGTACGACGAGCCCAGCATGCCGACCTTGCCGTTGCTTTCGGGCACATGCTTGACCAGCCAGTCGATGGTGTCCCACGCATCGGTGGCATGGTCGACCTTGGTGGCATTGAGCGGCCCGCGCAACGGGCGGGTCATCACGTAATCGCCTTCGGAACCGTATTTGCCGCGGATATCCTGGAACACGCGGATATAGCCGGCATCGACGAACACTTCATCGCCCTGCGGCAGGATGTCGCGCATGTGCGGCGAGTCCATGCGCTTCGCACGGTTGGCGGCATCGTAGGGCGTGCGGGTCAGCAGCATGGGCGCGTTCCGCGCGCCCTTGGGCACCACGATCACCGTATACAGCTTCGTCCCATCGCGCATGGGAACCATCACTTCGCGCTTCTCGTAGTCATACCCCGCAGTGGGGGTGACGAAGCCCTTGGCCGGAATATCCGGCGTCATCGGCGCGGTCTGCGCCGACACGCTGGCAGCGATCATCAGGCTCAGCAACAGCACAGGCACGACACGAACACGCATGGCTCTCTCCGGGAAGGTGATGGCAGGCAACTCCCGCAGCCTAGCGCTGTTTCCCGCCACCCGATATGTGCCTTTGGTTGGCCGCCAACGGCCTTCTACAGCAAAGCCTTCATAGCGGAAGCCTTGGTCTGCGGATGTCCCTGGCTCGGGTCGGCGTGTCCCGTCCCGCCCCGCCCGCGCCGGCCCAGACCAGAGACACCCGTGGACGAGTGCTCTGGCTCTGGCTCTGGCTCCGGCTTTACTTCACCACACCCCCACTCAACACCATCGGCGAGGTCTGCAGCGGCTCGTTGGCCGAACGCGAAAGCTGCAGTTCGTAACGGCCTTCGGCGATCTTCCACTGCTTGTCGGCCGTATCGAAACTCGCCATCGCCTTCGGTTCGGCCTCGATACGGATCCGGCGCGACTCGCCCGGCTGCAGCATTACTTTCTGGAAGCCGATCAGGCGGATCGGCGTGGTGCTGCCTTCCGGCAGTTTGAGGTACAGCTGGGCCACGTCCGCGCCGGCCACCTTGCCGGTGTTGCGCACGTCCACCGTCGCCACCAGGCGCTGGCCCATCGCCGTGTAGGTCAGGTTGTCGTACTGGAAGCGGGTGTACGACAGCCCGTGGCCGAACGCGAACTGCGGGGTCAGCCCCTTGGCCGCGAACCACTTGTAACCGACGTTCGCGCCTTCGATGGTGTAATCGATGGTGTCGTCCGGCTTGTGCTTCGGGGTGAAGCCCAGCCCGTTCACGTGCGGGCGCGGCAACTGCGACGCGTCCACCGGCCAGGTCACCGGCAGGCGCCCGGACGGATTGACCTTGCCGGTCAGCAGCGCCGCAATCGCCTCACCGCCGCGGATGCCCGGGTACCACGCCTGCATCACCGCCGGCACCTGCTGCAGCCACGGCAGCTCCACCGGCCCGTTGGTTTCCAGCACCACCACCGTCTTCGGATTGGCCTTGGCCACCCCCGCGATCAACGCATCCTGGTTGTCCGGCAGCCGCATGTGCGGCAGATCGACCGACTCGGCCGACCACTGCGTCGCGAACACGATCGCCACGTCCGCCGCCGCCGCAGCGCGCGCCGCCGCCGCCACGTCGCGGCCGTCCACATACTCGATGCTCGCCTCCGGGCGCTCCGCCCGCAGCGCCTGCAACGGCGACGACGGGTGGAAGATCACCGGACCCGGCCACGTGGTCGGCAGCACGCCCGGCACCGCATTGGTACCGCGCGCGGTGAACCCCACGTGCGACGAACCGCCGCCACCGATCACGCCCTTGTCCGCGTGCCCGCCGATGACCACGATGCGCTGCACGTCCCTGTCCAGCGGCAGCAGGCTGTTTTCGTTGCGCAGCAGCACGCTGCCTTCTTCCACCGTGCGCTGCGCGGCCGCGAAACCGGCCTCGACGTCGATCGGCACGTGCTGGGGCGGCAGGTCGAAGTTGCCATGCGCGAACATCGTGCGCAGGATCCGCGTCACCATGTCGTCCAGGCGCGCCTGCGGCACCACCCCGCCGGCCACGGCCAGGCGCAGCGGCTGGTCGAAGTACACCGCCTTGTCGAATACCTCACCGGCCGACTGCTGGTCCAGGCCGGCCAGCGCCGCCTTCGAACCGCTGTGCACCCCGCCCCAGTCCGACATCACGAAACCCGGGAACTTCCATTCCTGCTTGAGCACCTGGTTCATCAGGTAATCGTGTTCGCAGCCGTAGGTGCCGTTGATCCTGTTGTACGAACACATCACCGAGCCCGGCCTGCCCTCGGCCATCGCGATTTCGAACGCCAGCAGGTCCGACTCGCGCATCGCCTGCTCGCCGATCTCGGCGCTGTGGAAATTGCGCGAGGTTTCCATGTCGTTGAGCGCGAAATGCTTCATCGTCGAAATCACATGCTGGCTCTGCACGCCGCGGATCGACTCACCGACCAGGCGACCGGCCAGCAGCGGATCTTCACCCGCATACTCGAAATTGCGGCCGTTGCGCGGATCGCGCTGCAGGTTGACGCTGCCCGCCAGCAGGATGTTGAAGCGCTGCTGCCAGGCCTCGCGGCCCATCGTGGCGCCCCCGGTGAACGCGATCTGCGGGTTCCAGGTCGACGCCGTGGACGGCCCCGACGGCATCGCCGTGGCGATATCGCCCTTGCGGATCCCACCCGGGTTGGTCACGCCCACGCCGGCGTCGGCCGACTGCTGCGCCGGAATGCCCAGCCGCGGCACGCCCGGCACGAAACCGGCCGAGCCCACCGCGCCTTCCGGCAACGGCCCGCCGTCCTTGCCCAGCCCGAAGTAGCTGTGCAGCATCTGGAATTTTTCATCCACCGTCATGCGCGCGACCAGCAGCTTCGCGCGTGCGTCCGCGCCCAGCCCGGTGTCCATCCACGGCGTATCGCCGCCGAGCGGCGCGCTGTAGCCCAGCGTCACCAGCTCGCCACCGATGCTCGAATCGGCATCCAGGCGCAGCTTGACCTGCTTGGCGGTGGCGGCATTGAAGCCGGCGCTGTAGACCGCATCGCGGGTGACCGCAGCGAATCCTGCGGTGGTCGCGGTTTCCGCGTCGGCGCCGAGCAGTACCGCAGGCGCGCCCAGGCGCGAGCCGTCCACCAGCGCCTTGACCGGGGTGCCCTCGGCATCGCTGTCGGCAGCACGCGTATACAGCGCCACCACGTGGCGGCCGTCGTTGAGCCGCAGGTAGTTCAGGCCCGGCGCTTCCACGCCCGATTCGGCTTCCACCGGCAGCCGCGACAGCACCACGCTACCTCGTTGTTCGGCAGCGGCCGGATCGGCGCTGACGAAACGGTAGGTGTAGCCCAGCTGGTCGGCCAGCGCCGCCAGCGGGTCCGGTGCCAGCGCGGTGTCCATCGTGTCGGCCGCACGGACCACGTTGCCGATGGTCAGTGCATCCACGTCCAGCGCCTGCAGCTGCGCGGCCACCGCAGACGCATCCAGGTGCGAGGGCGCCTGTTCCAGGCGCAGCACGGTGAAGGCATCAGCGGCGGCGGTCGGCGCCGCCGAGGCGGCTGCGGCAAGCGACACGGCAATGGCGGCCGTCAGGGCCAGCGGCTTTGTAATCGTTTTCATAAGCGGGCGAAACACCTTTTGCTGACGCAGAAAATCCAGGGAGTCTTGCCGCAGAAGGGTGCAGCGCCGTAGTGGCAGACACCGGGCCCACGGCCCGGTCTCGGGAACTACACGGGTACGCCGGCCACGATCAGGCCCCTCCGCCTGTCGCTACAGCCACCGCATCCGCCGGGTGGCGTGTCCGGCACCCATCCGGTCAAGGGTCGTTCACCGCGTTCATCCGTGTCAACAGGTGTTCAGTTTTACTCACCGCGGGAACAGATCAGGCCCGTCAAGTCAAAGCCTATTGACCCGCTTGAATTGATCGAAATGTTTGCCTTGCCTTGATTGCAAATCAACCTCTAAGGTGTATATTCAACCCGACCACGGAAGGACGCATGCATCCGTCGCCGCCCAGTACTCGCCCGGCTCCAACGCCTTTTGGGATCACGGTCCGATCTGACGGCGTATGGGAAAAGCAGACCCCTTCGTATTCACTTGATCAGGTCAAGCAGGTAGTGCGCCAGTCCGGCGCAGGCGTCTTTGGTTTCAAGGCGGTCGCTGGTGTTGCTGCCATGCAATTGAACATGCATCAGGCAGTGAACACGATTCTCAGGCTACGCACAGACCATTTCTTCAAATCCATGACCGCCGCGGCCGATACCACGCACACGCTTTGGCAGGACGTCTATCACGGACCTACTGAAAATGGCCTGGCCTATATCAAGTTCATGCTGTGGTTTCCCCCTGCTGCGTCGAGTACAGCAGCGCCCCCTGCCCCCAAGCTGGTCATCTCCTTCAAGAGACTCTGAGCATGACGTCCGGACATGAGTACCCCACGCTTGCCTCCTGCCAGTGCCCGTCATGCGGCGCTCTGGATTCGCTGGTTGCCTTCGCCGGCGGTTTGCCGCTTGCCAGTGGACATCGGACGATCGAGGTCACCCACCTCACCGGCCAGCGTTGCGAGCAGTGCGGAGAAGCATTTCTGGATGACCCCAGCCAGGCACGTTATGTGGCTGCCGCAGATGCGCTGGTTGACCAGGTCCGCCGGGAGGCTGGCGCGGAACTGCGCCGCGTGCGGCGAAAACTTCGCCTGAGCCAGCATGAGGCGGCAGCCATCACCGGCGGCGGTCCCAATGCCTTTTCGCGATACGAGACCGGTAAGGCCCAGCCGGTGGCAGCGGTATTCAACCTGTTCCATCTGCTTGATCGCCACCCCGACCTGCTGGAAGAAATTCGGGAAGCGGCAACTGCGGGGATGATGCTTCCGCAAGCCAAGGTCCACAACGGTTCCTAGTTCCGTCGTGGCAGCCACAGCGTTCAAGGCTGACCGAAAACGCTGTCAGACATCGTGCACCGGCTCGATCACCACAGTATCGGTCGCCGCCAGGGGTCGGCCTTCCGAGTCGCTCAGCAGCAGGGACGCCAATGGGCGTCCGATCAGCAGCGACCAGCGGTCACGGGCGGTGTGTTGATTGGGGGGCTGGGGTCTCTCTTCTGGCGTTGGGTACGTGGGGACGTTGGCACGGCGAATTTCATTAGCAATTTTGCTAATTGGCGGTAGCATGTCGGTCTCAACCCTTGACACCCGCGCTTTCGATACTTGCCTCCATGTTCAGGTTTCCCGCCCATTTCGCTTTGTTCCAGCCCTCCCGGGAGGTGCCCTGATGGGCGCGGTGCGGGCACTGGAACAGCTGCTGGAAAGCCGCCAGGTCTGGCGCGGGCAGCCGCGCGGTGCGGTTGCAGAGACCCCGGCGCACCCCACCGGGCACCCGGCGCTGGACGCCCGCCTGCCCGGCGGCGGCTGGCCGCCGTCGGCGCTGTCCGAAGTGCTGCTGTCGGCGCCCGGCCAAGGCGAGCTGGCACTGGTCTGGCCGACCCTGGCCCGGCTCAGCCAGCAACAGCAGACCGTGGTGCTGGTGGCGCCGCCGCACCTGCCGCACGCGCCCGGCTGGGCCGGTGCCGGGATGGCCCTGGGCCAGCTGCAGGTGGTCCATGCCAGTCCGCGCGAGGCCTTGTGGGCGGCCGAACAATGCCTGCGCTCGGCCGCCTGTGCGGCGGTACTGTGCTGGCCCGGCCACGCCGACGACCGCACCCTGCGCCGGTTGCAGGTCGCGGCCGAAACCGGGCAATGCCTGGGGTTTGCCTTCCGCGACAGCCGGTTGGCGCGCAACCCCTCCCCGGCCCCGTTGCGGCTGCAGCTGGAGGCCGGCCAGGTGCGGGTCCTCAAGTGCCGTGGCGGCCAGGCACCGGCGCAGCCGTTGCCGCTGGCCGTGGCCCATTGAGGCGCCGCCATGCAGTGGGCCTGCCTGTTGCTGCCTCAACTGGCGCTGGATGCCGCCCTGCGCCAGCAGCCCGATCCCCGCGCGCCGCTGGTGCTGGTGACCGGCCCGGCGCAGCGCCGGGTGCTGCATGCGGTCAGTCCCGCCGCGCGCCAGCTCGGCCTGCGCCGCGGCATGCTGCTGTCGGCCGCGCAGGTGCTCACCCGCGACATGCTCACCGTGGAATACGACCCGCGCGCCGAGCAGGACACCCGCCAACTGCTGGCCAGCTGGCTGTACGGCATCAGCTCGCAGGTTAGCCTGGCCTTCCCGCATGCGCTGGCGCTGGAGATCGGCGCCAGCCGCGCCTTGTTCGGCGACTGGCCGGCGATTGAACAGCGCCTGCGCGAGGGCCTGGAGGAGCTGGGTTTCCGCCACCGCCTGGTGGCCGCGCCGAACCCGCATGCCGCCTGGGTACTGACCAGCGTGCACGCCCGGCTGGGAGTGGACGCCAGCACGCTGGAACCGGCACTGGCGCAGCTTCCGATCGACCGCAGCGGCCTGCCCACCGACGCGGTCACGGTATTGGCGCGCTCCGGCCTGCGCAGCCTGGGCGCCGCCTTCGCCCTGCCCCGCGACAGCCTGGCGCGGCGGTTCCCGGCGCAGGTGCTGGCGCACCTGGATGCGCTGCGCGGCATCGGCGCGCTGGCGCCGCTGCAGTACTTCCGGCCGCCGGACCGGTTCGATGCGCGGATCGAGTTCGACTACGAGATCGACTCCACCCAGGCCCTGCTGTTCCCGCTGCGCCGCCTTACCGCCGACCTCGCCGCCTTCCTGTGTTCGCGGGATGGCGGCGCCCAGCAGTTCGACCTGTGGTTCGAACACGAACGGCACCCGGATACGCGGCTGAGCATCGGCCTGCTCGCGCCCGAACGCGACGCGGCGATGCTGTTCGAACTGGCGCGCAACCGCGTCGACCACCTGCGCCTGCCCGCCGGCAGCCGCGGCCTGCGCCTGCAGGCCGACCACCTGCCCCCGTTCGTCCCCGCCGCGCGCGACCTGTTCGACCCGCGCCCGCAGCAGGCCATGCCCTGGGAACAGCTGCGCGAACGCCTGCGCGCGCGGCTCGGCGACGACGCCGTGCAGGGCGTGGCACTGCGCGCCGAACACCGCCCCGAACGCGCCACCGGCCCCGCCGCCCCGGCGGCCAAGGGGCCGCCGCCGGTAGTGCCGCTGCGCCCCGGCTGGCTGCTGGCCACGCCGCAGCCGCTGTACGACCCGGACCTGCGCATCCTGTCAGGCCCGGAACGGATCGAATCGGGGTGGTGGGACGAAGACGATGTGCGCCGCGACTATTACGTGGTGGAAACCGCGCTGGGCCAGCGCGGCTGGGCCTATACCGCCGCCGGCGCGCGGCATGGACCGTTCATGCTGCACGGCTGGTTCGCATGAGCAGCGCCCTGCCCGACTACGCCGAACTGCATTGCCTGTCGGCCTTCAGTTTCCAGCGTGGTGCCTCGATCGCCGACGAACTGTTCGCGCGCGCGAAGGAACAGGGCTACCACGCCCTGGCGATCACCGATGAGTGTTCACTGGCCGGCATCGTGCGCGCCTGGCAGGCGGCGAAGAAGCACCAGCTGGCACTGATCACCGGCGCCGAATTCCAGATCGAGGACGGCCCCAAGGTCGTGCTGCTGTGCACCGACCTGGCCGGCTATGCCGGGCTGTGCCAGCTGATCACCACCTGCCGCCGGCGCGCCGCCAAGGGCCAGTACCGCTGCCTGCGCGGGGACTTCGATGCCCTGCCCGACGGACTGCTGTGCCTGTGGGCCGACCGCGTGCCGCAGGCTGCCGATGCGGCCTGGCTGCAGGCACGCTTTCCGCACCGCCTGTGGCTGGCGCTGGAGCTGCACCGCGACGCCGACGACGTGCAGCGCCTGGAGGCGGCGCTGGAATTCGGTTACGCGCACGATGTGCCGGTGGTCGCCAGCGGCGACGTGCACATGCACGTGCGTCGCCGCCGTGCGTTGCAGGACACGCTCACCGCGATCCGCCAGCACTGCACCATCGCCGACGCCGGCTGGCATCTGTTCCCCAATGGCGAACGCCACCTGCGCACCCGCCAGGCGCTGGCCGCGCTGTACCCGCCGGAGCTGCTGGAGGAAACCCTGCGCGTGGCCGAGCGCTGCCGCTTCGACCTGGCCCAGCTGCAGTACACCTACCCGCGCGAGCTGGTGCCGGCCGAGCACGACCCGGCCAGCTGGCTGCGCACGCTGGTGGAGGAAGGCATGCGCTGGCGCTGGCCCGGTGGCGCCACGGATGGGCAGCGCCGGCAGATCGAGCACGAACTGCGCCTGATCCACCTCAAGCAGTACGAGTCGTACTTCCTGACCGTGCACGACATCGTGCGCTTCGCCCGCAGCCAGCAGATCCTGTGCCAGGGCCGGGGCTCGGCGGCCAATTCGTCGGTGTGCTTCGTGCTGGGCGTGACCGAAATCGACCCCAGCCACATGGAACTGCTGTTCGAACGCTTCATCTCCGAAGAGCGCGACGAACCGCCGGACATCGACATCGATTTCGAACACGAACGGCGCGAGGAAGTGCTGCAGTACGTGTTCAACCGCTACGGCCGCGAACGCGCCGCGCTCACCGCCGTGGCGATCAGCTACCGCGGCCGCAGCGCGGTGCGCGACGTCGCCCGCGTGCTGGGCCTGCCGCCGGACCAGGTCAACGAACTGGCCGCCTGCCTGGACCGCTGGAGCAGCCACGAACCGCTGCCCGAGGCGCTGCGCGAACGCGGTTTCGACCCGGACACCCCGCTCATGCAGCGGGTGGTGGCGCTGACCGCCGAACTGGTGGACTTCCCGCGGCACCTGTCGCAGCATCCCGGCGGCTTCGTGATTTCCGAACATCCGCTGTCGACCCTGGTGCCGGTGGAGAACGCGGCCATGGCCGATCGCACCGTGATCCAGTGGGACAAGGACGACCTGGATGCCACCGGGCTGATGAAGGTGGACTGCCTGGCCCTGGGCATGCTCACCGCCGTGCGCAAGTGCCTGGCGATGCTGCACGATCAGGGCGTGCGCGACGCGGACGGACAGCCGTTGAGCATGGCCCGCCTCCCGGCCGGCGATGTTCCCACCTACGACATGATCTGCCGCGCCGACACGCTCGGCGTGTTCCAGATCGAATCGCGCGCGCAGATGGCCATGCTGCCGCGCATGCAGCCGCGCTGCTTCTACGACCTGGTGATCGAAGTGGCGATCGTACGCCCCGGGCCGATCCAGGGCGACATGGTCCACCCCTACCTCAACCGCCGCAAACGCCTCAAGGAAGAAGGCATCGAAGAAATCGACTACCCGCCGGAACTGGAGAAGGTGTTCAAACGCACCCTGGGCGTGCCGCTGTTCCAGGAGCAGGTGATGCAGCTGGCGGTGGCCGCGGCCGGCTTCAGTCCCGGCGAAGCCGACGCCCTGCGGCGCTCGATGGCCGCCTGGAAGCGCCACGGCGGCCTGGAACCGCATCGCGACAAACTGCTGGCCGGCATGGCCGCGCGTGGCTACAGCCGCGACTACGGCGAGCGCCTGTTCGAGCAGATCAAAGGCTTCGGCAGCTATGGCTTCCCGGAAAGCCACGCCGCCAGCTTCGCGCTGATCACCTATGTGAGCTGCTGGCTCAAGTGCCACCACCCCTCCGCGTTCGCCGCCAGCCTGGTCAACAGCCAGCCGCTGGGCTTCTATACCCCCGACCAGATCCTGCAGGACGCGCGCCGCCACGGGGTGCCGGTGCTGCCGGTGGACGTGCGCCACAGTGCGTGGAACTGCACCCTGGTGCCGGCCACGCAGCCCGGCGCCCTGCCCGGCATCCGGCTGGGCCTGCGCATGGTCGATGGCTTCAGCGAAGAGGTGGCCGACGTGCTGGTCCAGGCCCGCACCCGGCATGCCTTCGACAGCGTGGCCGACCTCAGCCAGCGCGCACGCCTGGACCGTCGCCACCAGGGCCTGCTGGCCGACGCCGGTGCGCTCAAGGGCCTGAGCGGGCACCGCCACCGCGCGCGCTGGGACGTGTCCGGGGTGGAAAAGCCGCTGCCGCTGTTCGAGAGCGTGCGCGCCACGGCAGAAGCCGACGTGGCATTGCCCGCCCCCAGCGCCTTCGAGGACATGCAGGCCGACTACAACAGCACCGGCACTACCCTCGGCCAGCACATGGTGTCGTTCATTCGTACCGAACTACAGGCGCGCCGTTGCCAGCGCTCCGACCAACTGGCGCAGCTGCCGCATGGGCGCAGCGTGCGTTTCGCCGGGCTGGTGCGCATGCGCCAGCGCCCGCAGACCGCCAGCGGGGTCACCTTCCTCACCCTGGAAGACGAGTGCGGCATGGTCAACGCGGTGGTCTGGCGCAGGACCGCCGACCGCCAGCACCGCGTGCTGGTGGAAGCCCGGCTGATGCAGATCGATGGCCGGCTGGAACGCGTCGACGGCGTGCAGCACCTGATCGTGCAGCGCATGCACAACCTGGACACGCTGATCGACGGCGTGCGCACCCACAGCCGCGATTTCCATTGACCTGCCGACCTCTCGGAGGTGGCGCTTGAACCTCAACGCGGCAATCGCACCCTCCCGGGTTTCCAGCACTATCCAGAACGAATAACGCACCGGCACGCGCACATCCAGTCAACGGGCGGCAACGACCACGCGGTGCTTCGGAGCGAGCCAGCTGTGACCGGTTTCACGTAGATGACAGATACAGAGTTTTCCGACTGGTGTCGCAATCACCGCTTCGGCTATCGTCGCATCCATCCAAGGATCCGGAGCCGGCCATGTCGCGTGCACTCACCCTCACCACCCTGGCCGTGTCCAGCCTCGCCCTGCTGGTCTCGGGCTACACCGCCGTGCGGCTGCACCAGAGCCAGTCCGACCAGCGCGTCATCACCGCGCGCGGCCTGGTCATCCAGGACGGCAGCGGCCAGGCCCGGGTGATCCTGGGAGCGCCGCTGCCCGACCCGCTCAGCAAGGGCGTGCCGCAGGGCCCGCGTGCCTCGCCGTTGTCCGGTCTGGTGCTGCTGGGCGCGGACGGCTCCGAACGGGGCAGCTATGGCACGGCCGATGTCGGCGACGAAGCCTCGCTGACCCTGGACGATGCCAAGGGCACCACCGAAGTATTCAAGATCACCGCAAACCCCGACCGCGGCGCCACCCTGGTGATCAAGCACCAGAACAGCACCGGCGCCATGCTCACCTCATGGCAGGGCAAACCCGAGCTGATCTTCCTCAACGACAACGGCCAGTCGCATTACATCCGCCCGGGGACCGCTGCTGCACCCTGATACCGCCGCCCGACCCACGGTCGGGCGCTACCGACGCTGGAACGAATCCGCCGGCGGTCCCCGCACCGTGAACAATCAACTCACCGATAGCGCCCGACCGTTGGTCGGGCGGCGGCGCAACGCGCCGGGCAGTTGGCCGCCATGCGAAAATGGACGCACGCCCGTTGCTGGTTTCCGCCCATGCCCATCGTCGCCCCCGCCTGGCCGCAGGCTGCCACCGTTGATGATTTCCGCCACAACCTCGCCACGGTCCATGCCCGCATCGCCGCTGCCTGCGCCCGCGCCGGACGCGATCCGGCCAGCGTGCGGCTGCTGCCGGTCAGCAAGACCGTGGACGAGGCGCGGCTGCGCCTGGCGGTCGCCGCCGGCTGCGACACGCTGGGCGAAAACAAGGTGCAGGAAGCCAAGGGCAAGGCCGAAGCGCTGGCCGACCTCGGCATCCGCTGGTCGGTGATCGGCCACCTGCAGACCAACAAGGCCCGCGACGTGGCCCGCTTCGCCAGCGAGTTCCAGGCGCTGGACAGCCTGCGCGTGGCCCAGGCGCTGGACCAGCGGCTGGCGCAGGAAGGCCGCACGCTGGACGTGTTCGTGCAGGTCAACACCTCCGGCGAAGCCAGCAAGTACGGCCTGGGCCCGATCGAAGTGGCCGATTTCGTGCAGCAGCTGCCCGCCTTCCCCCAGTTGCGTGTACGCGGGCTGATGACGCTGGCCCTGTTCTCGCCCGATGCCGAACAGGTCCGCCCGTGTTTCGTGCGCCTGCGCGAGCTGCGCGACCGCCTGCGCCCCACGCTGCCGGCCGGCGTCAGCCTGGACCAACTGTCGATGGGCATGTCCGGCGACTTCGAGATCGCCATCGAAGAAGGCGCCACCGTAGTGCGCGTGGGCCAGGCGATCTTCGGCGCACGCAGCACCCCCGACAGCCACTATTGGCCCACGCCTGGGCGTTGATCGGGACCGCAGCCACGCAGGCGCGCGGCTACCCCACCAACGTCTGCATATGCCGCGCATGCTCCGCCGCCTGCGCGTGCAGCCACTCACGAAACGCCAGGAACCCCTGGTGCGTGGACGACCGCGGCGGATACACCAGCCAATGCGACCAGCGCGTCTTCAACCGGTGCGGTGACAAGGCAATCAACTGCCCGGAATCCAGCAACAGCCGCGCCCGCGTCACCCGCCCCAATGCCACCCCGAAGCCATCCAGCGCCGCCCGGTGATGCGACTCGGAGTCGTTGAGCATGGCCACATAGCGCGACGGCGCCACCTGCCCCACCGACGTGAACCAGCGTTGCCATTCGCCGTCCGGATCCCCCAGCAGCGGCCACTGCGACAGCGGCAGCACACCCACCCCGCCCATGCGTTCCACCAGTGACGGGCTCGCCATCGGCATCAGCCACTCGTCGAACAGCGGTTCGACATGCAGGCCCGTCCACTGCCCTGCCCCCACCCGCAACGCGGCATCGCACTGCAGTTGCCGGTCGAAATCGGTGAGCCGCTCGCTGGATTCCAGATTGAACTCGATCTCCGGGTGGCAGGCCACGAACGAGCCCAGCCGGGGCACCAGCCAGTTCGACGCCATCGACGGCAGGGCGCTGACCGACAGCACACGGTCGTGCCGCGCGGCGAAGGGCTGCAGTGCCTGCGCGATCGCATCCAGGTGCGGGCCCACCTGTTCCAGCAACCGCTGCCCTTCCGGCGTCGCCCGTACCCCACGCGGCTGGCGCTGCAGCAGCGCATAGCCCAGGCGTTCTTCCAGCTGGCGCATCTGGTGGCTGAGCGCGCTGACCGTCAGGTTCAACGCATCGGCCGCGCGGGTCAGGTTGCCCAGGCGCGCAGCGGTGACGAAATTCTGCAGCGGCTGGAGCGGGATGCGGGACATGGCGACTTGAATCCAGTTCAAGAAAGACTTGCGAAAGCATCGCTTTTACGCCGTCCATCCTGCTCCTATCGTGAGCTCCACTCAAGTGGAGCACGGACATGAACATCTACAGCGGCTTGTTGTTCCTGCACGGGCATATCGCCGATGCAGCGCTGGCCCGGCAGCTGGTAGACACGGAGGAACCAGCGCGGGAGCCCGGAACGGGAACCGGGCCGGCAGCCATCGAAGCAGACCCGGGCGTTACCGCATCCGCCTGCCCCGCCGCGCGTGGCGCGGGGTCAGGGGTTGGCCGGTGACGCCGGCAGTATCCGCGGGCGGCTGTTGTACCACTCGCGGGCGCCCTTGAGGTGCCAGCTGCGCTTGTCGTTGTCCAGCTCGATACCGGCACCGAACACGCCCCAGCGCACGTACAGGTCGCCGCGTTTGCCGGCCTTGGCCATGTCCAGGCGGGCGCGCAGCGACAAGCGGTCGTTCTCGGCGTGCAGGTCGTCCAGCGCGAGATGGTCCTTTCGCCAGCGCAGTTGCCCGGTGGCCTGTACCTCGCCCGAATCCAGCAGGCCCAGCACCCAACGCGGATAGTCGCTGCGCTGGGCGAACACGCCCAGCACCGGACCGGCATCGCGCAGGCGCAGGTCGGCCTGGGCGCTGACCTGGTAGGGCGCGGCGGCATGGATATGCCCACTGCGCAGCGCCACTTCGCCCCACCAGTTCGCATCGCCGGTGCCGTCGACCTGGATGTTGCGCAGGGTCACGGTGCTGCCCCCGAGATCGAACTGTCGGTTGTCCAGGTCGGCCCGCCGCAGACGCGCCTGCACCTGCGCATCGCCGCTCAGCGCCATGCCGGCCACCTGCATCCGTGCGCCCCGGCCGCGCAGGTCCGCCCGGCCCTGACCGACCCGGCCCGAGGTGTCCAGTTCGACATCGCCGCTGAGCAGGCCGGTACCGCCCAGCAGGCGCACGTTGTCGCCGCCCACGTAACGGTTGTAGGCCGTGAGGTCCGGCACGCGCGCATCGGTGAAGCGCAGCTGCGCGCGCATTCCGTCGCGCAGCTGCTTCAGCCGCGCGTCGCCGCGCAGGGTCAGGGCCATGGCCTTGCCATCGAACAGCACGGTCTTCGGCGCATCCAGCGGCGCGGCACGGAACCGGGGAATGGCGACCTTCAGTTCGGCCTGCGGCGGCGCGTCCTCGACGATGCGACCCACCGCGCTGGCCTCGCCCTGCATGCGCACCCCGGCCACCTCGGACACCGCCACCACCTTGGGCACGTCCACGCGGCTGCCCGGCGCCAATGCGCCGTCGACGATCTTCAGGTCGCCCTCCAGCAGGCCGCCGCCATCCAGCCGGAACCACGGCTTGCGCACGAACAGGTCGGCGATCCAGTTCAACGAATCGAACCGCCACGCCCCCTGCACCTGCCCAGACAGGCGCGGCAGCAACTCGGCCGGCGCCTCGAACGGGATGCGTCGCCCGCTTACCCGCAGATCGGCATGCAGCTCACTGCCGGTCTCCGGGTCGCGCGGCAGCCGTGCCTGCACGCGCATGTCCTGGGCCACGTCCAGCTGCAGCGACAGCAGGCCACGGTCCGGTGCGTGCACGCCCGCGTGCACCGGAAGCCGCCACACCACCCGGCTGCCCGGCTGCAGGAGGCCGCGATCCATCACCACGTCCGCAGTGAGCCGCGCTTCGGCGGGCACGCTGCCCACCTTGACGTGCGGGCCAGCCGTATCGATGTTGATCGCCTGGCTGCGCCCATCCACCTCCAGCTGCGCAAAGGTGATGCCGAACTTGCGCAGCCCCGGTGCCTCGTCACGGTAATGCCGTGGGTAATGGAACCGGGCGGCCAGGTGCGCCTGGTCAAGCAGCGTCACCCCGTCATAACTGACGGTGGCCTGTTCGAAGCCGGCGGTGGAATCGAACAGTTCCGACGGCCCCCCCTTGACCTGCTTCTGGAAGCCCACCGTGCCCTTGCCCTGGCCAGCGATCAGCAGCTTGCCGAAGCGCCCGCTGCGGATGCTGTCGCTGTGGATCGCATCCAGCCGGATGTTCCAGCCGCGATCGCCGCGCGGCGGTGGCGGGATCGCCTTCTCCACCCGCTGGATGTCCGCTTCCACGCCGGTCGCATCGATCCCCGGAATGCGCACCTCGCGCTTGAACAGGTGCACCAGCGAAATCCATGCGCTGGCGTGGTCGGCACGGAACACGTACACCGTGTGGTTGGCCTGGCCGCGGATGCGGATGTTCCAGACAAACGCATGGCCCGGCATCAGCGTCAGCGCCGGCCCGGTCTGCAGCGTGAATTTTTCAGGTTTACGGTTGGTCACCGCATTGAACAGCGGCGTGTTGAGGAACACGTTGCCGGCGACCAGGTACAGCGCATACAGCGCCAGCAGCGAGAACAACGCCACGCGCCATGGCCGGGGCCAGCGCTGGACGCGCTCGGGAATCAGGGGCATGGAGGTCTGCGACAAAGCGGAGTGACGGCTCCACTATCGACAACCGGGCGACGGAGCCGCGTGAAGGCCCACCGCCACCGACCCTCAACCGGCGCGCCGCTCCGGGTCCCACGCCATCGGCTGCCACAACTCCAGCTTGTTGCCGTCCGGGTCGAGGATCCAGGCGAACGATCCGTTTTCGTGGGTTTCCGGTCCGCTGACGATGGCAATGCCCGCCGCGCGCAGGTTGGCCAACAGCCCCTCCAGGTCATCGACCCGGTAGTTGACCATGAAAGGCGCGTCACTGGGACTGAACCACGTGCTGTCCGGCTCGGCCAGGGCCCACACCGTCAGGCCGCCGTCGTTGGCCTTGTCGTCGGGCCAGCGCAGCACCGCGCCGCCGAAGTCCTCCAGCGTCATGCCCAGGTGCTGTCGGTACCACTCGGCCAGCGCCGCGCGATCCCCCCGGCTCTTGAAGAACACCCCACCGATTCCGGTCACCTTTGCCATCGCAGTCTCCCTGGGTTCGTGCTGATCCTATGCCCTTGCCCGCGCAAAGGAAAACGACAGGCCGTTGCACCGGCCTGCCGTTGTTCCGTGACACATGCAACAGTGCTCAGGCGCTGGCTTCGGGCAGCTTGGCCACCACCTTGAACTCCACGTCGAACCCGCTGAGCCAGGTGACCCCGACCGCGGTCAGGGTCGGATGCGGCGCCTGGCCCAGTACTCGGGCACGATCGCCCAGACCCGCTCCAGGATCCGGTCCGGGTCGATCATGAAAACGGTCACGTCGACCACATCGTCGAACGTGCAGCCGGCGGCCGTCAGCACCGCGTTGAGGTTTTCGAACAGCTTGTGCACCTGCGCTTCCAGGCCCGGTTCGGGGGAACCGTCCTCGCGGCTGCCGACCTGTCCGGAGACAAACAGGAAGCCGTTGGACCGCACCGCCGGCGAGTAACGGTAGCGGGCGTACAGGTCCTGCCGGCCGGAGGGGAACACGACGTCGCGACTTGCCATTGCAGACTCCAGAGGGGTTTTGCCCCGGGTGATGGGATATGTCCACGGTAGGCGCCCCGGCCCGGTCGATAAACGACCCACCTTGTCCATCACTGTTTGTAGAATCCAAACAATTGACCCCAGGAGTGCCGATGGACCGTTTCGATGCCATGCAGGCCTTCGCGCGGGTCGTGGAGACCGGCAGCTTCACCCGTGCCGCGCAGACCCTGCACATGAGCCGCACCACCGTGACCCAGCTGGTGCAGCAGCTGGAAGCGCGGCTGCGCGTGCGCCTGCTCAACCGCACCACCCGCCAGGTCAATGTCACCGACGATGGGGCGGCGTACTACGAGCACGTCTCGCGGCTGCTCGCCAACCTGGACGACGCGGAAACCAGCCTCTCCAGCTTCGCGGCCAGCCCGCGCGGCCGGCTGCGGGTGGATGTGCCTGCGCCGCTGGCGCGGTTCCTCCTCGTCCCTGCCCTGCCCGGTTTCCACGCGCGGTACCCGGACATCCAGCTGGACCTGGGCGTCAGCGACCGCAATGTCGACCTGATCGATGAGAACGTGGACTGCGTGATCCGCGGCGGCGTGCTCACCGACCCCTCGCTGGTCGCGCGGCACATCGGCGACCTGCAGGCAGGGTTGTACGCCGCGCCGCAGTACCTGGCCACGGTTGGCATGCCCGACCACCCCAAGGCATTGGAAGCCGAACCGCATCGCATCATCGGTTACCGGGGCTCGCGGCGTTCAGGCGCCATGCCCTACGCGCTGCGGCGTGGCGAAGAAACGCTGACCGTGCACGGCCGGCATCAGCTGGCGGTCGACGACGGCAACGCCTATCTGGCGGCCGGGGTCGCCGGGCTCGGCGTGCTCTGGCTGCCCGATTACGTTGCCGCCGCACACGCCGAGCGCGGGGAACTGCTACGCGTGCTCACCGACTGGCAGGTCGACCCGATGCCGCTGCACATCGCCTTCCGTCCCAACCGCCACGTCAGCGCCAAGCTGCGCGTGTTCGTCGACTGGGTGGCGGCGCTGATGGCCGAACACGTGCCGGTGATGACAAAAGGCTCGGCTCTGCCCTAGCATCGAAACCACAAGCCCGCGCCCCTGCGCCGGGCGAGGACGGGCATTGACGCAGTTCCTCCAGTTGTTCGGTTCGCGGCTTTCGATGATGTTCGCAGCAATCGCGCTGCTGTATCTGCTGTGGTCCACCGCACCACTGTGGTGGTCAGCACGGCGGGCGTTCCTGCGGGCCGACCGGCTCGTGCACCCGTGGTCATTCATTCTCATCGCTGGGATGCTTGCATATGGGAGTACGGCACTGGCCGCCATGGGCGTGACGTCTGTGGTTGGCATGTCACGCTTGCTAGATGGGGCGGCGCATCCCTGGTTGCTGTCGGCGATTGCGCCCGGAACATGGCTTGCCACGCGGCTGGACTCCTGGCTGCCTCCCGCACTCCTACCGCTGCACCTCCTCATGACGTGGTTCATCACTCGCCAGTTGTCGGACCATTGGCGCGGGCTTTGCACCCGTGGCGCACTCTCCGGCCGGAAGGTGCGCTGATGCAGATTCCCGACCAGTGGTTCACCCTTCTCCTCTGGCTGTTCTTCGAGGAGGGCCTGTGGCGGGTATGGATGTCATCGCCCCTCTGGTGGGCGGTGCTCAAGGTGCTGCTGCGCCGTGATCGCCTGCCCCGTCCCGCCACCTTCGTGGTCGTGTCTGCAGCGCTGGCTTACGGGCTGATTGCGACGGTGAGTGTGGTCGTCATCTTCCCGGTCAAAGTCGCAGGCCTCTACCTGACGCCCCAGTTCATGGAGGCAGGACTGCCGTTGGGACCGACGCTCACGGCGCTGGACAGCGTGGTCACAGCCGCACTGCTGCCATTGGCCCTCTCGCTGCCCATTTCCGCATGGTGGATTTCCCGGCGGCTGGCGCAGCGCTGGCCGAGGTTGTGCGGCGAGGATGTGGTCTCCGGGTAGTTACAGCGGCGCGATCACCAGCGTATCGCCCGTGCACACGTTGACGTCGCGGTAGATCGCCGTGCGCCCGTTACGGAACTGCAGGCGCAGGTCGAAGCGGCAGCCGGCATCGCCCAGGCGCACTGTGGTGCTGCCCCCGCCACCGTCGATGTTGTCGATCGGCCGTTGTTCGAACGCATCGCTGCCGGCGGTGGCCACCTCCAGCGTGATGATGCTGTCGTGGGCGCGGTTGAGCAGTGTCAGGTAACGCGGGGCGGCGGCATGCGTGGCCGTGGCGAAAAGCAGGCTGGTCAGGACGGCAAGACGGATCGGGAACATCGCGGCATCTCCGGCGGTTGGGTTCGCCGCCATCAAGCCGCTGGCCGCCCCGCGCACGCCACCGATCCGGGACCAATCGTCGTCCCGGCAGGACCAATCGTAATGGGCCCTCATGGCGCTTCTCCGGGCCCGCCCGCACGCCTAAGATGGCCCTGCCCCGCCGCGCCGGGCGTCCTGGATACCGGCCATGAAGGTTCGCCTTGGCAGTACGTCGATCCCCCTTTACCGCTACCTGCTGCTGTGGACGGCCGTGGTGCTGGTGTTTGCCGTGCAGCATTCGCTCAGCGATGGACTGCATGGCAACAGCTGGCCGTTCCTGGTGCACCTGCGCTGGGCCATGATCCAGTGGTACACCTGGGCGGCACTGGCACCGCTGGTGTTCCGCCTGGCCGAGCGCTATCCGCTGGATCCCCAGCGCCGCCTGCTTGGCCTGGGCAGGCAGGTCGTGGCCAGCCTGGCGGTGACCGTCGGCGCGATGCTCATCGGCGCAGCGGCCTCCGCGCTGTTCGAACCCAGCGGCTTCTTCGAACAGCTCGGGTACTTCCTGGCGCAGCATTTCGCCATCGGGCTGCTCACCTACTGGGCGCTGTTCGCGCTGCAGCAGGCATGGCACTTCCAGGCCGAAAAGGCGCGGCGTGAGATGGAAGCCAGCCGGCTGGCCACCGAACTGGCGCAATCCAGGCTGCTCGCGCTCAAATCCCAGCTGCAGCCACATTTCCTGTTCAACACGCTGCACGCCATCATCACCCTGCTGGACGAAGACACGGTCTCGGCCGAAGACATGCTGCTGCGCCTGAGCGAACTGCTGCGCGCCTTCCTGGAAGACTACGACGGCCAGGAGATTCCCCTGCGCCAGGAACTGGACCTGATCGAGCTGTACCTGGGCATCCAGCGCGTGCGCTTCAAGGACCGGCTGACCACCCGCACCTATATCGCCCCGGATACCCTCGACTGCGCCGTGCCCAGCCTGCTGCTGCAGCCGCTGGTGGAAAACGCGGTGCGCCACGGTATCGGGCAGCGCGTGGGAAGTGACGTGATCGAGATCGAAACGCGCCGCGACGGCGAGGTGCTGTGCATTGAAGTGCGCAACCGCAACAGCACGCTTGACGCCACGCCCGGCGCGCCTACAGGCCATGGCATCGGCATGTCCAACACCCGGCTGCGCCTGAAGGAGCTGTACGGCGATGCCGCCGACGTGCGGCTGGACATGATCTGGCCCGAGGGCGTGGCCTGCCGTGTACGCCTGCCCTTCCGTACCCTGGAGGTGGAAGACGAAGCGCCGGAATTCACGGCGGGAGTGGCGCCGGCATGACCCTGTCGGTGCTGGTGGTGGACGACGAGCCGCTCGCGCGCCGCGCGATCGTGCGCCTGCTGGCCGATGACCCGGAGATCGACCTGCTGGGCGAATGCGGCGACGGCGTCTCCGCCGTGAACGCCATCCGCGAGCACTCGCCCGACCTGGTGTTCCTGGACATCCAGATGCCGGCGATCACCGGTCTGGACGTGGTGGCCACCCTCGGCGCCGAGCGCATGCCGGCCACCGTCTTCGTCACCGCCTACGAGCAGTACGCGGTGAAGGCCTTCGAGGCCAATGCGGTGGATTACCTGGTCAAGCCGTTCAGCCGCGAACGCTTTGCCGCTACCCTGCAGCGCGCCCGGCACCGCCTTTCCACCGCCGCCGGCACCAGTGCGCAGACGGCGACGCAGATCCTGCAGGCACTGGACGCACTGCGCCAGCGTGAGGCCTACCTGCAGCGCATACCGGTACGGGTCGACGAACACGTGGTGCTGCTCGACGTGGACGAGATCGTATGGATCAAGGCCGCACGCAACATCGCCGAGATCCACTTGGCCGGCCGCATGCATGAACACCGCGGCACCATGGCCGCCCTCGCCGCCCGGCTGGACCCGCGCCACTTCGCCCGCGTACACCGCTCGGCCATCGTCAACATCCGGCGGGTGAAGGCGATCCACCCGTGGTTCAACGGCCACCACGTGGTCACCCTGGACACCGGCCAGCAGTTGCGCATGAGCCGCTACCAGAACGAGGCGTTCCTCAAGCTCGTCTCCACCCGGAACACACCGTAGCGCCGGGCGTGGCGCTACGCCGTCGGGATGCGCTCGCCTTCGCGCAGGGTCAGCACTTCCACCCCGGTTTCCGTCACCAGCACCGTATGTTCGGCCTGCGCGGACAACTTCCCGTCACGGGTGGTCACGGTCCAGCCGTCCTCGCTCATGTCGATCGCCGCACGGCCTTGGTTGATCATCGGCTCGATGGTGAACGTCATGCCCGGCTCCAGCGCCACGCCGGTACCGCGCTTGCCGTAATGCAGCACCTGCGGGTCTTCGTGCATCTCGCGCCCGATGCCGTGCCCGCAGAACTCGCGCACCACGCTGTAGCCGTGCGCCTTGGCATGCTGCTGGATGGCAAAGCCGATATCGCCCAACGTCGCCCCCGGGCGCACCACCGAGATGCCTTTCCACATGGCCTCGCGGGTCACCCGCACCAGCCGCTTCGCCTGGAAGTCGACCTCGCCGATCAGGTAGGTCTTGCTGGAATCGGCGATGAAACCCTCCTTCTCCAGCGTGATGTCCAGGTTGACGATGCTGCCGCCGCGCAGGATCTCGTCTGCCGAGGGCACGCCATGGCAGACCACGTTGTCCACCGAACTGTTGAGCACATAGGCAAACCCGTACTGGCCCTTGCTGGCCGGCCGCGCATGCAGTTCATCGACGATGAAGCGCTCCACCCAGTCGTTCACCTGCAGGGTGCTCATGCCTTCCAGCGGCAAGCGGTCCAGTGCCTCGAACACCGACGCCAACAACCGCCCCGACGACCGCATCAGCGCCTGTTCTTCAACCGTCTTGATCACGCGACCGCCACCCGCAGGGCACCGGGATCGACCCCGGCCGCGCGCAGCTCACGATTGACGATCTCCTGGTAGGTCATGCCGGGGTTCATTTCGCAGAGCATGCCCACCTTGATCCAGAAGCCGGCCTGGGCGTTGATCGAGCGGCCGGACACGCCGCTGGCGCGGCGCAGGTTGTCGTGCAATTCGTCGTCGATGTTGACGATGCCCATGGGATGCCTCGGTACGGAATATACGCATCATATACGATACGTATATTTCAGGTCCAGGCAGGATCCGCGGTGAAATCGATGGTCAGCCAGAACTCGCTGCCGCGGGCATCCAGCCGTTCGGCGATGTCATCGCGCAGCGCATCGACGCTGCCGATGGTGCCGATCACCGTGTCGGGGTGGGTGAGGATGTGGATCTCCACGAAGCGCATGCGCCCCATCTTGGCGACATGGCTGGTGAAACCCAGGTAGCCGTGCTCGGCGATGAACTGCGTCATCACCGTCTGCACGCGCGCATCCAACGTATCAGGCGCCACCTGCAGCACTTCGCGCATGGCCTTCCACGCCCCGCGCAACGGCACCGGCAGCACCGCCAGGCTGATGATCGCCAGCACCAGCGGATCCAGGAACGGAATCCAGTGCGCGTGGTCGCCGTCTTCCAGCAGCAGCGCCAGGGCGAAGGCCAGCACCACCGCCAGGCTCATCATGCCGCTGAGCAGCCACGCCCGCACGTCCAGCCACAGCAGCGGCGAGCGCAGCCGCGCCGCGTGCACCCGCACGAAGGCGGCCATCCCGAGGTTGCTGACGCACAACAGGGTCGCCCACGCCAGGGCCGGCCCTGCACGCACCACGTTCCCGCCGGTGGTGAGGCCGATGATCGAATTGGCCAGCGCATAGATGCACGCCAGCGCCAGGATCGCGCCGCCCAGCGCCTCCACCATCGGTTCAAGGTGCCAGTAGCCGTACTGGAAGCGGGGGCTGCCCTCGCGGCCCAGCAATCGAAGCACGGCCAGGGCCACCAGTGTCAGCGCCACATCGACCAGGCTGTATACCCCGTCGAACAGGATCGCCTGCGACCCCACCAGCAGGCCACCGATGAAGCCGGTGGCGCTGACCGCCACCGTGACCCCGATCGAAAACTTGAGGATCCGCTGCTCGCGTGCTGTATCCATCGCCTGCCGAAGATCCTGGCCGCGGCTCAGGTCTTCAGCACCTCCACCTTGTAGCTCGGCACATCGCCGTCGAGGTCGATGATAAGGCCGTGCACGTCCGACTCGAAGCCCGGGAAGCGCGCGTTCTGCTCACGCGCGATGCGCAGCGATTGGATGATGGGCTCATCGCTGGCACCAAACCGCTCGCCAGGCATGATCGTGGGAATGCCCGGCGGGTACGGCACCAGCATGGTGCCGGCGATGCGCCCGCTGACCGCCTCGATGTCGACCCGTTCGATCTGCCCGCGCACCAGGTGGTCGTACGCCTCGGCCGGCGTCATCACCGGCTCGGGCAGATCCACGTACATCGCCCGCATCACCTGCGCCACCCCGACGTCCCGGTTGAACCCGTGCAGCGCCTCGCACAGGTCGCGCAGGCCCCAGCCGGCATAGGCGACCGGGTAGTCCGCGGCCAGCTGGGGCAACGCACGGGTCAGTGGCGCATTGCTGTCGTACAGCTCCTTGAATGCCATCAGCTCGGTCACCAGGGTGCTCCACTTGCCCTTGGTGATGCCCATCGAGAACAGGAACAGCACCGAGTACAGGTTGGTCTTCTCCACCGTGATCCCGCGCGTCCACAGGAACTTGCTCAGCACCGCCGCCGGGATGCCCAGCTGCCCCATCTCGCCGTTGATCGACAACCCCGGGGTCAACAGCGTGACCTTGATCGGGTCGATCAGCACGTAATCCTCCACCAGCCCATCGAAGCCGTGCCAGTGCGCGTCCGGCTGCAGGTACCATTCCGCGCGCTTGGCCACCAGCGGCGCCGGCGCATCGCCCTTGGCCAGGGTGCGTTCCAGCTTGTCCGGCTGCCACACGCTGAACCACCAGTCGTCGCGGCCCAGGTCCTCGCGCACGTGCAGCATGGCCCGACGGAACGCAATCGCCTCGTCATGCATTTCCTGCACCAGCGACTCGCCGGCCGCGCCTTCCATCATTTTCGACGCCACGTCGCAGGCGGCAATCACCCCGTAATGCGGACTGGTGGAGGTGTGCATCATGAAGGCTTCGTTGAAGCGCTCGGCGTCCAGCTCGCGGGTGGCGGCATTGCGCACGTGGATCATCGACGCCTGCGAGAATGCGGCCAGCAGCTTGTGGGTGGAATGGGTGGTGAAGATGATCGCGTCCTGCCCGCGCGGCTTGCCCTTGGCCATCCCGTAGTGGTTCTCGTAGAACGGATGGAAGGCGGCGTAGGCGTACCAGGCTTCGTCGAAATGCAGGAAGTCGACCGCGCTGCCGATCTCCTCGGCGATCTTCTCGGCGTTGTAGCACAGGCCGTCGTAGGTGGAATTGGTCACCACCGCGATGCGCGGCTTGGAGCCGGCCTGGTACGCCTTGCTGGCCAGTGGGTTGGCGGCAATGGCCTGCTGCAGCGCCTCCGGCGTGAACTGGTCCAGGCTGATCGGCCCGATGATGCCGTGCGCGTTGCGGCTGGGGGTGAAGTAGACCGGTACCCCACCGGTCATGATCAGCGCGTGCAGCAGTGATTTATGGCAGTTGCGATCCACGAACACCACATCGCCCCGCCCCACCGTGCCATGCCAGACGATCTTGTTGGCGGTGGAGGTGCCATTGGTGACGAAGAAGGTATGGTCGGCGCCGAAGTTGGCGGCCGCTTCGTTCTCGGCGGCCTTGATCGGCCCGCTGTGGTCCAGCAGCGAGCCGAGCTCGGGCACCGAAATGGACAGGTCGCTGCGCAGCGTGTTCTCGCCGTAGAACTGATGGAACGCGCGTCCCACCGGCGACTTGGTGAACGCCACGCCTCCGGCATGGCCGGGGGTATGCCAGGAGTAGTTGGATTCCGCGGAATGGTGGATCAGCGCCTTGAAGAACGGCGGCAGCAGCTGCTGCATGTAATCGTCCGCAGCCCGCATGACCTGGCGGGCGATGAAATTCTTGGTGTCCTCGAACAGGAAGATGTAGCCGTGCACGTACTTGAGCAGCTTGCTCGGCACCTTCTCGATGGTGCGGCGCTCACCGTACAGGAACACCGGCAGGCTGCCGCGACGGGCACTCTGCTCGCGCAGGAAACCGAGCAGGCGCTGGAACTCGGTGGGCTCGTCCTCGGTGCCATCGATGGAGATCAGCACCGCCGACGCGGCCACGTAGGTCCGGGCGCCGGCCTGCGCGTCGGCCAGGGTCAGCCCGCACAGCACGCGCTGGTCGTACCGGCGCAGTTCTTCGACCAGCGCACGGATCAGGATGCCGCCGATGCGGGGGGACTCGTAGTCGGCGTCGATGACGATGATCGGGTAATCCAGTGACTTGAAGTACACGGCAATTCTCCTGGGGGAAGGTCACGAAAGCGTGCGGCTGCCAGTGGTGTCCAGCGCGGGCAGCTGGCCGCGCTGGCGGCGACGCTCTTCGCTGAAGAACGGGTAGAACACGGTGATGAACAGGACGAACAGGAACGCGTACTGCACGATGCTGCCGGAGGACCCGAAGATCGCCCACAGGCAGTACACCACCGTGGTGCTGGTCAGGAACCAGAACGCGCCGGTGTGGGCCAGGGTGTGCGAACGTTCCACCACGAAGTAGCACGCCACGCAGGAATAGATGTACGGCAGCAGGGTCAGCACCACCGCCGCCGAGGTGATCACGTCGAACTGCGCCGAGGCGGTCTCCGAGGTCGAGGTGACCAGCACCGCCACGGTCATCAGCACCGCCACGATCAGTACGCCCTTGACCGGGACGTCGTGCTTGTTGGTCCTGCTGAAGATGCTGGGGAACAGCCCGTCGTCGGACGCGGCCTTGGCGCTCTGCGCGGTCAGCAGGATCCAGCCGCCCAGCGAACCGGCGGCACCGATGAAGGCGCACAGGCTCACCGCAGCGCCGCCCCAGCCGCCCACGGCGTTTGCAGCCGCCAGTGCGAACGGCGCATCGGACACCTGCAGCTGGCCATTGGGCACCATGCCCATGATCACCGACGAACTGGCGATGTACGCCACGGCGGCCAGGAACACGCCGGCCAACGTGGCGCGGGCGACGTTCTTCTCCGGATTTTCCACGACGCCGGCGGTCACCGAGGCCGACTCCACGCCGATGAAGGCCCACAGCGTGAGCGCGGCCGCGCTGGAGATCGCACCGAAGTTGGATTCGCCGGACACGTTGTAGGCGCCCTTGAAGATGGCCGGGTCGAAGAAGAACCAGCCGAAGATCGCAATCCCCAGGATCGGGACCAGCGCGAAGCTGGTGGTCACCGTCTGCACCTTGCTCACGAACGCCGGACCGATCACGTTGGCGAAACTCAATGCCCACACCAGGGCCAGCACCGCCGCGCAGCGCGGCAACGGCTGCGACAGGATCGGGAAGAAATAGCTGAAGTAGCCCACCGCCGCGATCGGGATGGCCACGTTGCCGATCCAGTTGGCGAACCAGTAGATGGTGTTGGTCTGGAAGCCCATGTAGGGCCCGAACCAGTCGCGGGCGTAGGCATACGGACCGCCGGCCTTCGGCGCCAGCTTGCCCAGCTTGGCGAACACGAACGCCAGCAGCAGCGCGCCGGCAGTGGTGATCAGCCAGCCCCAGATCGATGCCGTGCCGATCTTGGCCAGACTCGACGGCAGCAGGAACACCCCCGAGCCCATCATGTTGCCCGCCACCAGGAACGTGGCACCGACCACCCCGATTTTCTTCGCTTGCGCCATGACGGTCTCTCCGCTACTTGATGAAGTTGTATTGCAGGCTGCCCTGCAGCCGCATCGTGTCGCCGCGCTGCCCATCCTGTTGCTCCAGCTGCCCGTACAGCAGCTCCATGCCCATCGTCCAGGACGGCGCCGGACTCCAGATCAGGTTGAACACGCCGTAGCGGCTCTGCCGGAACGCGTCGGCCGCGAGCGCGGCGTTGCGCGCCATCGTGAGCTGGCCGTAGATCAGGTTGGAGCGCCACATCGGCGTCCAGTAATGGGTGTAGCCGACGAACCCGCCCTGCAGCGACAACGCATGCAGGCGACCGTCCGCACCGATCACAGCGTCCAGTCCGGAGCCGGTCAGGTCGGCGGTGTAACGGCTCAGGCCCTTGCCACCCAGCACGCCGAACAGCAGCAGGTCGCGTTCCCCGACCGAGGCCGAGCCGCTGAGCTGCGCGCCGCCGCCGAAGCGGCGGTCATCGCGCTGGTCGCCGTCGTAGCCCAGGCTGCGGGCCACGGCGCCGAGCTGCAGATGCCCCCAGTCGCGCTCCATGCGTGCGGTGAGGGTGACGTCGGGCAGCCGGTTCACGGCGATGGTGTCGTCGGTGGTCCCCGCCAGCTGGCTGTCCGGATCCTCGGCGGCCACGGTCAGGGTGTTGCCCTTGCCCCAATTGAAACTGTGATGGATGCCGGCCACCAGCAGGTAGCCCGCCCCGCCCGGCCCGGCAAAATCCAGCGTGTCGGGCAGGCTGTCGGCATCCATGAAACTGGAGTAGCCGTAACCGGCATAGGTATTGCCCAGCTGGCCATACGCGTGGCGCAAGCGGAACTGGTAGCCGTCGCTGCTGCCGAAGAAGTCGTTTTCCAGATAGAAGCGCAGGTTGCCGCGCGAGGTCGGCCGCCGCGCCTCGAAACTGAAGCGGGTCTGCTTGGCATGCAGGTTGAAGTTGGAGGTGTCGCGGTGGGCGCTTCCCACCGGAATCGACGAGGTGATGAACTGGTCCTCGTCGCCGGCCGCGCGCGCATCGGCGATGGCATCGAGCTTGGCATAGCCGCCGATGCGGATCACCGTCTCGGTACCGGGAATGGCGAAGAAGCCCTTGAGCTCCGGGTCGGTCGGCCCGGCCGCACTGTCCGGTCGCGACGCGGCGGAGGAAGGATCGGCGACCGAATCGCGCGGCGGCAGGATGGCCTGTCCGGTCCCGGGGACGCTCGCGCTGGCGGCCTGGCGCAGCGTTGCGGCGGGTGCGATCGCAGTGGGCGCGACCGAGACCACCTCGGGGGGCGACGCAGGGGACCGCCCTTCTGCACGCTCCAGCGCGTCCAGACGCTGTTCCATCGCCTGCAGGGTCTGGCGCACGGCGCGGATATCCTGGCGCAATGCCTCGGCCGAATCCTGCGCATGAACGGGGGCCGCGAACAGCGCGGCACTACAGATGACCAGCACAGAGCAACGCATCACGTCCTCCCTGGACCGCAGACAACACTGCCCGCCCGGAGCACGACGCAGCGCGTGCGCTCCCTGACAGACAACCCGGTAATGCGGGACTCCCTCCTGATCCCGGGTTTCGCGCACTCGCTGCGCGTGCCTGCGCCTTGAGTACCAATCGCGCGGTGACCGCATCGTGAAGCGAGCGTGTCACGCCAGTGACGTGCGCCTATCTCGGTGCACCCTGTGTCGCGTGACGTCGTGGGTATGCAGCGGAACCTCATGCTTCGCAGCATGGCGGCGCACGCTGGCGCCTGCGTTGATGCAGATCAATGCGGCGCGTCCGGCGCACCGCATTCATGTCACGCCCGCATCAGCGAGCGCCCATCACCTTGTCCATGTCCTCGCCCTGCGGCATGCCGGACACGCGTTGTACTACGCCCTCGGCATCGCGGAACAGAATGCCCGGCGTGCCCTGGAAACCCAGCTCGACCATCAACACCTGGTTGGCATCGAGTTTGTTGGCCAGCGCCGGGGTGATGCTGGCCGCCGGCTTGATGCCGCCCTTGCTGAAATCATGTTCGTTCTGCAGGAACACCGCACTGGGATTGGGTGCACCGAGAATGGCCGCGGCCTTGGCCGGGCTGTCCTCACGGATGACGCCGACCATCACGTGGCGCAGCTGCACCTTGCCGCTGTCCACCCACGGACGCGCCGCTTCCCAGAACCGATGGCAGTACGGGCAGTTGGCGTCGCTGAAGGTGTACACCACGCGCGGTGCATCGGCACGGCCGTCGCGAACCCAGGCACTGGCATCAAGCTTCTTCCAGATCCGGTCCGACATCGGCTTGGCCACAAGGCGGTCGATCGGGCCGGCGCCGACATCCTCGCCCTGCTCATTGAAAAGTGTGCCCACCATCACAGCCTTGCCGTCCGCAGTGACATACGCCGCGGCCGGCTGCTGGCCACCCACCAGCCCGGCAAAGCCGCGCAGGCCGCCGGGCGCGTCGAACTCGCCCATCACCTCGAAGCCCTGTTTCTCGATGCCCTGCAGGATGGCCGGTCGATTCGCCGCGCCCTTGGATGCGGCGCCGGCGGCAGGCGGGGACGGCTGCTGGGCCTGGCTGCAGCCCACCACCGCCAGCAGCAATGCGAGGGCCAGCGCGGAGCCCGACGCGGGCGAGGTCTTCAACAACATGGAAACTCCTGGGGAACACGTCACGAACGACCCACAGGGTAGTCGTATCCGGCGGCGCGCGCAGCCGGCGTCGGGGAACGCAGCGTCGCCGCTCAGGCAGCAGGACGCAGGGGCTCACCCTGCAGGTGCGGCAGTGCATTGCGCGTGCGCTCACGACGCTGGGCGAAGATCTGCCGCCGGTAGCGCGCCGGGGTTACCCCGACGATGCGCAGGAACAGGCGACGGAACGCGCTCTGGTCCGAATAGCCTACGGCCCAGGACACCTCATCGACCGCACCGCCGGCCTGCAGCAGCAGCTGCGCCTTGGCGATGCGCAGGCGCTGGCAGTAGGCGATCGGGCGCAGCCCGGTGGCCTTGAGGAAACGGCGCTGCAGGGTGCGCGGCTCCAACCCGGCGGCGTCGCAGATGTCCTGCAGGGTTACCCCGCGCGCGGCGATGCTGTGCAGCCAGCGCTGCGCCTTGAGGATGCCGCGGTCGCCGTGGGCGAAGTTCGGGCTGAAGCGCTCCAGGTCTTCCTGCACACCGCGCGGGATGACCAGCTGCAGCTGCTGGATCGCCGCGCTCATCACGCTCTGGCCGTAGATGCGGGCCAGCAGGCGCAGGCTCAGGTACTTCCAGGCGTCCGGACCGGACGCGGTGAGCAGGTCGCCGTCGTCCACCAGGGCGCGTTCGCTGGGCTGCCAGCTTGGCACCACCGCAGCCAGCGACGGGCAGCGGCAGAGGTCGGGCAGGCTCACCGAACGGCCGGTGAGAATCCCGGCCGAGGCCAGCAGCAGCCCACCTTCCTCGCAGCCGGCCAGCAGGCTGCCGGCATCATGGCAGTCGCGCAGCCAGGTCAGCATACGGTCGTCGGCCTGCATCAGCGGCCAGCTGGGTTCGTTGCCCGGCACCACGATCACCGCCGGCGGCGCGTCGCCGAACAGCTCGGCGCCGGCCACGCGCTGCATGCCGTGGCCGCGCGTGGACAGCGTCCAGCGGGTGACCAGCATCCGCGCGCCGGTGCGCTTGCCGGCCGCAGCCGTGCGGTTGCAGCGTTGCGCCAGCTCCGACAACACGGGCGCGGCAGCGCGCAGGCTGCCGGGGTATTCAAGCACGGCGACCTCCATCAGGGTCGGCGAGGCCGGCTTCGTGATCGGCGAAGAAGAGGGGAAAGATGCATCCATGGCGGCGCTCCTGGAACGGCTGCTGAGACCGGCGAAACCCTGCTGGATCAAGGCTTCCCGACGATTCCAGAGGAGCGTACGTAGGCACTTCCGCCGCAGCTATGAAACTAGTTGTAAACAGGCCCGGTAACGACAGGCGGCGCGTGTCGGGCAACCCTTGACTCTTGACCAGAGTCCAGGGTCCACACTGTGCACCTGCTCCCCAGAGAGGTTGCCGTGAACATTGGTCAACTCGCACGCCAGGCTGGCGTGCCCATCGATACCGTGCGCTATTACGAGCGCCAGCATCTGCTGCCCACGGCCCAGCGCAGTGCCGGTGGCTACCGGGTCTTCAACGACACCGACCTGACCCGCCTGCGCTTCATCCGCCGCGCCAAGGCGCTGGGCTTTACCCTGGACGAAATCGGCGAGCTGCTGGCCCTGAGCGACCAGCGCGGCCAGGACATGGCCCAGGTTCGCGAGGCGGCAGTGCTGAAGCTGCAGGACATCGAACAGCGCGTTGCCGAACTGCAGCGCATGCATGCCGCGCTGGAGCAACTGGTCGATGCCTGCCCCGGCCATGGCGGCCTGGAACAGTGCCCGATCCTGGGCGCACTGACGGAGCCCCGCCCATGACCGCGTCCAAAGGCAGCTGCTGCGCCGCGCACAGCGGTGGCGTCCCGGCGGGCAACACGGTCAAGGACCTGGTCTGCGGCATGGAGGTGAACCCGGACATCACCGCGCACCATGCCCGGCATGCCGGCAGCGACTACCACTTCTGCAGCGACGGCTGCCGGCGCAAATTCATCGCCGCGCCGCAGCGCTATCTCGACCCTGCCTCGCACATTGCCGAACCGGTACCGGCAGGCACGCTCTACACCTGCCCGATGGATCCTGAGATCGTGCAGGAAGGGCCCGGCACCTGCCCCATCTGCGGCATGGCGCTGGAACCGATGATGCCCAGCCTGGACGAGGGCGAAAACCCGGAGCTCACCGACTTCCGCCGGCGCTTCTGGTGGAGCCTGCCGCTGAGCATCGCCACCCTGGCGCTGGCCATGCTGGCCATGACCCCGCTGCTGCACGGCGTGCCGCCGGGCGTGCGGGTGTGGATCGAGCTGGCGCTGGCCACGCCGGTGGTGCTGTGGGCGGGCTGGCCGTTCGTGCAGCGCTGGGCGCAGTCGATCCGCAACCGCAGCCCGAACATGTGGACCCTGATCGGCACCGGTGTGCTGGCCGCGTATGGCTACAGCCTGGTGGCAACGATTGCGCCCGGACTATTCCCGCCGTCGTTCCAGCAGCACGGCCACGTCGGCGTGTACTTCGAAGCGGCAGCGGTCATCATCTCGCTCACCCTGCTCGGCCAGCTGATGGAGCTGCGCGCCCGCGCGCAGACCTCGGCGGCGATCAAGGCATTGCTGGGGCTGGCACCGAAAACCGCCCGTGTCCTGCGCGAGGACGGCCACGAGGAAGATGTGGACATCGCGGCACTGCAGCCCGGCGACTGCCTGCGGGTGCGGCCGGGCGAGAAAGTACCGGTGGATGGCAGCGTGCTGGAGGGTCGTTCCACGGTGGACGAATCGATGCTGACCGGCGAACCGGTGCCGGTGGCCAAGACCGTGGGCGATACGGTCATCGGTGCCACCCTCAACGGGACCGGCAGCCTGGTGATCCGTGCCGAGCGGCTGGGCGACGACAGCATGCTGGCGCAGATCGTGCAGCTGGTGGCGCAGGCGCAGCGTTCGCGCGCACCGATGCAGCGGATGGCCGACAAGGTCGCTTACGGGTTCGTGCTGGCGGTACTGAGCGTGGCGATGCTGACCTTCTTCGGCTGGGGCCTGTTCGGACCGGACCCGTCGTGGACGCATGCGGTGCTCAGCGCGGTGGCGGTGCTGATCATTGCCTGCCCCTGCGCTCTTGGCCTGGCCACGCCGATGACCATCATGGTCGCCACCGGACGGGCCGCGCAGCAGGGTGTGCTGTTCCGCGACGCCGAGGTCATCGAAGCGCTGCGCAGCGTGGATACGCTGGTGGTGGACAAGACCGGCACGCTCACCGAAGGCCGGCCCGCCTTCCGCGATGTAAAGCCGGTGCCCGGATTCGCGCCCGACGACGTGCTGCACTGGGCGGCCAGCCTGGACCAGGGCAGCGAACACCCGCTGGCCGCGGCGATCGTCGCCGAAGCGCGCCGTCGAGGCCGCCCCCTCGCATCGGTGGAGGACTTCGACTCGCTCACCGGCCTTGGCGTGCGTGGCACGGTTGAAGGCAGGGTACTGCTGCTCGGCAACGCCGCGCTGATGGCCGACCATGGCATCGCCCTGCAACGCCTGCACGCCGATGCCGGGCGATTGCGCGAGGCGGCGGCCAGCGTGATGTTCCTGGCCGTCGACGGCACCCTGGCCGCGCTGATCGCAGTGGCCGATCCCATCAAGGCGTCCACCGCCGACGCCATCGCACAGCTGCACCGCGATGGCCTGCGCATCGTGATGGCGACCGGCGACGGCACCGCCACGGCGGAAGCCGTAGCGCGCGAGCTGGGCCTGGACGAGGTGCACGGTGAAATGCGCCCGGCGGACAAGGCCGAACTGATCCGCACGCTGCAGGCACAGGGCCGCACGGTGGCGATGGCCGGCGATGGCATCAACGATGCGCCTGCATTGGCCAGCGCCGATGTCGGCATCGCGATGGGCAACGGCACCGACGTGGCCATGTCCAGTGCGCAGGTCACGCTGGTCAAGGGCGATCTGCGCGGCATCCTGCGTGCACGCCAGCTCTCCGCCGCCAGCGTGCGCAACATGCGCCAGAACCTGGGGTTTGCGTTCGCGTACAACGCGCTGGGCATTCCGGTCGCCGCCGGCGTGCTGTATCCGTTTGGCATCACGATGTCGCCGATGCTGGCGGCGGTAGCGATGAGCCTGAGTTCGGTATCGGTGATCAGCAACGCATTGCGCCTTCGTCATCAACGTGTGTCCAATGCATGACACTTTTTTCTTGCCAATCGAAAAAAGCGTCGCTATGATTTCGCTCCTCACGACGTGGGGCCATAGCTCAGCTGGGAGAGCGCCTGCATGGCATGCAGGAGGTCGGCGGTTCGATCCCGCCTGGCTCCACCACTCCAATCCTTAGGCCGATTGGAAGGTAGTGACTACAATTCAGGTTTTTCGTGCGTCCCCATCGTCTAGAGGCCTAGGACATCACCCTTTCACGGTGGCGACCGGGGTTCGAATCCCCGTGGGGACGCCAGTTGCAACGCAGAAAGCCCCGACTCCGCTCGGGGCTTTTTGTTTGTGTGCAATGGCAATGCAGAATTCGCACGCGCCCCCTTGGCGAATGCTCTTCACACGCGTAGAATTCGCGCTCCAGCATCGTGGGGCCATAGCTCAGCTGGGAGAGCGCCTGCATGGCATGCAGGAGGTCGGCGGTTCGATCCCGCCTGGCTCCACCACTCCAGACCTTAGGCCGTCGGGAGGTGCTGGAAACATTGATGAGTTTCATGCGTCCCCATCGTCTAGAGGCCTAGGACATCACCCTTTCACGGTGGCGACCGGGGTTCGAATCCCCGTGGGGACGCCACTCATCATCGACGTATGCGGTGTAACGACCAACGGTCGTTACCTGTCGGCGGGGTTCCCATTCAGGCAGTTGAACGCTATGATGGTCGGCTCGCGGTAACAACGTGGGGCCATAGCTCAGCTGGGAGAGCGCCTGCATGGCATGCAGGAGGTCGGCGGTTCGATCCCGCCTGGCTCCACCACTTCTCCGGACACAGGCCGTCCGACAGAAGCAAAAATTCAAGGTTTCGTGCGTCCCCATCGTCTAGAGGCCTAGGACATCACCCTTTCACGGTGGCGACCGGGGTTCGAATCCCCGTGGGGACGCCAATAACGCAGAGAACCCCGGCAATGCCGGGGTTTTTTGTGCGCCCCAAAAATCCCCTTGCATTCCCAGACAAACCCGATATGATGGGCGGCTCGCAGCATCAACGTGGGGCCATAGCTCAGCTGGGAGAGCGCCTGCATGGCATGCAGGAGGTCGGCGGTTCGATCCCGCCTGGCTCCACCAACATCCGGTCATTAGGCCGACCGGATGGATGCAGCATAAAAATTCAAGTTTTCGTGCGTCCCCATCGTCTAGAGGCCTAGGACATCACCCTTTCACGGTGGCGACCGGGGTTCGAATCCCCGTGGGGACGCCAATTACAGAAGCAGAAAGCCCTGACTCCGGTCGGGGCTTTTTGTTTTGGTAGCCTAGGCCCATGTGCTATTCCGCCCAGATCCGCGCCGACTACACCAGGCTGGTCCGTGAATTCGGTGCCACCCTGTCGCTGGACGAGTTCGCCCAGCTCTACGCGCACGACGCCGGCAAGCAGCGCCCGAAAACACCCAAGGCGATGGACGATGGTTTCGCCGGCGCGCGTACGCCGCTGGGCCAGGACATCGTGGCGAAGATCCAGCAGTGGCACACCGACGAAATGCACGCGCTGGACGAAGAGCTGCGCGTACAGGGCGCGCGCCTGAAGCACGCCCAGGAGAGCCTGGCCCACCGCCCCACCCAGAAGGCGCGTAACGAGATCCGCATTGCCGGCAACCGCATCGACCGGGCCCAGGCGCGCCTGGCCGACCTGCACCGCACCGGTCTGCTGCCCCGCGACAGCCGCATCTTCCCGGGCGTGTATGCCCCGGTGATCGTCGCCGAGCACGGCCGGCGCGTGATCAAACCCATGCGCTACCAGTGCCGGTTGCCGGACAAGCCGGCGCGCAACGATACGCTCTACCCCGGCACCTACAACGCGCGCCGCGACAGCCTGGAGGCGTACTGGAAGAACGCCTTCGGCCACCACCATGGCGTGGTGGTGGTGCAGTCGTTCTACGAACACGTCCCACGCCATGCACTGGAACAGCGCACGCTGGCACCCGGCGAAGGCGCGCAGAACGTGGTGCTGGAATTCCGCCCGCAGCCGCCGCGCGACCTGCTGATCGCCTGCCTGTGGTCGGAATGGGAAGGGCCGGAAGGTCGGCTGCTGTCTTTCGCCGCGATTACCGACGAGCCGCCGCAGGACGTGGCAGCGGCGGGCCACGACCGCTGCATCGTGCCGATCCGGCGCGAGAACCTGGATGCGTGGTTGAATCCGGATCCGGCCGACCTGGCCACGCTGTATCGCATACTCGACGATCGCGAGCCGGTGCAGCTGGATTACCAGGAAGCCGCGTAAGGGTGCGATCAGGTCGCGACCGGATGGTCCTGCAGCGCGTGGGCCAGTGCCGCTTCCAGTTCCCGGGTCAGGTAAGGCTTCACCAGCACCACGCCGGCGTGGAACGCCTCGGGCAACTCGTGCGGTGCCATGCCGGTGGCCACCACGAACGGCAGCCCCTGCGCGGCCAGCCGTTCGGCGACCGGGTCACTGGTTTCGTGGTGGGCCAGGCGGTAATCCAGCAGGACGATCTGCGGCGAGGCCGTGTCCACCAGGTGCAGCGCGTCGGCCACCGTCGCCGCGGTACCGACCACGACCGCGCCCGATTGCGTCAACTGCATTTCCAGCAGCGTTGCGCTCATCTCGTCGTTTTCGACCACGAGTATCCGCAGGCCCTGCAGCGCGTTCATCCCGTTTCCCTGTATGGTTCAGCGCTGTCAGTATAGCGTCGCGTCCCGATGAAGGCCCGGGCACGGGTGAACGGTTCAGGCCTCCCCAATCCGCCCGGGTTTGTATACACTACTCGGCCAGCCAGCCGAAGTGGCGGAATCGGTAGACGCAGCGGACTCAAAATCCGCCGCCCTTAAAAGCGTGTGGGTTCGAGTCCCACCTTCGGCACCATGGAATGCAAAAGGCCAGATCCTGCGATCTGGCCTTTTTGTTTCTGCCGTCCGGCTACACCAGCCGCAGCACTGGCGCCCCACCCGGCCCGCCGGACTGCGCCGCCTGTCGCAGCGCCTGGGTCACGGCGCCATCAACCCGGAAGGCGGCCACGGTCTGCAGCAACTGCGTAGCCTGGTCTTCCATGCTGCGCGCGGCCGCAGAGGCTTCTTCCACCAGGGCAGCGTTCTGCTGGGTGCTCTGGTCGATGTGCTCCACCGCCTGGTTGATCTGCACGATGCCGTCGCTCTGCTGCTGCGCGCCGATGCTGATCCGCGCGATCAGTTCATCCACGCGCCGCACGCTGGCCACGATCTCTTCCATGGTGCGCCCCGCACTTTCGACCTGGGCGGTGCCGGTGCCCACGCGGTCGACCGAGTCGTCGATCAGTTGCTTGATTTCCTTGGCCGCACCCGCCGACCGCTGCGACAGCGAGCGGATTTCCGCAGCCACCACGGCGAAGCCGCGCCCGTGCTCGCCGGCACGTGCCGCCTCCACCGCTGCGTTCAAGGCCAGGATGTTGGTCTGGAAGGCGATGCCGTCGATCACGCCGATGATATCGACGATGCGGCGCGACGACGCGTTGATCAATGCCATGGTGGCGACCACGTCATTGACCACCCTGCCCCCCTGCGCCGCCACGTCCACCGCACCACCGGCCAGCTGGCTGGCCTGGCGCGCGTTGTCGGCGCTCTGCAGCACCGTGCTGGTGAGGCCCTGCAGCGACACGGCGGTTTCCTCCAGCGACGCGGCCTGCTGCTCGGTGCGCGCGGACAGGTCGCTGTTGCCCACCGCGATCTCACTGGCGCCCAAGGCAACCGCGTCGGCGGCGACGCGGATCTGGCCGATCATGCTGCCCATGGTCTCGACCATGGCGTTGATGCCTTCGCACAGCGCGGCAATCTGCCCGCTCTTGTCGGCGGTGTCGATGCGCCCGCTGAGGTCGCCGGCCTGCGCCGCACTCACCACGTCGCGGGTCTGCGCGACCGCGGTGGCCAGGGCCTGCGCATCGCGCACCTGGGCGGTGATGTCGGTGGCGTACTTGACCACCTTGAACGGCTTGCCGTTCATGTCGAAGATCGGGTTGTAGGACGCCTGGATCCAGACTTCCCGGCCGCCTTTGCCCAACCGCCGATACTGGCCGGCGTCGAACTCGCCGCGCCCCAGCTTCTGCCAGAACGCCCGATACGCCTCACTGCGTGCATAGTCCGGCTCGGCGAACAGCGAATGGTGCTGCCCACGTACCTCGTCCAGGTCGTAGCCCATCGCGGCCAGGAAATTCGCGTTGGCCGACAGGATGCGACCGTCCAGGCTGAACTCGATCACCGCCTGCGAGGTATTGATCGCGGCCAGCTGGCCGGCGAAATCGGCGGCCTGCATCTGCTGCGCGGTGATGTCGGTGGCGAATTTCACCACTTTCACCGGGCGGCCGGTGCTGTCGAACACGGGATTGTACGAGGCCTGTATCCAGATCTCGCGCCCGCCCTTTCCCACCCGACGATACTGCCCGGCGTCGAACTCGCCGCGCCCCAGGCGCGCCCAGAACTCGCGGTACGTGGCCGTGCGCGCGTGTTCGGGATCGACGAACATCGAGTGGTGACGACCGCGGATCTCCTCAAGCGTGTAGCCCAGCGTCTGCAGGAAGTTCGCATTGGCCTGGAGAATGGTGCCGTCCAGGTCGAACTCGATCACTGCCTGGACCCGGTGCAGCGCGGCCACCTGGGCTTCCAGCTCTGCATTGCGCTCGGCCAGCGCCATGCTGGCCTGGCGGGAGGCGCGCGGCGCGAAGGCCAGCGCACCCAGCGAACGCAGGAGGGAGGTGGTTGCGGAATCGCTGCTGCGAGCGGCCGGGTGCCGGTGCGATACAAGCCGGTGACGTCCAGCCCGTCGACCTGCGCCGCCTGCTGCAGCAGCAGCCGCTCGGCCAGGTCGATCGCCAGGAAGCGGGCCGGCACCCGGGTAAAACCCTGCAGCTCCACCCGTGGCGCCAACCAGGTGAAGCAGTCCTCGCCCAGCCGCTGCCCGTCCAGCTCGGTATGGCTCCCCGGCAGCGACAGGTACACGCCGAAATGTGCCGGGTGGGGCGCGCCGCGGTACAACACCGGTGCGCCGTCGACGCCGTGCAGCAGGGTGACGTCACCCAGCTCCAGTGCATTCAACATCCAGGCGCCATCGCCGTGACCGGTGACCCGCATCTCGCCGTCGATTCCCTTGACAGAATTTGAATATGTTTCGAAGTCAGGGAAAATCAAGGCAGGCATGCGTTCCGGGGGGGGCGTTGAGATAATCAGGAAACCATCGCGGTCAGCGATCGTCCTGAGCCTCGCGGTGCGGGCGGGGCTTACTCTACGGCACGTGAAGACAGCGGTGCACAGCTGAAGGTCATGGCGGATTCTGCTGAATCTGGCCAACTTTACGTAGCGATCTGGAAACTCAAGACGTAAGAATTGGCCGCCTCGCGACGGGGTGCCGGGCGGTGGGGACTGCCCGGCATCCTGTCGCAGGATCTGCATGCCGACGCTATTGTGGATCGCGCGATAGTTTCCACGAACCATACTGGCTCGAATCTCGCCGGCGCATTATCGACAGTATTTACGTACCCAGTCCCACCCGGGTTCGGTCATTTACTGGAGCGCGCCACCGCAGTGGCTGCGGGAAGGTATCGACCCGGGAGCCTCACGCTTGAGATGCCGCCGGCGATGCCATGCTGACCGGTTCAGCCCGGGCCGCCCTCGCTGGTCTCGCTGTCGCCGTCCGTGTCGCCCAGGTCCAGGGGATCGGGCCCGCCGTGCACCGGTGCTTCCACCTGCACGTTGTTCCTGCCCTGGGCCTTGGCCCGATAGCACTGTGCGTCAGCCGCCGCCACCGCAGCGTCCACGCTCATGCCGCCATGCAGGGCGGCAATGCCGATGCTGGCCTGCACGGCCAGCCGGTCCACGCTCCACGGCACGCTCAGCGCGCGCACCGATTCCAGCAGGTCGCTGGCGATCCGGCGCGCGCGCCGCAGCGAACAGCCGGCCAGGATCACCGCGAATTCGTCGCCCCCCAGGCGCGCCACCACGTCCGAATCGCGCACGCCGTTGCGCAGCACGTTGGCCACCGCCCACAGCATGGCGTCGCCGGCGAGGTGGCCATGGTTGTCATTGATCGGCTTGAAGTTGTCCAGGTCGATGAACATCAGCGACGCCGATTGCCCGGTGCGTGCCACCCGGGTGATGGCCGCCTGCAGATGCGCCTCGAATCCGCGCCGGTTGCTCAACTCGGTCAGCGGATCCATCTCGGCCAGGTGCCGCGCTTCACGCTGGCGTGCCCGCTGCTGGGTGACATCGCGGATCACCCAGACCGCCCCATTGACCTGGCCATCGACGTCCTGCAGCCAGGCGCGGGTCACGTCGACCGGCAACAGGCGGGCGCCTACCGACAGCAGCAGGTCCGAATGCAGGTCCACCGCGTTGCTGTCCGGGTCCATCAGCACCGCCAGGTCCAGCGGCGAACGCGGCGCGTATTCGGTGGTGAGCTCCATCACTTCCTGGACCTGGCTGCCGGTCAACGGGGTCGCGCCCTCCCCGGCCAGCGCGCGGGTGGCCGCCGCGTTGGCGTACTGCACCCGGCCGTCCAAGTCGAGCGTGAGCACCATGTCGGCCACCGCATCCAGGGTGACCCGGGTACGCTGCTCGGAGTCGCGCAGCTGTTGCCCGCTGAGCCGCTGCGCGGTGACGTCCTGGATCTGCGACACGAAATGCAGCGGCTCGCCGTGCGGCGCGCGTACCAGCGACACCGACAAGCGTCCCCACACCACCCGCCCTCCCTTGCCCAGGTAACGCTTGTCCATGTGGTAATGGTCGCGGCGGCCGGCCAGCAGGTCGCCGACCAGGGCCAGGTCGGCATGCAGGTCATCGGCATGGGTCAGGGTCTGGAAGTCGATGTCCAGCAGTTCGGCACGGGTGTAGCCGAGGATGCCGCAGAGCGCGTCGTTGACGTCCAGCCAGCGCCCCTCCAGCGATACCAGGGCCATGCCGAGCGCCGCGGAGTTGAAGGCGCCGGCGAACTTTTCCGCCGCCACGAAGGCCTGCTCGCGCACTTCCAGCAACGGGGTGATGTCCACCGCCATGCCGACGTAGCCCATGCGCTGGCCCGTGCCGGAATCCAAAGGACTGATCGACAGCCGCACCTGGCGGTGCTCGCCGTCCTTGCGCACGAAGGTCCACTGGTGCGACCAGGTACCATGCGCGGCCTGCGCGGTCAGCGCCTCGAACACGGTGGGCGCGCGGCCGTCGGCATCGGCCAGCGGGCGCAGGAAATCCTGCATCTCCAGCACGTCATGGAACAGCGCCGGGTTGACCTGGCCGATCACCTCTTCGGGGCGGTAGCCCAGCAGCTTCTGGGCGCCGGTATTGAACAGATTGACCACGCCGTGGGGGTCGGTGGCGATGACCGCCACCTCATCCGACGCATCGACCACCGCCTGCAGGCGCTGGCGCATGTCCGCCGCATCCTCGCGGGCGTTCTGCAGGTCGCTGACGTCGGCGTGCGCGCCGGCCATGCGCAGCGCCTGGCCCTGCGCGTCCCATTCGTAGACGCGCCCGCGGTCCTGCACCCAGATCCAGCGCCCCTGCTTGTGCCGCATCCGGCACAGGCTGTCGTAGTGCGGCGAACGCCCCTCCAGATGCTCGCGCAGCAGCGCGTTGGAGCGGGCCAGGTCGTCGGGATGGACCAGCAGCAGGAAGGTGTCCGAGGTGATCGGCGCCAGTTCCTCGCGGGTATAGCCCACGATCTGCGCCCAGCGCTCGTTGACCCGCATCTGGCCGGTCTGGCAGTTCCACTCCCAGGTGCCCATCGCGGTGCCGTCGATGATCATTTCCAGGCGGCGGTGCTGCTCGGTCATCTCGCGCAGGGCACGCGCAAGCGCGACGCTGCCATCACTGGCACCGTCGTCCTGGCCCGGACCGCGTTCCCCTGCCTGATGTTCTGTCATCCAGCCTCCCGCCGCCGGTACAGCGTACCGGCATTCAACGGGAAACGGGGTCAAGCCATCGTCAACCCGGGTCGGAGCGCGGCCTCAGCCGCCGCGCTTGGCCCGCGCGAACGCGTCGGCCAGCGCATTGTTGGCAGGCGGCGCGCTGCTGCCCGGTCGCGGCCCGGTTCCTGCGCCGCGACCGCCGGAACGGCCGGCGCCCCCGTCGCGCCGACCTGCACCGGCCGGGCGCGGGTCGCGCTCGCCGGGTGCCTTGGCCGGTACCGGGGTCTCGTCCAGGCGCCGGGTCAGCGCGATGCGCTTGCGCGCCACGTCCACCTCCAGCACTTTCACCTTGACGATGTCGCCCGCCTTGACCACGTCACGCGGATCCTTGACGTAGGTGTCCGAGAGCGCCGAGATGTGGATCAGCCCGTCCTGGTGCACGCCGATGTCGACGAACGCGCCAAAGGCGGCCACGTTGCTGACCACCCCTTCCAGGATCATGCCGGGCACCAGGTCCTTGATCTCCTCCACGCCGTCGGCGAACCGCGCCGCCTTGAACTCCGGGCGCGGATCGCGACCGGGCTTCTCCAGCTCCTTCAGGATGTCGCGCACGGTCGGCACGCCGAAGGTGGCGTCGGTGAACTGTTCGGGCTTGAGCCCGCGCAGGAAGCTGCCGTCGCCGATCAGCGCCTTGATCGGGCGTTCGGTGGCGGCCACGATCCGCTCCACCACCGGATAGGCTTCCGGGTGCACCGACGAGGCATCCAGCGGCTGGTCGCCGTCGGCGATGCGCAGGAAGCCTGCACACTGTTCAAAGGTTTTCTCGCCCAGCCGCGGCACCTTGAGCAGGTCCTTGCGACGCTTGAACGGACCGTTTTCATCGCGATGGCGGACGATGTTCTCGGCCACGGTCGAGGACAGGCCCGATACCCGCGACAGCAGTGCCGCCGAAGCGGTGTTGACGTGCACGCCGACCGCGTTGACGCAGTCTTCCACCCGTGCGTCCAGCGCGCGCGCCAGGCGGTACTGGTCCACGTCATGCTGGTACTGGCCCACGCCGATGGCCTTGGGTTCGATCTTGACCAGTTCGGCCAGCGGGTCCTGCAGGCGCCGTGCGATCGACACCGCGCCGCGGATCGACACGTCCAGGTCCGGGAATTCCTTCGCCGCGAATTCGGACGCCGAATACACCGACGCGCCGGCTTCGCTCACCACGATCTTCTGCAGCGTCGTTTCGCCCAGCGCCTTGATCACCTCGCCGGCCAGCTTGTCGGTTTCGCGGCTGGCGGTACCGTTGCCGATCGCGATCAACTCCACGTTGTGCTTCATGCACAGGTGTTTGATGGTCTGCAGCGACTGCTCCCACTGGCGACGCGGCTCATGCGGGTAGATGGTTTCGGTAGCCACCAGCTTGCCGGTGGTGTCGACCACGGCGATCTTGCAGCCGGTGCGGATGCCCGGGTCGAGGCCGAGCACGGTCTTGGGCCCGGCCGGCGCGGCCAGCATCAGGTCCTTCAGGTTGTCGCCGAACACGGTGATCGCCTCGGCCTCGGCCTTTTCACGGGCCTGGTTGAACAGGTCCAGCAGCAGGTGCATGTGCAGCTTGGCGCGCCAGGTCAGGCGGCAGGCGTCGAGCAGCCAGCGGTCGCCGGGGCGCCCGGCGTCGCGGATGCCGGCCTTGAACGCCACCCGGCCCTCGGCGTACACGTGGCCGGCTTCGGCATCGGCACCCGGGTCCAGTTCGAGGAACAGGATGTCCTCGCGCCGCGCGCGGAACAGCGCCAGCAGACGGTGCGAGGGGATCTTCGCCAGCGACTCGGCGTGTTCGAAATAGTCGCGGTACTTGGCGCCCTGCTCTTCCTTGCCCTCGGCCACGCGCGCACGGATCACGCCGTGCTCGCCCAGCCAGGCACGCAGTTCGCCGACCAGCGCCGCGTCCTCGCCCCAGCGCTCCATCAGGATCGCACGCGCCCCTTCCAGGGCCGCTTTCGTGTCGGCCACGCCCTTGTCGGTGTCCACGAAACCGGCCGCGAAGGTCTGCGGGTCCAGCCCCGGGTCGGCCAGCAGGCCATCGGCCAGCGGTTCCAGGCCTGCTTCCCGGGCGATCTGGGCACGGGTGCGGCGCTTGGGCTTGTACGGCAGGTAGAGGTCTTCCAGGCGCGACTTGGTGTCGGCGCCGAGGATGTCGTTGCGCAGCTCGTCGCTGAGCTTGCCTTGCTCGTCGATGCTGGCCAGCACGGCGGCGCGGCGTTCTTCCAGTTCGCGCAGATAGGTCAGGCGGGTTTCCAGGTTGCGCAGCTGGGTGTCGTCCAGCCCGCCGGTGACTTCCTTGCGGTAGCGCGCGATGAACGGCACGCTGGCGCCTTCATCGAGCAGCGCGATGGCCGCGTGCGCCTGCGCGGGCTGGGCACCGATCTCAGCGGCGATGGTCTGTGCGATCTGCTGGGCGAGCTTGAGGTCTGGCATTGCGTCCGGCCGAAGCCACTATGCGGAAAACACCGATTGTGGCAACGCATCGCGGCGGGGGAAAGCCGTTGACATTCCCGAAAACCGCGCATGCCGACCAACGGTCGGCCTCTACCCGTGCTCTCCCAGGCAGGTACCGACCGTTGGTCGGTACGAACTACCGGTAATGCCGTGCCGCGCGCGCCCTGACCACCTCGTCCTGCAACGACTCCAGCGCCATCACCCGGACCCTGCCCAGGCCCTGCAGTTCCATGAACCGCTCGGTGTAGATCTCCGGACCCAGGTCGGTTTCAGCCTGCAGCTTGCTGAATCCGTGCGGCACCAGGCCCTTGTCGCCATCCTTGCTACCACCGACATACAGAACGATCGCCATGTGATGTATTCCTCCAGAAGCGTCACGCATTTCCCACCGGTTGCAGCTTAGCGCCCCGCACCTGACTGCCGCGTCAGAGGCTAATGACCGTTGCTTTCATGCAGATGACGTCCGGTTGGCCACCAGCCGCGGCCGTGCAGCGCATACAGGTCGGCCGCGCGCTCGAACGGGTTGGCAGCGCTGACCCCGCCGCACAGCAGGTACACCGGCAGGTAGAACGGCCCCAGCACCAGGTACTGGAAGACGTGGGCGCGTTCGTGGTCGTGCAGCGAAATCACCGGCTCGCTGCACTGCCCGGCCTGGTGCGCGTAGGTGCGGCACGGCACCTCCAGCTGCGGGCCGGTGTGCAGGATCACATTGCCCAGGGTGATCGCCCCACCCGGGCCCCACGGGTACTCGCGGAACACCAGCGCGCAGTCGCCCCGGCGCCAGTAGGGGCGCGCACCCGCCAGCATCCCGGCCAGTCCGCCCAGCAGGCCGACCAGGGTGTTGGGCGCGGTCCAGAGCGCGCCCAGCCCCTGCAGCGCGCGCAGGGCCGGTCGCGGCAGGCTCAATCGGCCTCGTTGGGGATCAGCAGCCACAGCACCAGGTACACCAGGATGCCGGGGAAGGCCGCCGAGGCCAGCGACACCAGCACGAACAGGACCCGCAGCAGGGTCGGGCTCCAGCCGAAACGGTGGGCGATTCCGCCCATCACCCCGGCGATCATGCGGTCGTTGAGCGAACGCGACAGCGTGCGGGGGGCGGTAGTGTTCATGGCGAGATCCTCCAACGGTGATCGGGATGACGGTAACGCAGCCGGTGTGCAGCCCATGCGTTGAACCCGGCCTTCAGCGCCGCTCAGCCAGCCATGCCGCAATGGTGCCGGGCACCTCGCGCTGGGCGCGCCCGGACACGTAGATGCCGATATGGCCGCCGCGGAAGCTGCTTTCGGTGTAATCGCCGCTGCCGATCCGCCCACGCATCGCGCGCGACGCGTCCGGCGGCACCAGGTGATCCTGTTCGGCATAGATGTTCAGCACCGGCAGCGTGACCTGGCGCAGGTCCACCTGCTCCTCGCCGATCCGCACCCCGTCGTGCATCAGCCCGTTGCCCTGGTAGAACTGCTTGATGAAGTCGCGGAAGGCTTCACCGGCCAGGTCGGGCGAATCGAAGATCCACTTCTCCATGCGCAGGAAATCCTGCAGCGCGGCCTTGTCGTCGAGGATGTCGAGCAGGCCGACATACTTTTGGATGTTGAGCCGGAACGGCTTGAGCATCAGGTAACTGGCATTCATCAGGTCGGCCGGGATGTTGCCGAGCGTGTCCACCAGCAGGTCCACGTCCACCTGCCGCGCCCAGTGCGACAGCATGTTGTCCGGGGTATGGAAATCGACCGGGGTGACCATGGTGATCAGGTTGGCCAGCTTGTGCTGGCGCAGGGCCGCATAGCACAGTGCGAACACACCGCCCTGGCAGATCCCGAGCATGTTGACCGGCGCGCCGTCGTTGGCGGCCAGCAGGTGGTCCACCGCGCCGTCGACGAACCGCAGCAGGTAGTCCTCCAGGGTCTGGTAACGCTCGGAACGGTGGGGGTAGCCCCAATCCAGCACGTAGACGTCCTGGCCCAGCGCCAGCAGTCGCTGCACCAGCGAACGGTCGGCCTGCAGGTCGACCATGTAGGGCCGGTTCACCAGGGCGTAGACGATCAGCAGCGGGGTGCGCTGGACCGGCGCCTGTTCGCCGACGAAGCGGTACAGGGTGACCTTGCCGTCGCGCCAGACTTCCTCGCGCTGGGTCGCGCCGTAATCCACGTCCTCCACCGAGGGCAGCAGCTTCAACCCGTCCATCAGCTTGCGCTGCATCGACAGGGTTTCCTGCAGCAGGTCTTCGGCATTGAAGCCCAGTGGCCCCTTCACGGCGCCGCCTTGCGCGCGCGCGGCCTGGCGGCTGGCTTCGCTGCCGGTGTCTTTGCCGCCTTCTTCGCGGCCTTCTTCACCGGCCTGGCCGCTGCCGGCGCCGGTGCCGGTGCCGGCCCGGCCGCAGCAGCCAAGCGCCGCACCAGCCGCTCCAGCTCGGTGATGCGCCGGTGCGCGGCATCCATTTCGGTCCGGGTCGGCAGGCCGACCGCCTCGCACAGCCGCTCGACCTCCTGCTGGGCACCCGCGCGGACGCGCATCTGCGCATTGCCCAGCGACGCATACACCTGCTGGAACGGCTCGGACAGGGCGACCTTGGCGTAGGCGTCCTCAGCCGCCTCGATCCACAGGTCGAACAGCGCGCGCGCACTGGTCAGCTGGTTACCCGGTTGTTCGTGTTCGGCCAGGCGCTGCTCGAACAGCGCGAAGGCGTCGTCCAGCGCCTGCTTGATCTGGTCCACGTAGTCGCCGGCGTGGCCCTGGAATTCCTGCTGGGCGCGCAGCAGCGCCTGCCAGCGCGCCTGATGCTCACGACCAGGACCGAACGCCGGGCTCTGCAGCCACGGGCCGAGTTCCTGCTGCAGGCGCTCCAGCAGCCCGAGCAGGTCCGGCCCACCGGGCTGGGTGTGGCCGCGCGCGCCCTGCAGCATCCATTTGAGAAGACCGTCGCCCTGCCCTTCAACGGCTTCGCGCCAGGCCTGGGCGATGTCGGCACTGCTGGCATCCTGGCCCGCAAAACGAGCCGCCACCTGCTGCATGGTGCCGTACCAGCCGCCGGCCTGTTCGCGGAAGCGGTGCACCGCGTCTTCCGACTGGCGATTGCCGGGGGCGGACATCAGCTGCGCCCAGCCTTCGATGGTCTGCTGCCAGCTGCCCGGCGCGGCGCCGTCGCCGGCCCCCGGAACCGCCGCATGGCGCAGCGCATCGCCCCAGGCGCTGAAGTACTGCCGCGCCAGCGCCTCGAAGTCGCCGGCGTCATGGCCGCTGCCGGCGGTGCTCACAGGACGGCTCCAGGGCGACGGGACAGCGACGGCAGCATGGTCGGGCTCCGGCTCACGGCTTGGGAATGCGCAGGGTCTTGCTGATCATCAGCGACCCGGACAGGGCGAACAGCAGCACCAGCGGGTGCAGCTGCCACGGGCCCAGCTGCCAGCGTCCCAGCCACAGCTCATGGCCGATCGCGCCCATGCTGGCGGCGACCGCCAGTACCACCACCAGCGCCAGGCTGGTCGGAATCGGGGTGCCTTCAAAGTACGGCACCTTGTCGCCCTCGCCTGCCAGCGCCTCGGCGGTCACGTTGTAACGGGCCAAGCGGCTGACCCCGCAGCACACGAAATAGCTGAGCACCAGCCAGTCCCATCCCCCCTGCATGCCGCAGGCATACGCAAGCGAGGCCGGGGCCACGCCGAAGGAGATCACGTCCGACAGCGAATCCAGCTCGCGGCCCAGGGTCGAACTGGACTTGCGCCAGCGCGCGATGCGCCCGTCCAGGGCGTCGAAGATGAAGGCCAGCGGGATCAACGCCATGCCGAACAGCAGGTAGCTGCGCTCGCCATCCTGCAGGAAGCGCATGGCCGCGAAGACCGCGCCGGTGCCGCAGAACGCATTGGCCAGGGTGAACCAGTCGGCCAGCTGGAATTCGCGCAGCATCGTGAAGTGACGTTTCATGGAGGCTCGGATGACGACAATGCAGGAAGAGTACCGCGAGCGGGCCAAACCGCGACAGCCTTCACGCTCCGGTCGGCGTTCGCGCAGCCCTCACGCCGCGTCGACCTGCGGTGAATTTTTCGCCACCCATCTTGACAGCAAGGGGTGCTGGTCGATGCCGGGGCTTATCCACAAACTTACGCACCGGTCATCCACACCCCCTGTGGATAACGCGGCACATCCCTACAGACGGGTATACGACCACCCCTGCATGGCGCCATCGCGGTAGGGCATGACCCCGTGGAACGGACGCGGGTCGGCATCGAACACCAGCGGCAGGAACTGGCGGTCGCCCTCCCACAGTGGCAGGGTTTCCAGCTTGTCCACGTCCACCCATTCCAGGGTGCCTTCCGGGTTGGAGGTCAGCGGCGTGCCGGTGAAATCGTCGATGACGAACACGAACCCGAACCAGTCTTCGCCAGCCCTGCCGAACCCCGGCCAGCTGATCGTGCCGCGCATCCGCATGCGCCCGCACTCGATGCCGGCCTCTTCCAGGATCTCGCGGCGCATGCCGGCGGCCACGTCTTCATCGCGCTCGACCTTGCCGCCCAGGCCGTTGTATTTGCCCAGGTGCTGGTCGCCGGGCCGCGCGTTGCGGTGGATCATCAGGGCCTGGCGGCCATCGGGCGACAGCACGTAGCCCAGCGTGGCTACGATCGGGGTATAGGGCATGGGTCAGCTGGCAAGTTGGGTGCGGCGGGCATCGGAGGGTGCGGGCGCGGCGTCGCCATCGCGGCGCAGTGTGGCCACGCCGTGGCCGCGCTCGGCCAGGTATTCCAGCCATTTGCCCAGGAAGGTGTTCATGCGCATGCGGTGGCTGATCAGCTCGGCCGGCGGCGGGTACATCCCCACCACGTCCTGCCAGCGCCGGCCGACATAGCAATGGGTGGTCTCGGCCTGGCGGGCGTCACGGTACAGGCGCACATACGCCGAGGGGTCGGGCTGCCCGGTGACCGGGTCGGCGAAATCGTAGGTCAGGCGCAGCTCGACCGTGTAGCGATGGCATTCGATCACATCCAGGCGCACGTCCAGGCCATCGCCCACCGACGATACATAGCTGCCGGCGGCCAGGTCGGCCGGTTCGAACAACCGCACCAGATGGCGATAGTTCTCCGCGTACAGACCCATCAGCCAGCTGAGCCGACTGAGCCGGGGGATACGTTCGATGCGGGGCGATGCCTGGGCCATGAATCCGATCCTACACGTTGGTAGGACACAGGTGGGGACGCCGCAGGCGGACCGGTAGGTCACGACCGTTGGTCGTGACGCCTTCCGTTAATACAACTCGCGCCGCAATCCCAGCGTGGTCAACACCTTGCTCGAGATCTCCTCGATCGAGGTATGGGTGGTGCTCAGGGTCGCAATGCGCTCCATGCGGAACATGGTCTCGGCCGCCGCCACCTCGCGGCGGCAGGTCTCCAGGTTGGCATAGCGCGAATTGGGGCGACGCTCCTGGCGGATCTGCTGCAGCCGGTCCGGGTCGATGGTCAGGCCGAACAGCTTGTTGCGGTAAGGGCGCAGGCGGGGCGGCAGGCGATCGTGCTCCAGGTCCTCGTCGGTCAGTGGGTAGTTGGCCGCGCGGACCCCGTAATGCAGGGCCAGGTAGATGCAGGTCGGGGTCTTGCCGGCCCGCGATACCGCTACCAGGATCACGTCGGCGTCGTCGTAGTTGATGGCGATCCCGTCGTCATGGGTCAGCGCGAAGTTCATCGCGTTGATGCGCCGGTGGTAGGTCTCGAAGTCCACCATGCCATGCGCCTGGCCCACCCGGGAATGCCGGTTGACGGCCAGTTCGCGCTCCAGCGGCTCGATGAAGGGGGCGAACACGTCCAGCATCAACCCGCCGCTTTCGGCCAGGATCATGCTCAGTCCGCTGTCCACGCAGGAACTGACCACGATCGGCCGGACCTGGTAGCGCTCGCCCGCCGCGCGGATCCGTTCACAGGCTTCGCGCGCCTTTTCCGGGTCGTCGATGAACGACATGCGGTCGGTAATGAAGCTGAACCCGGAGAACTGGGTGAGCAGGCTATGCCCAATGGTTTCAGCGGTGATACCGGTTCCATCGGATACGTAGAAGACCGGACGGATCGTCGACATACGGCTTTTAACCCCTCTGAAGCTTAAAAAGGCCGACGATACAAGCTTGTGCCGACGGCGGTCTGCCCGGCATCATATCGGCTTCTTCCTACGGACGTGGCCATTAAGCCCGCCTCGGGCGATGGCCAAACGGAGCATCGCGCTTGAACGAGAATATCCTGTGGTTGCACGAACTGCGCTTGGCCGACCTGGCCCGCGTAGGCGGCAAGAATTCGTCGCTGGGCGAAATGATCGGCAATCTTGCCGGGCTGGGGGTGTCCGTCCCCGGCGGTTATGCGACCACCGCTGAAGCCTTCAAGGACTTCATCGCGCATAACGATCTTTCCAAGCGCATTTTCGACAAGCTGGCCACGCTGGACGTGGAAGATGTGGCCGCGCTCACCGCCGCCGGCAAGGAAATCCGCGGCTGGGTGATCGACGCGCCGCTGCAGCCGCAGCTGGACCAGGACATCCGCAGCGCCTACCGGCAGCTGTGCGACGAGAACGGCGGCGGCGACGTGGCCGTGGCCGTGCGCTCCTCGGCCACCGCGGAAGACCTGCCCGATGCCTCCTTCGCCGGCCAGCAGGAAACCTTCCTCAACGTGACCGGTGCCGACGATGTCGTGCACAAGGTCAAGGAAGTGTTCGCCTCGCTGTACAACGACCGTGCCATCGCCTACCGCGTGCACCATGGTTTCAAGCACGAAGACGTGTTCCTGTCCTCCGGCGTGCAGCTGATGGTGCGCTCGGGCGTGGGGTCGTCGGGCGTGCTGTTCACCCTGGACACCGAATCGGGCTTCCGCGACGTGGTCTTCGTGACCTCCAGCTTCGGCCTGGGCGAAATGGTCGTGCAGGGTGCGGTCAACCCCGACGAGTTCTACGTGTACAAGCCCACGCTCAATGCGGGCAAGCCGGCCATCCTGCGTCGCTCGCTGGGCAGCAAGGCGATCCGCATGGTGTATTCGGACGTGCCCGGTGAGCGCGTGCGCATCGAAGACACCCCGGTGGAGATCCGCAACACCTTCTCGATCAGCGACGAGGATGTGCAGGAGCTGTCGAAGCAGGCGCTGATCATCGAAAAGCATTACGGCCGCCCGATGGATATCGAGTGGGCCAAGGACGGCGTGAGCGGCAAGCTGTTCATCGTGCAGGCGCGTCCGGAAACGGTGAAGTCGCGGGGCCATGCCACGCAGATCGAGCGCTTCGCGCTGAACCAGAAGGACGGCAAGGTGCTGGCCGAGGGCCGCGCGGTGGGTGCCAAGATCGGTGCCGGCGTGGCCCGCGTGGTCAAGTCGCTGGACGACATGGCGCGCGTGCAGCCGGGCGACGTGCTGATCGCCGACATGACCGACCCCGATTGGGAGCCGGTGATGAAGCGCGCTTCGGCCATCGTCACCAACCGCGGTGGCCGTACCTGCCACGCGGCGATCATCGCGCGTGAGCTGGGCGTGCCGGCCGTGGTCGGCTCGGGCAACGCCACCCAGGTGCTGCAGGACGGCCAGGAAGTGACGGTCAGCTGCGCCGAGGGCGACACCGGCTTCATCTACGAAGGCAAGCTGGACTTCGAACGCACCACCACGGACCTGGGCAACATGCCGCCTGCGCCGCTGAAGATCATGATGAACGTGGCCAACCCGGAACGTGCCTTCGACTTCGGCCAGCTGCCGAACGCCGGCATCGGCCTGGCCCGCCTGGAGATGATCATTGCCAGCCACATCGGCATCCATCCCAACGCGCTGCTGGAATACGACCGCCAGGATGCGGCCACGAAGAAGAAGATCGACGAGAAGATCGCCGGGTATGCCGATCCGGTCAGCTTCTACGTCAACCGCCTGGCCGAAGGCATCGCCACGCTGACCGCGTCGGTGGCGCCGAACCCGGTGATCGTGCGCCTGTCGGACTTCAAGTCCAACGAGTACGCCAACCTGATCGGCGGCAGCAACTACGAGCCGCACGAAGAGAACCCGATGATCGGCTTCCGCGGCGCCAGCCGCTACGTCGACCCGAGCTTCTCGGCCGCCTTCGCGCTGGAATGCAAGGCCGTGCTGCGCGTGCGCAACGAGATGGGCCTGGACAACCTGTGGGTGATGATTCCGTTCGTGCGTACCCTGGAAGAAGGCCGCAAGGTCGTCGAGGTACTGGAGCAGAATGGCCTCAAGCAGGGCGAGAACGGCCTGAAGATCATCATGATGTGCGAGGTGCCGTCCAACGCGCTGCTCGCCGATGAGTTCCTGGACATCTTCGATGGCTTCTCGATCGGTTCGAACGACCTGACCCAGCTGACCCTGGGCCTGGACCGCGATTCGTCGATCGTGGCGCACCTGTTCGACGAACGGAACCCGGCGGTGAAGAAGCTGCTGTCGATGGCGATCAAGGCGGCACGCGCCAAGGGCAAGTACGTCGGCATCTGCGGGCAGGGCCCGTCCGACCATCCGGACCTGGCCGAATGGCTGATGCAGGAAGGCATCGAGTCGGTGTCGTTGAATCCCGACACCGTGGTGGATACCTGGCTGCGGTTGGCCAAGTTGAAGGCCAAGGGCTGATAACGAAAAACCCCGCTTCGGCGGGGTTTTTTGTGTTCGGGCTCCGCGTGACACGCGTGGCGTGTCACTACGCTTCGATTGTTTCGGCGCTGGGGTAATCGGTGAACCCGGGTTCGGCGCCGCCAAAGAACGTCGCCTTGTCAGGGGCGTTCAACGCCAGTCCGTACTGCAGGCGCAGCGGCAGGTCGGGGTTGGCGATGAAGGGACGACCGAAGCCGATCAGGTCGGCCCAGCCGTTGGCCAGCGCTTCCTCGGCGCGCTCGACGGTGTACTTGCCGGCGTAGATCAGGGTGCCGCGGTAGATCATGCGCAGCGCTTCCTTGAATGCCACGGGCATGACCGGGGCGTCTTCCCAGTCGGCTTCGGCGATATGCAGGTAGGCCACGCCGATGCTGTCCAGGATGTGCGCGGCGGCCAGGTAGGTGGCCTGCGGGGTGTCGTCCACGGCGCCCTGCAGGGTAGTCAGCGGGGCCAGGCGCACGCCGACACGGTCGGCGCCCACTTCGGCGGCGACGGCTGCGGCTACTTCGCGCAGGAAGCGCAGGCGGTTCTGCAGCGAACCACCGTAGCCGTCGGTACGCTGGTTGGAACCGGAGTCGATGAACTGATTGATCAGGTAGCCATTGGCGCCGTGCAGTTCCACCCCATCGAAGCCCGCATCCATCGCACGGCGCGCTGCCAGCGCATAATCGCGCACGATCTGCGGGATCTCGGCACTATCCAGGGCGCGGGGCATGGAGTGCTGGACCATTTCCCCCACCCCACCCTGCGGCCCGCTGCCGGCCACGTCGACGAATACCTTGACCCCGTCGGCCTGCAGTGCCGAGGCCGACACCGGTGCGGCGCCATCGGGCTGCAGGGCGACGTGCGAGACCCGGCCCACGTGCCAGAGCTGGGCGAAGATGCGCCCGCCGGCCGCGTGCACCGCGTCGGTGACGCCGCGCCAGCCGGCAACCTGGGCGTCATCGTGGATGCCCGGGGTCCAGGCGTACCCCTGCCCCTGCGGGCTGATCTGGGTGCCTTCGCTGACCATCAGGCCGGCCGAGGCGCGCTGGGCGTAGTACCTGGCCATCATCGGCGTGGCGACGTTGCCGCTGGCCGCGCGGGAGCGGGTCATCGGCGGCATCACGATGCGGTTGGGCAGCGTCAGCGGGCCGAGGCGGTAGGGGGTGAACAGCATGGGGGGAGGTCCTTGGTAAACGACTGTGCCAAGAATGGGGACGACCCGACGCGGCAAAAAGCGCCATGGCGGCAAAACAGTTGTGCCGTGGGTGCAATGATCCGACGCCAGGACCGCCTGGGACACGCAGGGCCTGTCGCTACGGGGTTTGGCCTGCGAGCTGGTTGTACGCGGCGCGGACGGTTTCGTAGCCGTACTGCTTTTCCAGCCGGCGCACGATGAAATGGCCGCGCGCCATGTCCTGGTAGTAGTCGGTGAACATAGTATTGAGGGTGGCGCCGGCGACCGCGCCGATCACCGGCACGGCCTGCGCGGCGAACTTTTCGGTCACCACCACGCCAAAACGGGCCGCGACCTTCTCCACGATCTTGGCCAGCCACTTGCCGGCTTCCTTCGGGGTCAGGCCGATCATCACGCCCCCGCCGCCCACCGCCGCACCGGCCAGTTCGGCCGACAGGTGGCGCATCACCTCGGCGGTGAAGCCCCGGGTGATGTAGTAGCCGGTCTCGCTGGCATCGTCCTGTCCGGAGTTGCCGCCCAGCGCGAACACTTCCAGGCAGGCGTGGCGCGTGCCCATCTCGCTCAGGTCGAAGCCTTCGCTGCGGGCCACGTCGGCGACCGAGCGCATCATGATGGTGGTGGACACCGGCAGTTCCAGGAACAGCGCGGTGAAACCGAAGGCGCCGCCAAGCGCGCCGGTGGCGGCTGCGGCCGCCTTGTGCCAGCGCGTCGAGGCCGCCTTGCCGGGCGTGTTGTCCATGCTCCACAGCGCGGCCTGGGCCGATTTGAACAGCGCCGCCTCGACCGCGCCGTGGATGCGGCGCGACACCACGTCCGGCAGCTTCCGGACCGCGAACTCCAGCGGCGAGCCGACCAGGTTCGCCATCTTGGCGGTCAACGTAGGCGACTCGAGCAGCGCGACGGCCCGCTCGAGGTCGGCCCAGTCCCTGGACGCAGGCGCGATCTTCGCTTCCAGCGGCGGCGGGAGGATCCGGACGATATGGCTCATCACCCGATCATACCCCCGCCCGACGGAACCGGAGGCACCGGTAGCGCCGGCCGTTGGCCGGCCCTCACGAACGTCTCAGCCATGCGACGCCCCTCAGGCCGCCGACAGCCCCGACAGCGCGCCCATGAACTGGCGATAGTGGCGCAGTTCGGCAATCGAGTCGTGCACGTCGCTCAGCGCGGTGTGGCTGGAGGTCTTGCCCACGCCAGCAGCCACCGCAGGGGCCCAGCGCCGCGCCAGTTCCTTGACCGTGGATACGTCCAGGTTGCGGTAATGGAAGTACTTCTCCAGCCGCGGCATTTCACGGTGCAGGAAACGACGGTCCTGGCAGATCGAGTTGCCGCACATCGGCGATGCGCCCGCCTTGATCCACTGCGCCAGGAAGTTCACCGTCTGCGCCTCGGCCTGGGCCAGGGTGACCTGGCTGTCCACCACCCGCTGCCACAGCCCGGAGCGGCGGTGCTGGTTGCGGTTCCACTCGTCCATGGCCTCCAGCCGCTCCACCGGCTGGTGGATGGCCAGTTCCGGGCCTTCGGCCAGCACGTTCAACTGCGCGTCGGTGACCACGGTGGCGATCTCGATGATCGCGTCGTTGTCGGTATCCAGACCGGTCATTTCCAGGTCGATCCAGATCAGTCGTTCGCCTTCGGCGCCGTTGTCGGCCATGTGTTCAAACCTTGTCTACGAGAGGACCATGATATCGCGTAGCGCCAGCCGCCGGCCGGTGTCATGGCAGCAGCAGCGGCGGCTTGCCGCGCTTGGCGCGGAAATAATTGGTCAGGCGGGTCCCCGCGTCCTTGGCCAGCACCCCGCCGTGCACGTCCACGCGATGGTTGTGGCGCGGGTCGCCAAGCAGGTCGAACACACTGCCGCAGGCGCCGGTCTTGGGATCGCTGGCGGCGTAGACCAGCCGCGCCACCCGCGCATGCACCACGGCCATGGCGCACATCGCGCACGGCTCCAGGGTGACATACAGCGTACTGCCCAGCAGCCGATGGTTGGCCAGCGCCCTGCCCGCCTGGCGCATCGCCACGATCTCGGCATGCGCACTGGGGTCGTGGTCGGCGATGTTGAGGTTCCAGCCCTCGCCCAGCACGCTGCCGTCGGCCGCGACCAGCACCGCGCCCACCGGGATCTCGTTGAACTCACGTTCCGCACGTTCGGCAAGGCGCAGCGCCTGGTGCATCCAGTATTCGTCCTGGTCGTGCACCGGCACGCCCAACGGCGGCGGCGCGGGCAGGCGCTCAACCACCGGCGTCGGCCTTGCGCAGAAAGGCCTCGAACGCGGCCAGGGTGGCTTCGCTGACGTGGTGTTCGATGCCCTCGGCATCGCGCCGCGCCGAATCGGCGTCCACCCCCAGCGCCAGCAGGAAGCGCTCCACGGTCTGGTGCCGGGCCCGCATCTCCACCGCCAGCTGCTCACCCGCCGGCGTCAGGAACACCCCCCGGTACGGCCGCTGCACGGCCCAGCCCTCCTTGACCAGCCGCTTGAGCGCCTTGGCGACGGTTGGCTGCGCCACGCCCAGCCGGGTGGCGATATCCACCTGCCGGGCCTCACGGCCGTCGGCGATCAGGTCGGCGATCAATTCCACGTAATCTTCAACCAGCTCCGAGCGCCGCGCCTCGCGCACCTGCACGAACCCTTCGACATGCACCTGGGCATCGATCAGCGGCGTAGACGACTTGCGGAGAGAGGGCGACATACCCCCAGTTTACCGTAGTGACGGGCCATGCCCGTCAACTGACGAAGGCCATGCCCGTCAACCGCGGCAGCAGGGTCGCCCTGTCACCCGGCGCGCCGCTGCAGCCCGGTTTCGAACAGCACCTCGCCGTCCAGGTTGCGTGCGGCCAGGATCCCGCCATGCGCCCGGGCAAACTCATGGGCAATGAACAACCCCAGGCCCAGCCCACGGCTGTCGTGGAAGCTGGCCTTGAACGGTTCGAACAGCCGCGGCAGCAATGCCTCGGGAATCTGCCCGGCGTTGCGTACCTGCAGTCGCAGCGCATCGCCCTGCAGGCCGCGCACCGCGACCAGCACCGGCGCACTGCCGCCGTGCAGCACCGCATTGCCCACCAGGTTGGAGAGCAGCTGCGCCAGCCGGTCCGGATCGCCGTGCAGGCGCGTGTCGCCTTCCACCTGCAACTCGATCTGCGCCTGCGGATGGGCGCGGCCCATTTCGCTGACTACCGCTGCCGCCACTTCGGCCAGGTCGCACTCCACCTGCTGCAGGCGCAGGCCACCGCTGCGGATGCGCGAAAAGTCCAGCAGCTGCTCCACCATGCGCGCCATGCGCACGGCGCTGTTTTCCAGGTGTACCAGGGTCTGCTGCACCGACGGATCGCCCGGCACGTCCAGCGCCAGCTTGTCCGCGCACAGCAGGATGGCCGACAGCGGCGTGCGCAGGTCGTGGGTGAGCACCGCCATCATCGTTTCGTTCAAGGTCAGCGCATGCTCCAGCGCCTGGTTGCGCGCCTTCAGCAACTGCTTCTGCTGGTAAAGCTCGATGAACACATTGACCTTGCTCATGATCACCTGCGGCTCGATCGGCTTGTGCAGGAAATCCACCGCGCCGCTTTCATAGCCCTTGAACGCGCGCACCGGGTCGTTCGGCGAGGCGGTCAGGAAGATGATCGGCACGTCGCGGCTGCGCTGCGAACCGCGCATCAGTTCGGCCAGCGAGAACCCGTCGATCTCGGGCATGTGCACGTCCAGCAGCGCCAGCGCCACTTCATGCTCCAGCAGCAGTTCCAGCGCTTCGGCGCCGGAGGCGGCACACAGGATGTCCAGCCCGTCGCGGCGCAGCAGTGCCTCCATCGCCACCAGGTTCTGCGGCACGTCGTCGACGATCAGCAGGTTGACGCGTTCGGTGGCGGCCGTGGGGGTGGGCGCAATCAGGTTCATCGTGCAAGGCCTTTCATACGCGAACATAGGGATACAAGGGTCAGCACGGCATCAGCGCCGGCATGCGCCAGCGCTGCGGCCGGCATGATCGGGGAATAGGCATCGTCGGGACTCTGGATCCAGGCCTGGCCACCGGCGTGGCGTACCCGGGCAACGCCGACACTGCCATCGTTGCTGGCCCCGGTCAGCAGGATCGCCAGCACGCCGCTGCCGAACACATCGGCCGCGCTTTCGAACAGCGGGTCGATCGCCGGCCGCGAGAACAGCACCAGCGGATCCACCGACAGCGCCACGCTGTCACGATCTTCCACCAGCAGATGGTAATCCGGCGGCGCGAACGTCACCGTGCCGGGCAGCAGGGCCTGCTTGTCCTCGGCCTCGCGCACCGGCAGCGCGCAGCCGACGTCGAGCAGGCCGGCAATGCCGCTGGGGCGATCGCGCGGCAGGTGCAGCACCACCAGCACCGGCATCGGCAATTCGGCCGGCAACGCCGCCAGCAGCTGCTGCAGCGCGCTGACGCCGCCGGCCGAGGCGCCGACCACGATCAGTTCGATGGCGGGCTGCGAGGACTCGGCGTGCATCAGGCCAGCTTCCGGTACAGGCGCTGTTCGCGGGCGCAGGCCTCGAACGCATTCGCGTGCTCGCCAAACTGCAGCGACTCCTTGCTGCCCAGGCCAAGGAAACCGCGGTGCACCAGGGCCTCGAGGAACAGGCCGATGGCGCGGTCCTGCAGGGCGCGCTGGAAGTAGATCAGCACGTTCCGGCATGACACCAGGTGCACCTCGGAGAACACGGTGTCGGTGGCCAGGCTGTGGTCGGCGAACACGATATTGCGCTTGAGCCGGCGGTCGAACACCACGTTGCCATAGCCGGTGCTGTAGTAGTCCGACAGCGACGTGCTGCCACCGGCCTCCAGGTAGTTGCGGCTGAACTGGGCGATCCGGTCGATCGGGAACGCACCGGCCTCGGCTGCCGCCAGCGCCTCCGGGTTGATGTCGGTGGCGTAGATGATCGCGCGGTCCAGCAACCCCTCTTCGTGCAGCAGGATCGCCAGCGACCACACTTCTTCCCCGGTGCTGCAACCGGCGATCCACAATTTGATCGACGGATAGGTGCGCAGCACGGGAATGGCGTGCTCGCGCAGCATGCGGAAATACGCGGGGTCGCGGAACATCTCCGACACCTGCACGGTGAAGTACTGCATCGCCTGCGCGAACGTTTCCGGCTCGTGCAGCAGGCGGTGCTGCAGGGCGCCCATGCTGGGGCACTCGAACCGCGCCATCGCATGGCGCATGCGCCGCCGCAGCGACGCCAGCGCATAGTTGCGGAAGTCGTAGTGGTAGCGCTGGTACACCGCCTCCAGGAGCAGGCGCAGCTCCAGGTCGAACAGCTCGCTGTCGTTCATCGGCGCGAGCACCACACACGGCACAGCGATACCAGCTTGTCCACGTCGATCGGCTTGGCGATGTAGTCGTTGGCGCCGGCCTGCAGGCAGTGCTCGCGGTCGTCGGGCATGGCCTTGGCGGTCAGCGCGATGATCGGCAGGTCGCGCCAGCGGTTGTCGCTGCGGATCTCGCGCATCGCGGTCAGCCCGTCCATCTCCGGCATCATGATGTCCATCAGCACCAGGTCGATCTCCGGGCCCAGCCGATCCAGCGCCTCGCGGCCGTTGCGGGCAATCTCCAGCTTGACCCCCAGCGGCTCGAGCACGCTGGACAACGCGAAGATGTTGCGCACATCGTCCTCGGCCAGCAGCACGGTGCGCCCGTCCAGCACTGCATCGCGGCGGCGCGCTTCGCGCAGCAGGCGCTGCTGGTCGCTTGGCAGCGAGGCTTCCACGCTGTGCAGGAACAGGGTCACCTCGTCGAGCAGGCGCTCGGGGGAGCGTGCGCCCTTGATGATGATGCTCTTGGAATAACGGCGCAGGCGCTGCTCTTCGTCGCGGGTGAGTGCACGCCCGGTGTAGACGATCACCGGCGGGAAGCCCAGGGCCTCGTTGCCGGCCATGTGCTCCAGCAGGTCGTAGCCGGTGCCGTCGGGCAGTGCCAGGTCGGTCACCATGCAGTCGAAGGTGGAATTGGCCAGCTCGGCCATCGCCTCGGCGATGGTGCCGACCGCGGTGATCTCCAGCTGGTCGCGTCCCAGCAGAAGCTGCAGGTTGGACCGCAGCGCGCTGTCGTCCTCGACGATCAGCAGGCGGCGTACATCACGCTCGCTGGTCGCCTCCAGCTGCTGGATCGCCTCGACCAGGCGTTCGCGCGTGGCCGGCTTGATGACATAGCCGATCGCACCCAGCTCCATCGCCAGCTGCGAACGCTCCAGCCCGGAGACCACATGCACCGGGATGTGGCGCGTGGCCGGGTCGCGCTTCAGGCGCTCCAGCACGCTCAGGCCGGACACATCGGGCAGGCCGATGTCCAGCAGGATGCCGTTCGGTCGCAGCTCGGAGGCCAGCGCCAGCGCTTCCTCCGCGCTCTGCGCGACCACGCAGTCGAAGTCCAGCTCATGCGCCATGCCGACCAGGGCCTCGGCGAATGCGACGTCGTCCTCGACGACCAGGATCATGCGCCCCGCGCGGCTGCGGCGGCCGCGGTCGTCGGCCACGCGCGGGCCCTGCGCCACGGTCGGCGCGTCGTGACCGGTGCCGAACAGGGGTGTCGGCGCGGCCGGTTTGGCCGTGGGCGCCGGGCGCACATCGGGCGCGCTGGCCAGCGGCGCGGCGCTGGCGCCCGCCGCCAGCGGCAGGGTCAGGGTAAAGCAGCTGCCACGACCGGGCTCACTGGACACGGCGATATCGCCGCCCATGCGCGCGGCCAGGTCACGCGAGATCGACAAGCCCAGCCCGGTACCGCCATAGCGGCGACGGGTGCTGCCATCGGCCTGGCGGAAGGCTTCGAAGATCACCTCGGTCTGCGCCTGGGCGATGCCGATCCCGGTATCGGTCACGGCGAACTGGATGCGCCCTGCCCGGTCGCCGCGCACGACCAGCGACACGCTGCCATGCTCGGTGAACTTGACCGCATTGGCCAGCAGGTTCTTCAGGATCTGCTGCAGGCGCTGGCCGTCGGCGACCAGCTGGGTGGGCGCATCGTCCTCGGCCCGGATCTCCAGCAGCAGGCCCTTCTGGGCGGCCAGCGGCTCGAAGGTTTCCTTCAGGCGCTGCAGCACGCTGGACACCGCCAGGTTTTCCTCGGCCAGCTCGACATGCCCGGCTTCGATCCGCGACAGGTCAAGGATGTCGTTGATCAGCGCCAGCAGGTCGTTGTTGGAGGAGTGGATGGCCTGCGCATACTTGACCTGTTCGGCGGTCAGCGTGCCGTCCTTGTTGTCGGCCAGCAGCTTGGCCAGGATCAGCGCGCTGTTGAGCGGCGTGCGCAGCTCGTGCGACATGTTGGCCAGGAACTCGGATTTGTAGCGCGAGCTCGCCTCCAGCTCGCGGCTGTTCTGCACCAGCTGGCCCTGTGCCACCAGCAGCGCCTGCTGGCGCGCTTCCAGCTCGTGGGTGCGCTCTTCCAGCTGCACATTGGTCTGTTCCAGCTCGGCCTGCTGCTGTTCCAGGTTGGCCTGCGAGTGCAGCAGGCTGCGGCTCTGCTCTTCCAGTTCCTCATTGGCCACCCGCAGCTCTTCCTGCTGGGTCTGCAGTTCTTCGCTCTGGCGCTGGGTTTCTTCCAGCAGCTCCACCAGCTGCGCGCGCAGCAGCGCGGTGCGCAGGGCCATGCCGACCGGCTCGGCGCACTGCAGCAGCAGGTCCAGTTCCAGCGAACGGGCCGGCGACACGCCCGCACGGCCAAGTTCGATCAGACCGACCACCACGCCATCGGCCGTGATCGGACCCAGCAGACGCTGGTGAACGGGCGTGCGGCCCAACGCGGTCTCGATTTCCAGCGCGCTCCCGCTTTCTTCCAGCCGGCGCGGCTCGCCGCCGCGCAGCACCTCGCCCCACTGCCCGGCCTGCGCCGGCAGGCTGTCGGCGAGTCCGGGCGGCAACGCCGCGCCGCCCACCAGGACCAGGCGCTCGCCCTGCAGCCGGTACAGCGCGCCCACATCCGCATTCAGGCGCGCGCACAACGAGCGCATGGCCGCATCGGCCAAGGTGCCGGGCTCGGGGTCGCCGCGCAGGCTCACGGTGACGTCGTTCTCGCCCTCCTGCAGCCACAGCGCGTCGGCAGCGGTACGCCGCGCCTGGATCGCCTTGACCACGGTCAGCGCCATCAGCACGAACGCGACCCCGCCGATGCTGCGGTTGACGAACGAAAATGCAGAATTGGTGCTGGCCGGTGCAAGGTTGTAGCCCACCACCAGCAGCACGCACGAACCCAGCGCCACCAGGATCGGCGCTTCCAGGCGCCGCTGGAACAGGGTGATCCCCACCGCCATGAAATAGGTCAGCCACACCGCGTAGCCCAACGGCACCACCAGCTCCAGGCCGATGGTCAGGCCCATCAGCCCAGCCGAGGCCAGCCATATCCAGCGGTCGCGGGCAGTCGGCGCAGCATTCATCCAGACGGTTCCAACGCAAAAAGGGGTTCGATGGTAACCGAACAGTGAATGCGTGCGATATCCGCCAGTTGGCGACGTATCCAACCACGTTCTTGACACTATCTTCACACCATCGCTTCTAGGGTTCAGCCCCTTACCGGGGGAGTATCGTCATCGCCGTGGTCCAGGCAATCACCGACATCGCGCCGTTTGCTGATGATCGCCTGCAGTTGCAGTTGTTGATCGATCACGTCTCCGACCACGCGATCTACATGCTCGACGCACACGGCTGCATCCGCAGCTGGAACCGCGGCTGCGAACGCGTCAAGGGCTATACCGCCGAAGAAGCACTGGGCCAGCATGTCGGGCTGTTCTACGGCAGTGATGACCGCGCCAACGGCGTGCCGCAGCAGACCCTGGCGCAGGCCGGGAGCCAAGGCCGTTTCGTGGGCGAAGGCTGGCGGGTGCGCCGCAGCGGCGAGCGGTTCCGTGCCAGCGAGGTCATCGAAGCGGTCCGCCAGGACGGCGCCCTGCTCGGCTTCGTCAAGGTCACCCAGGACATTACCGAGCGCTACCAGGCCCAGCGGCTGCTGCAGGATGCCCAGCGCGCACGTGAACAGCTTCAGCAGTTCGAAGGCGTGGGTCGCCTGACCCGCGGGCTGGCGCATGAGTTCAACAACCTGCTGACCACCATCGGCACCGCGCTGGACCTGATCGCGATGGCGCCGGTCGCCGACGCCCGTACCCGCGAGCTGGCGGAGCTGGCCCAGGCAGCGGCCGACCGGGGCTCGCTGCTGACCCGCCAGTTGCTTGCGTTCTCGGCCGACCAGACCCTCATTCGCGAGCCCCTGCAGGTTGCCCGCCTGCTGCAGGACGAACTGCACTCGCTGCAGCGCGCCTGCCCGGCCAACATTCTTCTGCGTACGGAAGTGCCTTTCGACCTACCTCGAATCAGCACCGATGGCGTACAGTTGCACACTGCGGTGCTGAACCTGCTGCTGAACAGCTGCGAGGCGATGCCGTCGGGCGGGACCATCACGCTCAGCGCCCAGGTCGAAGAACGCCTCGCCCCGGACCTGGCGACGCCTACCCAGCGCCGTTACGTTGCCATTACGGTTACCGACGCAGGCAGTGGCATGCCGCCGGAGGTCGCCGAGCGTGCAAGCGAGCCGTTCTTCACCACCAAGGAGGTGGGCAAGGGCAGCGGACTCGGCCTGAGCCAGGTGTTCGGGTTCGTGTCCCAGTGCGATGGCTTCGTCGACGTCCAGACCGCCCCGGGACGCGGCACCACGGTCCGTTTGTTGTTACCTGCCCTTGAGGAACCCGCACATGTCTGAGCCCCTCCGCGTATTGATGGTCGAAGACCAGGAGCAGCTGCGCGAACTCATCGGCATGGCGTTGAGGGACTTCGGGATCGACGTTCACACCGCCAACGACGGCCCCGATGCGTTGCGCGTCATTGATGAAACCGGCGATTTCCATGTCGTGTTCAGTGACATCAACATGCCCAACAACATGACCGGGCTGGAATTGAGCGAGCACGTGGCCGAACGTCTGCCCAATGCGCGGATGATCCTGGCCTCCGGGTTTGCGCGCTCGCAGCTGCCAGCGCTGCCGGACCACGTCACCTTCATTCCAAAGCCCTACCGTCTGCGCCAGCTCGTGGATCTTCTTCGCGGTACCGTCCCGGCGGGGTGACCCGCATCGGCGTGAACGCTTCATCCCTGAACGGAATACTTCACACCAACTCTGCAACTGCGGCGGGATAGTACCTGTGTATTCCGAATGACAGGACGCACCGGATGCTCGACCGCAGCCAGGATCTTGAACGTGTCGCGCTGATCGAAGCGCTGAATGTGATGGATCCAGCCTTGGGCCGTTCGCTTGACCCGATCACCGAACTGGCGGCCTTCACCTTCGGCACGCCGATCGCGCTGATCTCGATTGTCGATGCGGACTCGCAGCGCTTCATTTCGCGGGTCGGGTTGAGCCTGGAGCGCACCGATCGGCACCATTCCATCTGCTCGTGCGCGCTGCAGTCCACCGGGATCCTGCAGATCAGCGACCTGCGCGAAGACCCCCGCTTCCACGACAATCCGCTCGTTTCGGGTTCCGAGCGCATGCGTTTCTATGCGGGGGCACCGCTGGTGACCCGCAACGGCATCGCGCTGGGCACGCTGTGCCTGATGGACCGCGCACCCAGGCAGTTGTCCGCCGAGGAGCAGCGCCAGTTGCAGACCCTGGCGCGGATCGTGGTGAACCAGATGGAGCTGACCATGTCGGTGGGCCGCCGCGAGCCGATCAGCGGCCTGCCGAACCGCCAGCAGTTCCAGGCCGACCTGAGCGTGCTTAGCCGCCGCGATGGCGCCAGCCGCTACACTGGCGTGCTGCTGGATGTGTTCGACCTGCAAAGTGCCAACGACGCCGGCCAGGCACTGGGCCTGAAGCCGGTGGAATCGCTGCTGCGCCAGGCCGCACTTCGCGTGCAGGAAGTGGTGCAGGACAGCGTGCAGGTGTATCACGTGGCCTCTACCTGCTTTGCGTTCGTGCTGCGCGACCACGCGCATGACCAGTCCGAGGCACTGATGGGTCGGCTGCGCGAACGCATGCGACGCCCGCTGATGGTGGGCAGCATTCCGATGTCGCCGCAGTTCCATGCCGGGCTGTGCGATTTCCACGCCGATCCGGACGAAGCCAACGACCTGTTGCGCAAATGCATGGTGGCGCTGAACCATGCCCTGCACACCGATGCCTGCCTGTGCTGGTACTCGGCCGACCGCGATGCACACCTGCGCCGCCGCTACCGGCTGGCGTCGGACGCGGCGCGTGGGCTGGCGCAGGACCAGTTCAGCCTGGTCTACCAGCCACGCTACGATCTCGGCACCGGCGAGCCGGTCTCGGCCGAGGCGCTGCTGCGCTGGACCCACCCCATGCTGGGTCCGATCAGTCCCGGCGAGTTCATTCCGGTGCTGGAATGCACGGCGCTCATGCCCGCCCTCAGCCAATGGGTCATCGAACACGCCTTTGAGCAGGCCGCGCGTTGGCAGCGACTGCTGCCGGGCTTCGCACTGTCGCTCAACCTGTCGCCGCGCGATTTCGACAACGAGCAGTTGTGGGCCGGCATGGGCAACCGCCTGCAGCTGCACGGCCTCGCCGCGTCACAGATCGAAGTGGAAATCACCGAAGGGCAGTGGCTGCACAGCCACCCCGCCGCCCTGCCCCAGCTGCGCGCGATGGCCGCTGCCGGGGTGCGCATCGCCATCGACGATTTCGGCAGCGGCTACAGCAACTTCGGGTACCTGAGCGAAGTGCCGATCAGCCACATCAAGGTCGACCAGAGCCTGGTCACCGGGCTGGCCAAATCCCGCACCGCGCGCCTGAAGGTGGAAGCCATCATCAAGCTCGCTCACCAGCTGGGCTATCGCACCGTTGCCGAAGGCGTCGAACACGAGGCCGAGCTTTCGCTGCTGCGCTTGTGGAACTGCAACGAGGCACAGGGGTACTACCTGGCGCGGCCGATGAGTGCTGAAGCCGTCACGCAGCTGGTACTGGCCTGCCGCGCCGGTCCGCCTGAAGAATTCGACGCGGACTGAGCGCTCTGCGTGATCCGTGACCGGTCACCCGACGTCCGGTTGTGGTGCGCTGCTAGCATGGCCTGACCGCGTACCGTGCTGCCGCCCTTTGTCTTCACCGCGCAGCCACTCGCCACCACCCGGCTGGAGTGCAGTCTTGAATCGATTGACCCTGTTCTTCCTGTCCGCCGTCCTGATGACGGCCTGCAACCGTTCGGAGCCTGCCATGAGCCGCGACCTGTCCACCGCCGAAGCCGATGTCGCCGCCGGCGGCCGTGGGCTGGCCGCCCTCAACCCCGCACCGGTCAAGGCGTACCAGGTCACCCTGCGCATCCACGGTGCTCCGGGCACTTTCCAGCACGTCCGTGGCAGCGCCCAGTACGACGTGATCAATGAAGACCAGTGCGGGCATATCGAACCGGCTACCGGAACGCCCTCGCGCATCACCAGCCAGGAGCCGCTGGAGCTGACCCGGATCTCCGACGAGGAATACCAGGGCACCCTCTACCTGGACCGGATGCAGGATCAGGACTACTACGGGCGCGGCCTTTGCCGCTGGGAATTCACTGGGGCCGGCGCCCTGCTCAAGGCCACCGGCGCGCACGAAGAGACGCGCTTCCTGACGTTCATGGATGCGCCGGAGCTGGTGGCCGGGAAGACGTATACGCGGTATTACCCGCTTCGCGATTATCCGCGTGCGGGCCAGATCGATAATGATCCCTCGCTTCCTGCGATCGCGGACTATGCGGCCCGAGGGCGCGAGCAGCGAACTGAGTATGCCCCGAACCTGCAGGACCAGCTCTTCTCGATCCAGATATCTGCCGTCGAAATAAAGCCATGACAATTACAAGTCAGGACTATGCAGCGCTGGCAAACGATGCATACGTTGATCGCAGAGTAGGCCGAAGGGAGCCCGGCCAGGAAGAACGTATCTATTTGAATGGCCAACAGTACAAAATTCTGGAGCATGTTGACGACCAACGCACCGGTTATCAGGGAACCGTCTATCAACGCGCAAATACCAACGAAGTTGTCATAGCTCATAGGGGCACGGAGCAGCTCATCAGGGACGGGGTCGCAACTGATGCCCTAATGATATCCGCACGGAGCAATCCACAAGCTGGCCAAGCCATCGCGCTCGTCGGTCGCACGATGATCGAAGCGAGACGATTCGGTAATGAATCCGGGATACCCACGCCCGACGTCACTGTCACCGGCCATTCGCTGGGCGGCTCACTCGCCCAGATCACCGCCCACCATTACGGGCTGAAGGGCGAGACCTTCAACGCCTATGGCGCAGTGAGCCTCTCCGGGCACCGCATTCCGGAAGGCGGGCACAGCGTGGTCAATCACGTGATGGCCGCCGACGCAGTCAGCGCGGCCTCGCCGCATTTTGGCGAAGTGCGGGTGTATGCCAGGCAGTACGAGATCGACACCTTGTCTCAGGCGCACTACAGCAACAGCGCGCTCAACGTCCTGATTCCGGATTACCCCATCACCGCCGCAGCCGCGTCTGTGGATTCCCACAAGATGGGCCAGTTCATCGGCGATGAATCCGTCCTGCTGATGGGCAGCGCCCGGCAGTTGGCCGCCGCCAATGCGCGGATGATTCACGAGTACCGCAGCGATATCGACGGCTTGCGCACGGGCGCTACCGTCATCTCGCGCGGCGTTCCCGGCGGCGTGATCGATGCCTACGACAAACTGCGGGGGCCGCTTGAGCCGGGCGAGCCGGCGCGCCGCCACACCGGCCAGGACAACCCTGATCGCGACGGCGCGCGCATGGACGAACCGGGCCACCCCGGCTACTCGCTGTTCAAGGACGCCCAGCGCGGCGTGCACGCGCAGGACGCCCGGGTGGGCCGGACCCCGGACCATGCCAGCGACCAGCTGGCCGGCAGCCTGGCCACCCGGATGCATGCCGCCGGCGGAAGTCGCATTGATGCCGTCCTGATGAGCAACGACGCGGAGCGCACGTTCGCAGTGCAGGGCCGGGTTGATGACCCTGCCCACCTGCGTGTCGCGGTCGATACCGTTCCTGCGATGAACACGCCACTGGAAGAGAGCAGTCGTGCCTTGCAGGCTGCGGCCAGCCAGCAGGCAGAACAGCGGAGCCTGCAACTTGCGGAAACCCAGGCTGTCTTCCGGGGCATGTCGGCGTGATCGTGATCGTGACCACGCACACGCAACCTCCCTCTGACGCGCTGCTGGCATGACCTGACCGCGCACCGTAGTGCTGCCCTTTGTCTTCACCGCGCAGCCACTCGCGCCACCACCCGGCTGGAGTGCCGTCTTGAATCGATTGACCCTGTTCTGCCTGTCCGCCGTCCTGATGACGGCCTGCAACCGTTCGGAGCCTGCCATGAGTCGCGACCTGTCCACCGCCGAAGCCGATGTCGCCGCCGGCGGCCGTGGGCTGGCCGCCCTCAACCCCGCACCGGTCAAGGCGTACCAGGTCACCCTGCGCATCCACGGTGCTCCGGGCACTTTCCAGCACGTCCGTGGCAGCGCCCAGTACGACGTGATCAATGAAGACCAGTGCGGGCATATCGAACCGGCTACCGGAACGCCCTCGCGCATCACCAGCCAGGAGCCGCTGGAGCTGACCCGGATCTCCGACGAGGAATACCAGGGCACCCTCTACCTGGACCGGATGCAGGATCAGGACTACTACGGGCGCGGCCTTTGCCGCTGGGAATTCACTGGGGCCGGCGCCCTGCTCAAGGCCACCGGCGCGCACGAAGAGACGCGCTTCCTGACGTTCATGGATGCGCCGGAGCTTGTGGCCGGGAAGACGTATACGCGGTATTACCCTCAGGATGACTACCCGCGCGTAAAGCCCATCGAGGACCATCCAGACCTTGAAATTCCCGACAACTACCCGTCGAGCGGTGAGGTTGATCCACAGGAATTCGCGCCCAAGCTGCAGGGTAGGTTCTTCTCAATCTCAATCAGCGCGGCAAGAGTTGAGCCGTGACAATCACCTCTGACGCGCTGCGAGCATGACTTGACCGCGCACCGTACTGCCGCCTTTTGTCTTCACCGCGCAGCCACTCGCGCGACCACCCGGCTGGAGTGCCGTCTTGAATCGATTGACCCTGTTCTGCCTGTCCGCCGTACTGATGACGGCCTGCAACCGTTCGGAGCCTGCCACGAGCCGCGACCTGTCCACCGCCGAAGCCGATATCGCCGCCGGCGGCCGTGGGCTGGCCACCCTCAACCCCGCACCGGTCAAGGCGTACCAGGTCACCCTGCGCATCCACGGTGCCCCGGGCACTTTCCAGCACGTCCGTGGCAGTGCCCAGTACGACGTGATCAATGAAGAACAGTGCGGGCATATCGAACCGGCCACCGGAACGCCCTCGCGCATCACCAGCCAGGAGCCGCTGGAGCTGACCCGGATCTCCGACGAGGAATACCAGGGCACCCTCTACCTGGACCGGATGCAGGATCAGGACTACTACGGGCGCGGCCTTTGCCGCTGGGAATTCACTGGGGCCGGCGCCCTGCTCAAGGCCACCGGCGCGCACGAAGAGACGCGCTTCCTGACGTTCATGGATGCGCCGGAGCTCGTGGCCGGGAAGACGTATACGCGGTATTACCCGCTGCGAGATTATCCGCGTGCAGGTCCCATCGATGGCGCGGATATCCCCGCCATCGATGATTACGCCTCCAGCGGCGAAGACGACCCGACGGAATACAGGCCTGGCTTGCGGGACGCGCTCTTCTCAATATCGATCACGGCGGTTGAGAAATCCCCGTGACAATGACCAGCCAGGACTACGCAGCGCTAGCCGATGATGCCTACAAAGATAGAGTCGTCGGCCGACGGATCCCTGGTCAGGAAGAAAACGTCCATCTCAATCGGCATCAATACAAGATCCGTGAACATGAAAGCGATCCGCGAACCGGCTATCAAGGCACCCTATATCAACGCGTTGACTCCAAGGAACTCATCGTCGCCCATCGCGGTACGGCCGAGATCATCAAGGATGGCATGCTCACCGACGCAGCGATGGTGCTGGCTCGCAGCAATCCCCAGGCGGCGCAGGCGATCGCCCTGACCGGGCGTGCCATGGATGAGGGGAAGCGCCTGAGCGACAACGTTGGCCACGATATCCCAGTGACGGTCGCCGGCCATTCGCTGGGCGGTTCACTCGCCCAGATCACCGCCCACCATTACGGGCTGAAGGGCGAAACCTTCAACGCCTATGGTGCAGTGAGCCTCTCCAGGCACCGCATTCCGCAAGGCGGGCACAGCGTGGTCAATCACGTGATGGCCGCCGACGCAGTCAGCGCGGCCTCGCCGCATTCTGGCGAAGTGCGGGTGTATGCCAGGCAGCACGAGATCGACACCTTGTCTCAGGCGCACTACAGCAACAGCGCGCTCAACGTCCTGATTCCGGGTTACCCCATCACCGCCGCAGCCGCGTCTGTGGATTCCCACAAGATGGGCCAGTTCATCGGCGATGAATCCGTCCTGCTGATGGGCAGCGCCCGGCAGCTGGCCGCCGCCAATGCGCGGATGATTCACGAGTACCGCAGCGATATCGACGGCTTTCGCACGGGCGCTACCGTCATCTCGCGCGGCGTTCCCGGCGGCGTGATCGATGCCTACGACAAACTGCGGGGGCCGCTTGAGCCGGGCGAGCCGGCGCGCCGCCACACCGGCCAGGACAACCCTGATCGCGACGGCGCGCGCATGGACGATCCGGGCCACCCCGGCTACTCGCTGTTCAAGGACGCCCAGCGCGGCGTGCACGCGCAGGACGCCCGGGTGGGCCGGACCCCGGACCATGCCAGCGACCAGCTGGCCGGCAGCCTGGCCACCCGGATGCATGCCGCCGGCGGAAGTCGCATTGATGCCGTCCTGATGAGCAACGACGCGGAGCGCACGTTCGCAGTGCAGGGCCGGGTTGATGACCCTGCCCACCTGCGCGTCGCGGTCGATACCGTTCCTGCGATGAACACGCCGCTGGAACAGAGCAGTCGTGCCTTGCAGGCCGCTGCCGAGCGTGAGCAGGCCTCGGCACGCAGCATGACGGCCTGACAGGCCCTCCAGGCCGCCGTGGCCTTAAAATGGCCCGACACCCACCCGACGACGGTTTCGCATGTCCGATCTGACTCCCCTGCCCGCCCTGCCACCTGGCCTATACCGTCATTTCAAGGGCGGCAACTACCAAGTGCTGGACGTGGTCCGGCACAGCGAGACGCTGGAGCCAATGGTCCTCTACCGGCCCCTGGATGAGGATCTGGGACTGTGGGTACGACCCTACGAAATGTTCTGTGCGCAGGTAGAAGCTGACGGGGTCCTGCGCCGCCGATTTGAACGGGTCAGCGCTGACTGATCGTCCACGCCGCTCATTTGATTTTCAACGCCTGCTCCAGAAGCACCGTCTGCATGATGTCGGAGACGGCGTCCGCGGTCGGGTCGCCCTGCAGTGCAGCCCGCGCAATGACGTTCTGTCGCGATCGCATGACCGCGATGTAGGCATCGTACGCCTGCATGCGCGTGGACCACTGCTGGGCCGTCAGGTTGAGGTGGTTGGTCAGCCTCGCCGTATCGCTTTGGGTCGCCTGCACGCCGCCAGTGGTGTTGTTGCTGTCCACGCGGGCCTGGAAAATGTCGTGCATTGCGGTTTCAGCGTCATCGATCGTGCGCTCCAGGAAGGTCACCGTTTCGTTGAACTTGCGGTTCTGCATCATCTGAATGTTCACGCAGATCTGCCGCTGCTGGGCCTCCCTCTCCTTCCTTTCTTCCCTTCGGGCGAAGCGCAGGGGCGTCACTGCGCTCTGCATCCGAAGATCTGCGGCGCCCTTTCCACAGGCTTCCACGACCAGATAGTCCGGCGCCACCTTCTCCAGCGTCGCCCCCGGTGGCAGGCCGATCGAAAAGCGCAGCGGGTCGAAGATCGCGCGCACACTGTTGATCTGTGCCTGCACTTCCTTCCAGCGTTTCGCTTCCTTGGCGTATTGGACGGTGTCGTCCAGCCAGGCGCGGAGATCGCCGATGATCGAGGTGATGTCAATGACCGGCGCACCTGCATTGGCGGCGGGAGCAGCCAGCAGCGCCGCGATCAGCAGGCGCGCGGCGATGTGCCGTCCCAGGGCGGAGAGCCGACCCTTTTCTCTTTTCCCCTTCAATGCCCGCACTGCCCGCTCCAGATCGATCGTGATGTGGGACGCCACCATGCGCTGTGTGCGATGCGATGGGAATTTGATTGTTTGACTCGAATTCCGGCTTTTGGTTGATGGGGCCTAACGCGGCTTGGGATGCTTTGCCACGCAGGGCGTGGCACTACGTCACGGCGTCAAATGTAGGAAAATACCTATACGCTGGCCTGGCCTGCGCCGCTATTGTGGGAGGACGATTCTCATGCCCGCGCCTGCGTGGCACCACTGTCCGGGAAAACACATGAAACGTATGCTGCTGGACCCCTTGCGTGCCCGCGGGATGCTGGCTCTCGCCCTCATCATGGTTGGCACGGCAGGCGCACAGGATGCCCCCGCCGGATTGCCGCCGCCGGGCACCATGAGCGCGCAGATGCCGGAAGGTGTCGAGATGTTCTTCAGCATGGCGGTAAGCGACGCCGACCAGCAGGTCAGCCAGAACATGGGCATGAGCGCGGCGGAGGCACGCATCCGTTCGCTTCAGGAATGCAACGGCAAGCACAAGGGCTGCGTCGAGCTGGTGACCTTCCCCCTGCGCAACCACTGCATGGGCATCGCCGTGGACAAGAAGGCCAAGCCGAATGTCCGCGCCCTGTTCGTCAACGTGGCGGAGAGTACCAAGACCAAGCCCGGCGAACTCGCGGCGAAGTCGCTGGAACAATGCAAGGCTGGCGGTGGCGCAAAGTGCGAGTCGCAGAATGACTACTGCTTCTAACCTCGTCACCATGCTGCTGGCAGCCGCCCTGCTGCTGGCGGCACCGGCCATGGCGCAGAACAGTGCCCAGGCCGAGCAGCAGCGGCATGCGCAGGCCGTGCACAACTACGAAGGCTGGATGCGCAACCAGGCGGCGGGAACCTACGTGAACCAGGCGGAGGCTGCCGCAGCCGCGCAGATCGCCGCCAATATCCGCGCCGCCGAGAAGGCCAGGATCCGCAAGGATGCCATCCGCGACTGGTGGGGCGTGGTGGTGGTCAGCACCGACGACGGTTCCTGGAACGTCGTGCTCAACGAGCAGGACAAGGGCGAGGCCATGCTGGATGCCATGCGCCAGTGCAAAGGAACCTGTTCGCCGGTGCTCACGTTCGCCAATGCGTGCATGGCGCCGGCCTACAGCCAGCAGGGCGGTATGTACTGGGGCCAGGGTGAGAGCCGCGAAACCGCCGGTGCCGCGGCAACGAGCGCCTGCAGCGCGGCCGGCGGTGCGCAGTGCCAGAGCCCGTCGCAGGAAGCGTTCTGCTCCGGCTGGAAGTACGCCTACCGCGCGGTCGACCGCTTCCTGCACCGCGCGGACCTGACCGCACGCGGAGACGTGGCCACGGCCAAGCTGATCCCCTTCCCCGGCGCGCAGGAATATCTGGCCAAACCGCCCGCCAAGCGCGGCACCTCCACAGCGATGAAGGCAGTGAATACCGACATGCCTGCGGACCCCAACCGTTCCTACGCCGGAGTGATGGTGGAGCGGCGCGCCGAGGGCATGACACGTATGGCCCGCCCTTGGACCGCTATTGCCACCGGCACCGGCGCGAACGCCTATGCGGTGCATTGGGGACTGAACCAGCAGGACGCCAGCGATACCGCGCTGAGCAAATGCGGCGGCGGCGATTGCAAGGTACTGGTGGCCGTGCCGCACGGCGAGTGCGCAGCGGCCATCCGCCTGCGCGGCACGGACGGACGCAACATCAGCTTCGGCGGTCGTGGCAAGACCAAGGACGTGGCCGACGAAGCAGCGCTGACCGACTGCATCGGCGCCGGCGCCAAGGTCTGCCCGATCGTCTTCAGCGAATGCATGCAGTGACGCGGTAAGCGTCACTGCGGGCGGTCAGTAGCCCGCCGTCAGAAGGCCTTGAATTCGGACATGCTGCAAGCTGAGTAAACAATTTCGCAGGACGCGCCGCGAGAGCCGCAGCGGTCCTGCGCCATCTTGGATGCTTTTGATAGAGTCTCAGCACCAACCACACTGGACGTCGTAGCTCCGCGCGCCCGTTCGCTTGCGATTGGATCCGCGATGGCCACGCATTGATTGTGGTAGGCAATTCGAATCTTGCATTCCAGGCCACCGCCGCGCTTGCATTCGTCCAAGGCAACGCTAGTGGCGAGTTTCTTTGAAGGCTGTGATACGGAGACCCCGGTCGCGGTAGGCGCATCTGGCCCCGAAGAACCGCGACCTTCAGCCACTGCTCCCCACCGCGTTTCCCACTTCCCAGCAGGTCGAGGCGCAGATGAAGCCGCGCCGCTCGAACCCGTCTGTATTGGTGCACAGCCCTGTACGCCTTGTCCGCCAACAGGATACTGACCTGGAGGGCAAGCGCCTTCTGCGCAGGCAATCGCCGGCACAAGAAAGGACGCTACGATCAGAAACTGCCAGCGATACACCAGGTAAACCTCTCTTTTTCCATGTTTTTGAATCCGTCAAAATGCCTTGAACTCAGAAGGACTACACTCTGAGTACACAATACTGCATTGTCGGCCCGCTGCCTCGGACTCGCAGCGACTGAGGGCGCGTGACCGGGCCAGCTCAACGGTTTTTTCGGCGGACGCGATCGTCTGAGTAGCACCTCCACGCCGCGATTCCTCGGTTGGATCCGCAAGGGCGACGCACTGGTTGTAGTACGTAATCCGTGGCTTGCATCTTTTGCCACCCATCTCTTCGCACACCATAGTCGCCGCGGCAATCGCTTCTCTCTTCGATTTGCGAGACACGGCTGTGCCCGTAGCCAGATTTGAAGACGTGTTGTCCTCAACGACCGCGCCCCAACGGGTTTCCCATTTACCTGTAGGACGCGGGGCTGCGACGGAACCGCCCGTGCCGCCCTGCGAAATAGGCGCACATCCCACGACCCCCTGTCCGCCGACAGGATACTGACCTGGGGGGCAAGCCCCCTCCGCCAACGCAATCGTTGGAGCCAGAAGGAATGCTGAAAGTAATGCAGCGCGCATAAGGGCCTCACTCAACCAACCGACATAGAAAAATATACTTACTCTCCACGATTCGCGGCGCCCATCCTGCCAGTGTCAGGTGTCGCCGCGCTCTGTGCATACCCTACGCTTCTAGCCATTTCCTGCCGCGGATTGCTTGAAGACGCCTGCTCATGACTCCCTGAATTCTGCGCCTGCTGCGGCACATAAGAACCCGGCGGTTGTCCCTGCAGGCTGCCGCATCATCCGCGGCTTTCCCGGGGTGTCGCAATTCAAAACGCTATGTCCCTGCGTGGACATCACCACTCGATGCTCGCATCGCGCAGAGCAATATCGACGAATCAAGAAGGCATCCCATGACCGCGTCATCAATTGCGGGACCCGTCGCGTTCAGAAGAATCTGAACTCAGACATGCTACAGCCCGAATAGACGACAGAACATGATCTGCCTACGCTCGCCTTAGAGCACTGCGCAACCGCGAGAGCCTCCGCTTGTCTCTTTGTCTCAGCCGTGCCTGCCGCTGACCTACCTGCGGGCGCACTTCCAGCCAATGTGGGGTCGGCGAGAGCGGCACATTGGTTGTGGTAAGTGACCAAGATTCTGCATTTATCCCCCCCCAGCCGCTGACATTGGTCCATTGCTGATGACACAGCCTCCCTCTTGGACCGCTTCGACTCAGAGATACCCGTGGGAACTTGAACTCCCGGAGCAAGAACCGAACTCTCTACAGCAATTCCCCCCAGCGGTCCTCCCATTTTCCTGCAGGACGCGGTGCGGAGGAACTGCCATTGGAATTGCCTTGCCCGGAAATGGGAGCACAGCCCTGTACACCCTGGCCGCCAATCGGGTAATGCCCCGGTGGGCACCCACCTTCGCCCCAAGCGATCACCGGAAACATCGTTAACACCAGGAAAAGTCGAATCTTCATAGTAGGTTCTCTGCAGAGCTCCTTGCAGGACAGGGATCGGGGTCACCGTGTCTCGGCATTGCCGAATCTTCCCGTCGTATTTAGATCAGGCGAAGGTGAACCAGTTGAGACAGCCATAGTGCGCGTACCCTGGACTGAGGTTTGGTCAATTGGTGCCGAGTTACTCGTGCTAACGGTCTGCCGCGGCACATAAGAACCCGGCGGTTGTCCCTGCGGGCCCGGTTGCGCCGCAGGGCTACCGCCGATCTGGGACTATGCCATGCAGCTGCCGAGGGTGCCCTGGAGGAAACTCCCGATTCGGGCTTAGTGAACTTCCTTCAGAACGATTTGAACTCAGACATGCTGCAAGCCGTGTACGTCACCGTGCAGTCATTGCCCCGTCCACCCGCACGACACTCCGACAGCGCCACCTCCTTTGCCTTATCGATCGTAGCCCCGCCCGCTAGCGAGGACGTGAGTCCGGCAGGAATTCTGCCCCCGACCGGAACTGGGTCGGCAAGTGCGACACATTGATTGTGATACGCCATTCGCAGTTCGCACCGAATTCCACCTTCCTTTCTACATTGCTCGGTCGCCAACTGCACAGCGGCACGCTTGGATTTCTGGGAAACCGACGCACCAGTCGCCACAGGAACGTTTGGCCGGGGAGCCTGGTCTTCGACCAATGCACCCCACCTCGTCTCCCATTTTCCAGATGGCTTCGGAGCAACCGGCGCTCCCGAAGCCCCTTGCCCTGGTATCGGCGCGCAGCCTTGAGCGCCCTGCCCCCCGATTGGGTACATGCCCGGAGGACAGTTTCCCTCCGCCATTACCGAAAAGGGGACAAGAAGAGCCAGCGCTGTGATCAACCGTTTGTTCATTGAAAATCTCCCAGATCCAGAAAGCTTCGAACAGATGCAATGTTATCGATCAGCTTTTCCGAACTTTCCAGCTCCAACTGCAGCCGCATCTTGGTGACCGGCCGCCTGCGATACATTGCGCGGAACAGTGCTCTGCATCTGCTGATTAGCCACTGGATTACTATTGTCCACCGTCTGCTGCGGCACATAAGAACCTGGAGGCTGGCCCTGCGGGCCAGGTTGCGCTGCAGGGCTGCCGCCTATCTCGGAATATGCCATGAAGCTGCCGAGGATGCCCCGGAAAAAGAACGCGGCCATTAGAGGCGCAGTCAGAATCAGGGTGGTCAGGATCAGGCCCATGCCGCCCTGCTGCATGGCCTGGCTGGTAAGGCCTTCACTGGATGCGCCGTCGAGCAGGAACCTGTCGAACGCGGCGCGTGCCCAGAACGCAATGGACACGCGGATCACCATGCTGGAAGTACGCCCAGCGTGCCGTCCACCGCTTCCTGCACCGCGCCGACCTGACCGCGCGCGGAGACGTGGTCGCGGCCAAGCTGATCCCCTTCGCCGGCGCACAGGAATACCTGGCCAAACCGCCCGCCAGGCGCGGCATCTCCACCGCGTTGAAGGCGGTGAACACCGACATACCTGCGGACCCCAATCGCTCTTACGCCGGGGTGATGACGGCGGCGCGCCGAAGGCATGAAGCGCACGGCCCAACCCTGGACCGCCATTGCCACCGGCACCGCTGCGAATGCCTATGCGGTGCATTGAGGACTGAACCAGCAGGACGCCAACCGCCCTGAGCAGATGCGGCGGCGGCAACTGCAAGGTGTTGGTGGCCGTTCCGCACGGTGGGTGCGCAGCCGCCACCCGCCTTCGCGGCGCGGAAGGCCGCAGCGTCAGCTTCGGTGGTCGTGGCAAGACCAAGGAAGTGGCCGAAGAAGCAGCACTGACCGACTGCATCGGCGCCGACGCCAAGGTCTGCCCGATCTTCTTCAGCGAATGAGCGAATGCATCCAGTGACACGGTAAGCGTCACTGCGGGCGGTCAAAAGCCCGCCGTCAGAAGGACTTGAACTCGGACATACTGCAAGCCGAGTACGCAAGCGAGCATTGATCTGCACCACTTATGGAGCAGCGCCGAATCGCTTCAGTCTTGGCTTGGCTTAGCGTCTCGGCTCTGTAGATCACGGATTTTCCGCCTTTACCGCCCTGACCACCTTGACCGCCTTGACCGCCTTGACCGCCTTGACCGCGTGATTTTGGATCAGCAATGGCGACGCATTGGTTGTTATAGGTGAGAACAACCCGACAGGATTGGCCACCCAACTTTTCGCACTGCTGGAGTGCCGCTGACTGGGCTTCACGCTTTGATCGCTGCGACTCGGAGGCACCGGTTGCGCCCGCGACACCCCGCTCATTTGCACTCACATCCTCGGCGATGGCACCCCACCTCGTCTCCCACTTTCCGGTGGGACGCGCCGCAGACGAAGATGCGCCAGGACTGCCCCCTGAGATGGGAGCGCACCCTTGGACACCTTGCCCGCCTATAGGGTACTGGCCCGGCGGGCAGCCCCCCTCTGCGAAGGCCGCCAAAGGCATCAAGCAAACAAGGAAAACGAGCAATAGCCTCACGTCGACCCCTTCATTCTAATAGCTTTACGGTCGTTCATCATCGTCACGGTCAAGCCGTGGGGGCACCTCCACCGCGATGAAGCCAGTGAATACCGACATGCCTGCGGACCCCAACCGTTCCTACGCCGGAGTGATGATGGAGCGGCGCGCCGAGGGCGTGACGCGTATCGCCCGCCCCTGGACCGCTATTGCCACCGGCACCAGCGCGAACGCCTATGACACGTTAAGCGTCACTGCAGGCGGTCAGTAGTCCGCCGTCAGAACGCCTTGAATTCGGACATGCTGCAAGCCGAGTAGGAAATCACGCAACTCGTCCCGTTGTTCGCGGCCCTGCAGTCGCGAAGACCATTTTCCTGGGCCAGCTGAAGCGTCTCGGCTCTCGCGGCGATGGAAACTCCGCCGGTAATGTTTCCTGCTGTAGTACCAGGATCTGCAACGGCAGCGCACTGATTGTGGTAGGCAAGTCGAACGACGCACTTGTTACCGCCTTGCAGTCTGCACTGCTCAACAGCAAGCGATGACGCTTCACGCTTGGACCTCTGAGAGACCGCCGCTCCCGTTGCCAAGGCGGCACCCGGCGTGGGGGCCTTATCTTCAGCGATCGCGCCCCAGCGTGTCTCCCACTTCCCTGCTGGGCGCGGTGCTGCCGGGGCCGCTGACCCACTTCCTGACCCGGGAATGGGAGCACATCCTTTTACTCCCTGTCCACCGACAGGGTACTGCCCCGGAGGGCAACCTCCTTCCGAGTGCGCGTATCCGGAAGGAAGCAGCATCAGTGAAACAAGAAATAGTTTACGCATTCGACTTCTCCAGACTCCTGACCTCAACCAGAGCTCGTAGGGCAATTAGCGGGTTCCAGCATTGCCAAGTCTTCCGGGACCAACAGTTCCACCATCAGATCCACCGGCCTCGGCGGTAGTTCTCATCACAGGCTGCACAGCTTGCCCAACCTGTTCTGATGTCCTATCTACGTTTTGGGACGGGACATATGATCCCGGTGGTTGCCCTTGCGGGCCCGGTTGCGCTGCGGGGCTGCCGCCTATCTGGGAATATGCCATGAAGCTGCCGAGGGTTCCCTGGAAGAAGAACGCGGCCATTGGGGGCGCAGTCAGAATCAGGGTGGTGAGGATCAGGCCCATGCCGCCCTGCTGCATGGCCTGGCTGGTGAGGCCTTCACTGGAGGCGCCGTCTAGCAGGAACCTGTCGAACGCGGCGCGGGCCCAGAACGCAACGGACACGCGGATGATCATGTCCAGCGCGATCGAGACCATCGCTGCGAGGACCGCCATCGAGAACATCGTGCCCAAGCCATATAGCAGCCATTTCTGGAACAGCGCCTTGGTCTGGTCGAACAGCAGGCAGAGGATGAACAGTGGCCCGAAGCCGACGAACAGTGCCAGCGCAATCTGGTAGAGCAGCAGCATCGAACCGGCAACCACGGCGGGACCGCCGGTGCCCATGCCGATGAACAGCTGTGCCTGGGTCTTCTCGCTGCTGATGCTGGGATCGTCGATCACCTTGATCGCGTCCACGCTGGACAGGGCCACCTGCATCCATGCCAAGGCTTCGTCGATCTGCTCCTCCGGCGCCTTGTTCTTGCCGGTGACCACAGCCGAAATCGCGCCCTTTACATCGTCCACCAGGAAGTCCTGGATCTTCGTGCCGAACATGGCCATGCTCGTCGCCACGCTGACGATGAGTGCCGCCCGGGCCATGTTGGTCACCAACGCCATCATGGAATCGCGGCTCTGTCCGGTGATGATGCGATACCCCTGGATCAACACCCACAGGGTCATCAGGACCAGTGCAATGCCACCGACCCAGGTCATCATGTGGTTCAACAGGTCCAGGCCGAACTTGTTGATCCGGTCGGACAGGTAATCCAGGATCAGGCGGAAGAAAACGAAGTCGCCGACCGAGATACGCGATGCGTACCCAAGCAGGTCCTGCAGGCCTCCGGGGAGGTCAAAGTGTGCGATCGATGCGAGCTTCATTTCCATGGTCCTTTGGTATTCCAACGTGCCACGCCCGTGGCACAGCGTCTTGCGGGACTCGCCAACGTCAATCGACGCTCAGCGCACCCTTCAGCGCAACGGTCTGCACGATGTCGCCGATGAACTTGTTCTTCGGGTTGCCTTTCAGCGCCGTCCTGGCCAGTGCGTTCTGGTTCGATTCCATGGTTGCGATGTACGCGTCATACGACTGCATCCGCGTCGCCCACTGCTGGGCCATCGTGTTGAGCTGGTTGCTCAGGCGGGCGCTGTCGCTGTCTGCCGACTGCACGCCGCCCACTTTGCTGGTCCCGGCACGCGCAAGGAAATTCTCCAGCATCGCTTCCTGGGCCTGCTTGATGGTCTTGTCCAGGAAGTCCACCGAGTCGTTGAACTTGCGGTTCTGCATCATGCGGATGTTCACGCAGATCTGTTGCTGCTGCGACTTGATGTCGCCCGACTCGATGCCGGCCAGGCTCATCGCCGTGCGCAGGTTGAAGCCCATGGCTTCCTGGCCGCAGGTCTCGGCCACCAGGTACTTCGGATCCACCTTCTTGAGCGGCTCGCCCATCGGCAGGTCGATGACGAAGTTCATCGCGTCCATGATCGCGCGGACGTCATCGATCTGCTGCTTGATCTCATTCCAACGCAGGGCTTCCTTGCCATACTCGATGGTGTCGTCGATCCAGCTCTTGATGTCCTGGAAGATGGAGGTGACGTCGATCACCGGGTAGCCACCGGCCTGGGCGCTCGGGGCACCCACCAGCAGCGCACCTGCCAGTACCGTCGCCGCCATGCGTCGATGCAGCGGTCGTTTGGCCACGCGGCCAGCCTTCTGATGGGTCTTCATTGCAGTCTCCACTGTCGTGTAGGTCATGGGCGGTCGCCTCTGGTCACGCCGCATCCGGGCTGGCCGCCGCCGGCTTGCCCGATCCCTTGCGTTGCTTGTAGAACTCTTCCAGCCACTGCTCCGGGGTGAGCTCGCTTACCGGCACCCGCGCCCGGATCGCCGTGGTCTGCAGCACCTTGTGCATGACGTCGATGTTGTCGGTGGACGCGGAGATCACCGACAGGATGTTGTCCATGCCGCGCAGGTTGAGCTGGCACACGCTGGAGGCGTGGCCCTGCTTGACCAGGAAGCAGCGCGAGCGCTCGTCCAGGGCGGTAACCACCCGGAATTCCGCCTCGGTCAGCTTCAGGCCGTCCATGTAGTCGCTCTTGCTGGCGTTCGGATTGGGCAGCAGGATCAGCGTGGCGGTCTGCTCGATCAGCGCCGCGGAAATGTCGCTCTTCAGCGCATCCTCCGGACTCTGGGTGGCGAAGATGCCCAGGCCATTCTGCTTCCGGATGGTCTTCTGCTTGTTCTTGGCGAATTCCTTCAGGCCACCCTCGCCGTCCAGGATCTTCCAGAATTCGTCCATCACGTAGATCAGCGGGCGGCCGTCGATCAGCGACTCCAGGCGGTGCAGCAGGTAGTTGATCACCGGCACGCGCACTTCAGGGTTGTCGATGATGTCGGTGTAGTCGAAGCCGATGATGTTGGCCTTGCTCAGGTCCACCGTATCAATCGGGTTGTCGAACACCCAGCCAAGCGAATTGCCCGACGTCCAGCGGCGCAGGCGCGCGTACAGGCCGTCGTCGCCCATGTTGGGCAGGCTCTTCTGGAAGTTGGTCATGTTGCGCAGGTGCATCGGGGTGTCGAGCATGCTCTCCACCGCGCGGTAGATGTCCTCTTCCTCGCGTGCGCTGTATTCCTTCTTGCCGGCCAGCACCTTGATCAGGTCGGCCAGGAACTGCACGTTGGCCTCGTTGTTCTCGCACTGGAACGGGTTGAAGCCGGTGGCCGCGCCGTTCTCCAGCGCCAGGTAGTTGCCGCCACAGGCACGGACGAAGATCTCCGCGCCCCTGTCCTTGTCGAAGAAGAAGATGGTCGGCGACGGGTCGTACTTCTGCACCTGGCTGAGCAGGAAGTTGATCAGCGCGGTCTTGCCGGTACCGGACTTGCCGATGACCATCGTGTTGGCGATCGCCTTCTCGCCCAGCGAGTTTTCCGACGGATGGGTGGCGTGGAAATTGAAGTAATACGGCTGGCCATTGGTGGTCTGCAGCGTGGTCACGCAATCGCCCCACGGGTTGTTGTGCTGCTTGCCGGTAGCAAAGTTGTGCAGCGGCGACAGGCCCAGGAAATTGAGCGAACTCAGGTTGGCCAGGCGGGTGCGGTAGCGCCAGTTGCCCGGCAGCTGGGCGTAGAACGACGAAGTCACGGCGAGGTCTTCCTTCACCGAGACAAAGCCGGCATTGGAAAGCTCGGCGCGCGTGGTGGCCACGCTCTGCGACAGCTTGGCCTGGCTGTCGGCGTAGACCGCCAGCGTGTAATGGTATTCGCCCAGCACGAAGTTGCCCGATGACAGCTGGTCCATGGCCTGGTCCAGCTCGATGATCTGGCTGACCGCCTTGTCGCCGGACGAGATCATCATGCCTTTGGTCCGGTCCAGCACCTTGAGCGCGTCCTGTCGGCCCATCGGACTGAAGGAGTGGGTCACCACATACTCGAAATCCAAGTACTTGAGGCCGTTGAGGATGCCCGGGTAGGTCCCTTCTGCGTACTCCTTGATATTCAGGATTGCGCCGAAGTGGTTCACCCCGTTGGGCGTGGCGATCACGAAATCGCCGGTCTTGGCCGAGAACAGGTGCTTGCTGACCGGGAGGTAGTCCTTGACCGGAGCGGGCAGCACCGGCACCGGCTCGTCGATGCGGTTGATCAGGTAACCGAAGAACTCCAGCGTCTCGGAGAACACGATACCGTTCTTCGCCTCGTACATGCCCAGTCGGTACGGTGCGTAGTCGCGGATGACCGCTTCCACGTTGCCGGCCAGTTCCAGCAGCTTTTCGACTGCCTGGTTCTGCTCGGCCTGCAGCTTGGTCACGTTGGCCGACCGCTCCACGAAGCGCTTACCGGCCACCACGGGGCGGTAGATCATGGTCAGGTACAGCTCGTTCTGCATGATCCGCTGCGACGACAGCATGCCCATGTACTGGTCGGAGACGTCCTGGTTGAACTTCTGGCGGAACGAAGTCCGCCCCTTGAGCGTGCGGCGGCGGCGGATGTCGTGGGCCCAGAACGCCACGTTGACGAAGTCCGGCGCTCGCAGGGTCTGCAGCAGGCGGTTGAAGGTGTTGTGCTTGTGCTCCAGCTCCCAGTCTTCACGGCCAACGAAGGGCAACCCTTCCAGGTGCCAGGTCAGCAGGTAGTCGCCACCGGTGGTCTTCACGACGTTGGCGGCCACGTGCGACGACAGCGGGATGAACTCGGCAATGGACGTGTCTGGGCTGAACATGCTGCGCCTTGATGGGAATTACACGGATTCTGGAAGGTCCGCGCAGCTGGCTGCGCGGACCCGGTGGCACTCAGTCCCTGGGTGCCGGTTTGCTGCGGTAATGGTTGGGGGTGAACACCCACATGCCATCGTTGGCCTGGACATTGCGCGCCTTCAGCTTGAACTGGAGGCGCAGGCCCATGAGACGGAAGATCATCTCGTCGCGCTTGGCCATCTGCCGCATCACGAAGATGGCCACCGGGATGCTCGCCAGGTACCAGAAATTCGTGTAGACGCTGAGCAGGAACAGCCCACCGACGACGAAGAAAAACGGCACGTAGGGAACGCCCAGGAACATCGCCGGGCGCGTGCAGCCGCGGAAGACGACGTTCTTATGCACCGTAGTAGATCGCGGCCTGTTCCAGCAGGAAGGCGGTCGGCTTGGCGCAGGCCGAATTGCCTGCGCTGTCACCGAGCAGCATGCTGGCGATCTGGCCGGCCGCGCCGATCAGCAGGCCACCGATCAGGATCGGGGCGACATCACCAATGCGCTTGTGGGCAAAGGCGATCTGGTAGCCGGCGAAGATGACCGCGATGGTCACCACGGCGATCGAGGCGATGCTGAGCAGGCCGTTGATGCTGTCGAAGAAGCCGCAGACCTTGACGTCGGTGCCGCCGAACTCCTGCGCGAACGCCTGCGGGGCAGCCAATGCGCCAGCAAAGGCAACGGCCATCAGGATGGTCTTCAGCGTGCGCTGTGCGGTGACCAGATCGGGGGTGAATCGCTTCATGGGTGGGTATCCTTGTTGATGGGCTTGCATTGTTGAATTGGCCAATCGGGGGCCTGGCCGCGCCATGCCTTCGTCAGAACACGAAGGCCGCATCCCCTGCGGGAATCGGGTGCACCGGCGGCGGCGCCACCGGTGCGGAATAGGTTGCCGGTTCCACCGGCAGCGCTGCCGGCGCGTTGCGTTCGCTCCAGGGCCTGAGCCTGACCGGGCCTTCCGCCGCGGCGGGCGCGACCGCAACCGGCGGTGCCGGTTGCGGCTGCGGCGCCTGCATGGCGTTGTCGACCGCGCCCAGCACCACGCGCGAGAGCGCCTGGTCGGCCAGATTGACCAGGCTGCCGCGCGCCATGGCTGCGGTCGAGGGATACACCACGTAGGCACGCGCCGGGTCTTCGGGAACGGCCGGGGCCCCGTACGTGGGCGCGTTCTGGGCCACGATGCGGCCCTGCATTCCCAGGGTCGTCTGCGGGTGGTGCTCCACCTTCACCGCGCGCCGGGTACCGCGGTCGATGACGTTGATGGGGGCCACGCCGCCGTTGGCGGCCATGCGCTGGCCTTTCTGGATCGAATCGTAGATCTTCTGCACGTAACCATGCCGGAAACCCGTGGTGAAGTTGCCGGAGTAGTAGCAGCTGAACGACTTGCCCCAGTCACCGCCCGAACGCTTGTAGCACTCGGCCAGGATGCGCGAGCCGGCCACCAGGTTGTCGCACTGGCGGAAGGCCTTTTCGTACGAATCCAGGCCGTACTTGGGCAGGTTGTACCGGTTGACCTGGGCCAGGCCGACCGAGAAGTTGTAACCCTTCTCTTCCAGCATGCGCACCGTGGCCAGTGCCTCGTCCAGCTGCTTGGGCTGGCGCGCCAACGCCCCGCCGACCACGCCGATGGCGTAGGGGTTGCGCGACGATTCCACGTTGATCACGTGCTGCATGACGTCCATGGGCACGGCCATTTCCGGGCACGCAAGCATTTCCAGTCCTGGCAGCATGTCAGCCCTCCTGTCCCTGGGTACGGCCGGGATTGAAGTCGATCCCGGTGATGTAGCGCGCACCGGCGTGTGCCTTGATGTGCACCACGATGTCGATGGTCATCATCAGCAGCCGTTTGATGACCGCAAATTCCAGCCCCGACCCTTCCGCCGACGCCTTCACCATCAGCGCCAGCTGGTCCCAGGTCTGCTCGGGGCTGCCGGCGTGGCAGCTGGTGATCGAACCCGGGTGACCGGAGGCGCAGTTGCGGATGAAGTAGAACGCCTCATCGCCGCGCAGCTCGGCCAGGATGATCCGCTCCGGCTTCATGCGCAGGCAGGCTTCCATGCAGGTCTTGGCGGTGACGTTGCTGGTGCTCTGCCCGCCCTTGGAGTACAGCAGGTGCACGACGTTGGGCTGGGTGATGAACAGTTCGCGCGCGTCTTCGATGGTGACCAGCCGCTCGTCATCCGGAATATGGTTGACCAGCGCCTTCATGAAGGTGGTCTTGCCGCTGCCGGTGGCGCCGGACACCACGATGTTCTTGCGGTACTTCACCGCGCGCCGGAAGAATTCGGCGTAGTCGCGCGAACTGCGCAGTTCCAGCAGCTCGCGGTCCTGCTCGCTCAGGCTGCCATCCTGCTCCAGGATCTGGTTGAAGAAGCCGTCTTCCTGGTACTGCCCGAGCGTCTTGGTGTGCTTGGATGGCAGGCGGATGGTGATCGACACCTTGCCCGCATCGCAGGCCGGGGGAATCACGAACTGGGCGCGCTGGCCGGTGGGGAACGTCAGCGACACCACGGGGTCGGCATCGGTGATGCGCTGGCCGGTGTTGCTTTCGTTCACTACGGCGGTGCAGAACTGGCGGGCACGCTCGAAGGTGAGCCCCGGCACGTCCACCCGCTGCCACCCTGCCCGGGTCTCCAGGTACAGCTCGCCTGGACGGTTGATGCAGATTTCCGTCACTTCGGGCGAGCTCATGTACTCGGCGATGCCCAGCACTTCGTACTGATAGCGCAGGAAATCGCTTGAGACCAGGGCAAGAGGGGCCACTTCAGCATCCATGATCAGGTCAGTCCGTCAACGGCGTCCAAGCACATCGGTGAAGTCGACATCCTTGGCGACATAGACATTGATACGCGTGCCCTGGTTGATGGTTACCGTCGGCGGGCGACGCTGGCTCAGCGCTTCACCGGCCAGCCGCTCCATCGTGCGCGCCGTCGCGCTCTCGTAAGGCGACTGCACGGCCAAGCCGCTGCCGGTGACGGTAGTGGTTTCCGGCCCGTTCTCGGCAGCCGCGTACTTGAAGGCGTCCGCGATCAGGCTGATCATCAGTGCCGACGCGATCCGGCTGCCCCAGTGCGCGCTGTACTGCCCGGGCATGCCGGCGCCGCCCAGGCCATCGATGCCGGGGCTGGACATGGCGACGTCGATGCCGTTCGGCGTGGTGATGCGGTCCCAGATGACCTCCACGCGTTCGCCGACCGGGCCACCGCCGTAGGAACCGTAGATCTTCGAGCCCTTCGGCAGCAGCAGCGTGCGGCCGTTGATCGAGTACACCGGCTCGGTCACCAGGCACGAAGTGTAGCCGGCGAAGTCGGTGATGATGCGCGTTTCCAGGATGCAGCGCAGGTAGGTGCCGCGCACCAGCAGTGCATCCGGAGAGCGGATATAGGATGCGCTGGAGACGTCATCGACATCCGGGCCACGGCGTACGCGCTGCGGCGCGGCCGGCTGGCCACCGTTCTGGGCCTGGATCGCCGCCAGCATCGCCTTGGTGTAGTCATCGCTGGAAGACTGCGCGCGCTCGGCTTCACCGACCGTGCCGTTGCCGGCACCGATGCGCCGATCCAGCAGCGACGGGCCACGGTCGATGTCGCGCTCCGGCAGGGTGTCGGCGAAGCCACGCCGGCTGGCGCGGGCCGGCTCTTCCTCCGGCAAGGGCGGCAGCATCGGAATCGGCTCGGCGGCTTCGGCCGCCGGCACCGGCGCGGTGGGCGCCAGCCGCGGCAGTTCGGGTGCGGCCGCGCGGGTGGTTTCCGGCGCACGCTTGGCCGGCTCGTCGGTGCTGCTCTTGCGGAACAGCAGGAAGCCCATCGCGAGCAGCAGGACCACGATGCCGCCCAGGAACGCGAGCGCCTTGCGGTTCAGGCGCTGCTCTTCGGCCGAGCGCAGCTGCGGAGCGCTGGCGTCGAGGTCCGGGGTTGCGGATGCACGGGCATTGCCGAAGTACGGGTTGGAAGACTCGGTGCCCTGCCCGCCAGTGTACGGGCCCTGGCCGTCGTCACGGGTATCGTTCGGGTCGTTGCCGGGAGTGGTGTGCTGGGTCATTTCTTGGCGTTCCTTCGCAGGCCCACAACGTTGTCACCGTGGCGGACAACCAGATACGGGTAAGTCCCATGGACGATGAGGGTGTTGCCTTCCACGGTCGTGTTGACCACGTACTCTTCCCCGTACTCCTCGTCGCGACCGAACACTGCCGGGAAGATGCCGGTCTTGTACTCGGGCGAATTGGGCAGCTTGACGTAGGTGAAGCGGCTGTCGTCGTACACGTTCACCGGAATCAGCCAGCCCATCTTCTTGGCGCGACGGGTCGAATACGAATAGTCGAAGTTGTACTGGCGGTCTTTGGCCAGCTCGGTGCTGAGCAGCGGCTTGGCTTCTTCCTCGACGGCTTCCTGGGCGATGCCGAACTCGGTGTCGCTGGGATAGGTGAAGGCGATCTTGTACTGCACGCCGGCGCGGCGGGCCTGTTCCAGCTGGCGCCAGTCGGTTGCCACAACCTTAAGTTCGAAGATGTAGGAGTGGGTTTCGGTGCGCACCATCATGTTGGTGTCCACGTCGACGTTCTTCGGCTTGAGATAGAACACGTTCTCACGACGCGTCAGTTCCCAGCCGCTGCTGAACCCCGTGCTGTAGTCGAGGATCTTCTCATTCGGACTCAGTTCGATCTGGGTGGTCAGACCCAGGCCGGTACGCACCGGGTAGATGCGATCCTGCTCGTACGCGTAGTGGTCCACGGCCTGCGCCGAAACGCTGGCGGAAACCACCATGGACAGCATCGACACGAAGGCCAATGCGCCCCCCCTTACCTTGCGACTACTCATCGGTTGCTCGCTCCATCAGCACGTCCGGTGGAAATTCCCTGTGCCGGCATCGGCGCCGGCTGCCCGGGCATCGCCTGCCCCTGCATCTGCTGCTGTCCCGGCGCCGACTGCTGGGCCGGGTAGGCCTGGCCTGGCGCCTGCGCCGGGTAGCCCGCTGCCTGGCCCGGCTGCTGGCCGGGCTGCGCCTGCGGATAACCCGGCGCGTAGCCTTGAGGCGCACCCGCTACCGGCTCACCACTGACCGGGTCGATCGCGGGGGCGGCAGCCGCCTGGCTGGCCTCATAAGCGGCCTGCCGCTGCGCCTGCTCGGCCTGCTGCTGCAGCGCGGCGTCGTCCGGGCCGGGCACGCCACGCGCATAATCGTTGTCCACCCGATACTCGAACACTTCCATGCCGAGCGGGTTGAGGATGCGCTCCTGCTCGTTCAGCGCCAGGTTGTTGTCGTAGCGGAACCGCAGCGTCACCAGCTGGTTGTCCAGGTAGTGCGTGCTGACCTTCACCTTGTCGTAGATGCTGCGCTGGATACGCACCGACGCCCCGCGGAAGCCACCGTTGGGCTGCGCTTCCAGTGGCGTGATGCTCAGGATCTTGATCCTGATAGCGCGATCCTTGCCATACAGGGTGATCGGACTCTGCGGGTTGTTGTTCGCATAGCGCGCGCGGATCGCATCGCTGACCGGGCGACTGGACATCACATGCACCAGCTGCCAGTCGCGCAGCCCCATCACCGCAAAGTCGTACGACTCGCGCGCCATGACATATTGGGCCACGTTGCTGCGGTTGATGGCGTCACTGGCGGTGATCGCCTGCCCCTCGAAACTTCCGGTCAATCGCGCGACCGTCGCGGTACCGGTGTAGGCATCGGCCATGACCAGGAACGGGACCTTCTCCTTGAGCGGCAGCATGTAGTAGTACCCACCGGCCAGGGCCAGCGACATCACCAGCGACGAGCCGGCCACCCACCACGCGCGGCGCTCGCTGCGACGCGCCAGGTCGGCAACGGTCAGCTCATAGCTGACCGCTTTTGCGATGGCCTGGTCGACCTGGGGGCTGTTGCCTGCGTCCTTCTTTCGGAACATGGAATTCATCCGTACTGCTTGAACATCGGGGGGACATCACCCTTGCGGGCGTGCATTGCGGATGCTCCGCAGTCAACTTCCGCCGGCTGCGTCAGCGCTCGCGGCGGCTGCAGTAGCCGCAGATGCCGGCTGCACGACGATCTGGTTGCCGACAATCGACACCAGCACGCCCTGACCCGCATACGCCGCACTCACGTCGATCACGGCCTGCTGCGCGTTGGTCGTGCCAATGGTGGAAACGGCACCGTACAGGGTGTAATCCGAGCTGAGACGGTAATCCAGCGTCATTCCGGAATCCTTCGCCCAGCGCTCGAGCATGGTCTTCAGGGTGCCGTCCATCGGCGTGGCCTGGTACACGTAACTGGTGTACAGCGGAATTTCCATCGTGGTGCTGGCGAATCGATTCACCGGCTTCCAGCGCCCCCCGAAGTCCGGTGCGGGCTTGGTAGCACAGCCCGCGAGCAGCAGCGCGACCGCTGTCATCGCAACGCGGATGGAACCCTTGGACAGTAACGCTTGCTTCATACGAACTTCCCTATGGCGTACGGAATAGCGGCTTCAGCCTGAAAAACGGCAATACGGGGTCGCGTCGTAGCCACACAGGGCCACGACGGTGCAACGTTGGATGTGAGATGAAACACTTTTTCGGGTGACAACGGGACCCCGCCCGCCTGGTGCATGCCTGTGCCCCGAACGCCTGTCCGGCCCCTGCGCCTGCACACCCAACCCGAGAAAAGCCATCCATGTTTCTCCTGCTGCATCACTGCATCCCGGTCCTCGACAGCCGAACCGACAATTGCATGACGCACTACACGTCCATCACACCTACCTTGCCACAACTTCGCGTCAATTCAACGTCAAATTCAACGGTAATTTAACCTTCACGCCGCGATTATTTGACATGGATCACATAGATTCACGTGCAGCGCTCACAGCGCCAGCATCGGCACATCGGTCTTCGGCAACAGACGCGAGGTGAAATAGCGGTCCTTGTAATACTTGATCTTGTCGCACTTCACCGGGTGGGGGATGCCTTCGTACAGGAACACCTCCTGATCGGTGCCCATCGCCTTCAATTCCTGCGGCAGCATCAACGCGCGACGCTCTTCGGTGAAGGTGTGGGTCTTCTCGCGTGCGTGCGTGACGTTCTTCCTGCGCACGGTGGTATAGCCGAGCATGTCCGAGTAGTCGTTGGCGTCCTGCTGCTCGCGCGGGGCGTACAGGATCTGCAGCGCGTGGTTGGTGATGATGGTGCGCGACACATCCTTGCCATAGGTGGCATCCAGCTGCGCCATGCTCTGGATGATCGGCAGCAGGCGCACGTTGTAACCGGCCATGTAGGACACCGCCGAGGCGATGATGTCGACCTTGCCAATCGCCGTGAACTCGTCCATCAACAGCAGGCACTGGTACTTCAGGTCCGGGTTGGACTTGGGCAGTTCCTTGGTGTTGAGGTTGATGATCTGGCTGAAGAACAGGTTGATGATCAGTCGGCTCTCGGCCAGCTTGTTGGGCTGGATGCCGATATAGATGGTCATCTTCTTCCTGCGCAGGTCGGTGAGCAGGAAGTCATTGGCGCTGGTGGCCTTGTCCAGTACCGGATTGATCCAGGCGTTCAAGGGTTCCTTGAAGGTGCCCATGATCGAGGCAAAGGTTTCATCGGCCTGCGAGAGCAGGTTGGCGAAGGCAGCGCGGGCATTGCTGCTGAGGAACGTCTGCCCGGACAGCGCCTTCAGGTAGTTGCGCAGGTCGCTGCCGTCACCGGTGGCAAGGCGGAACACCGCCCCCAGCGTGGGCGCGTCGTGCGTACCCGGGAAGCCCTGGCGGCGCTCGTCGTCGCGATTTTCGAACAGATACAGCGTGAAGGCCATGAACGCATTGCGCGCCTGGCTGATCCAGAATTTCTGGTCGTCCGAGCCATCCGGGTACAGCATCGCGGCGATGCTCATCAGTTCCGATACGCGGAACGCCGGGTCGTTGGAGACATAGCTCAGCGGATTCCAGCGATGGGTGCGGCGGTCTTCGGCAAACGGGTTGAACAGGAATACCTCGTGCCCCTGGCTGGCACGCCAACCGCTGGTGAGGTCGAAGTTTTCCTGCTTGATGTCCAGCACCACCACCGACTCGCCGTACTCGAGCAGGTTCGGGATCACCACGCCCACACCCTTGCCCGAGCGCGTGGGCGCCGCCAGGATCACGAACTGCTGCCCGCCCAGGCGCACCAGCTTGCCACCGAAGCTGCCGACCACGATGCCGTTGTCGGTCTTCTTGAACAGACCGTGCTTGGCCAGGTCCGCCGCCGCAGCGAAGCGCGCATCGCCGTGCAGCGATGTCTTCTTCGGCTTCAGCAGGAGGAACATCGCGACCAGCAGTGCCGCCACCGGCAGGCCGAAGCCGAGCACGCCGGCGACCTTGATCCTGGTGAGGTACGGCGCGACCGCAGGCTGATCCATTGCCTGGATGTACTGAAGGTAGGTATTCCACTTGAACAGATCCGTGTCCAGACCCAGCAGCAGCAGCGTGAGGACGCCGGACAGGCAGTAGCCAACAAGCACGGTCACGAGCACTGCAACAGCAATGACGACAAATTTCTGCGTGGACAAACGTGATCCTCCATGACGCGCTTCCATAGCGCTGCAAGCGTCGACTGCACCTGACCGGCACCTTACGTGCTGTCCGTGTTGCCATCACGACAGACCGATGTTCCTGCACAAACATTCGGGTACGCATCGTTGACGCGCATCCTAATGCACGTTTGCAGCGCTGCCAATCAGAAATTACTGATAATACGCCTGTAAATACGGGTGTATTCGCGTCAATGGTGCGCACAGCGGGACAATGGAACAAGATCGTGTCCATCACCTGTGCTTACACACGCAACACGTCGACGCATTCTTCTCGGTGCGCGGGTTGATGACGTTTTGGGTCGCGCACGCGCGAATCGACGCCAATGATCGGAAGTGTGCGCTTCATCACTTAGGTTAAGGAATGTGCAGATAGATTTCACAACGATTGCACGTTGCGGCGTTTGCGCGCGCGCAGGTCCCTCGCACGCGGTTGCGTGAAGATGATGTGAAATCACGGTGTCAACCACGCCGACCCGCACGCCATCGATCCACAGCATTCCAGTGGCCCGCCAGGCTGGGGACAGACGTATGCTGCGCTGCAGCAGTACAATGGCGCACCACGTTCCTGCCCCCTGCCCCATGAGCCCCACCCACCTTCCCCTGGCCGCGCGGCTGACCGCCCGCCAGCGCACGCTGATCATTCTTGCCCTTTCGCTGGGCGGCTTTGCCATCGGCACAAGTGAATTCGCCAGCATGGGCCTGATGCTTGAGATCAGCCGTGGGCTCTCGATCAGCGAAACCCAGGTCGGCCACCTGATCAGCGCCTATGCGGTCGGGGTGGTGGTTGGCGCACCCGTGCTCGCCTTTGCCGGCGCCGGTTACGCACGTCGCACCCTGCTGCTGGCGCTGATGGGCTTCTATGCCGTTGGCAACCTGGCCAGCGCGCTGGCGCCGGATTACGCGACCATGCTGGTCGCCCGCTTCGTTGCGGGGCTGCCGCATGGCGCCTACTTCGGCGTGGCCATGCTGGTGGCGGCAGCCATCAGTCCGCCGGCCCAGCGCGGCGCAGCGGTATCCAAAGTGCTGCTGGGCCTGTCGATCGCCATCCTGGTCGGCAACCCGCTCACCACCTGGCTGGGTCAGCAGCTGAGCTGGCGCACGGCTTTCGCCCTCGTCAGCGTGCTCGCCATCGCCACCGTGGCGATGATCGCGCGCTTCCTGCTGCCGGATCCGGACGAGGTACGCACCTCGCCAATGCGCGAGCTGCGCGCATTCAACGAGCCGCAGGTCTGGTTGGCGCTGGCGATCGGTTCGGTGGGCTTTGCCGGCATGTTCTGTGTGTTCACCTATCTGGCCCCGACCCTGGTGCAGGTGACCGGACTGGCCGAATCGTGGATGCCGGTGGCGGTGGGCATCTTCGGTATCGGCGCGATCATCGGCAATGTCGCCGGCGGCTGGCTGGTGGATCGGTTCCAGTTCCGCGCTGCTGCCGTGGTGCTGGTGTGGTCGATCCTCGTGCTGCTGGCCTACCCGCTGGCAGCGCATTCGGTGTGGACCGTGTTCCCGATGATCATCGCCGTAGGCACGATGGGCGCACTGGCCGCGGTACTGCAGACCCGCCTGATGGACGTGGCCGGGGAAGCGCAGACGCTGGCGGCGGCGTCCAACCACGCTGCATTCAACACCGCCAATGCACTGGGCCCGTGGTTCGGCGGCATGGCCATCGGCGCAGGTTTCAGCCCGGCGGTGACTGGCTACGTCGGCGCAGCCACGGCCGTGGGCGGCCTGTTGCTGTGGAGCGTGGCCGTGCTGGTGGAGCGGCAGTCCCGCAGCGCCGCCGCGGTAGCCTGCGAACGCTGAGCGGACGCGTCCCTGCTGTAATGAACGACCCCCGCCGCAGCGGGGTTTTTTTTCGCGGTTTTTCCTATCATGGCGCTCCCCGCGTCGCGGGTCGGGATGCGCCCCGACCACCGCACCGCTTTTCCTGGATGTACTGATGACGCAGCACTGGTCCCCCTCGCCTTGGGGCCGCCGCCTTTCACGCTCGCCGGACTGGCGGTTACGCCGTGTCGGCGACCGCTTCGAGCTGATGGCAGACGCGCAGGTCTACTCGCTGGATGTCGCCGCGACCACGGCGTGGCGCGTAAAGCAGGGGCCAGTATGGGCCACGCTGTGCATTGCCACCGAAGACGGCGACCTGCAGCTGGGCGGGCTGCCCACGGCACAGGCGCGGGCGCTGCAGCAGGTGTGGCAGGCCGGCGTCGACGCGCGACGGCAGGACCAGCGCCTGGGCGATGCGAATGCCGCGCTCGCCGACATCCGCCAGTGGCTGGAGGAGGTCGATGCGGTGCTTGAACGCGCCGATGCGCAGCAACGCTGGCTCACCCTCGAGCAGCAGCATGCGCTGCTGGCGCGCCGGCCGCTACCGGCGCAGGGCGAGGGCGGGTTATGGGCGTTGTTCGACGACCCTGCACTGCGCCCGTACCTGCAGGGCACGCCGGCCGCGATCGAGGACGATCTGCTGCGCTGGTCCGGGGACTGGACCGCACACTGGGCATCACGCAACGAGGCCCATCTGGCCGATGCGCAGCGCGCGGCCGCCCGCCTGCTGGCGCAGGTCGAGCGCCAGCCGCTGAGCGCGGAACAGGCCCGCGCGGTGCTGTGTTTCGACAGCCGGATGCTGGTGGTGGCGGCGGCCGGTTCCGGCAAGACATCGACCATGGTGGCCAAGGCCGCCTACGCAGTACAACGCGGGCTGATGGCGCCCGACCAGATCGTGATGCTGGCATTCAACAAGGAGGCCGCCAGCGAACTGCAGCAACGTACCGATGCCGCCTTCCAGCGCCTGGGGCTGGCGGTCGGTGAGGTGACCGCCTGCACCTTCCATGCGCTGGGCCGGCAGATCATCGGCAGCGTCACCGGCCGCATGCCCGAGGTGCCCACCTGGGCGGTGGATGCACGGCAGGGCTTCGACCAGCTGGCCGACATCATCGACCGCCTGAAGGACCGTTCGCTGCACTTCCGGACGCAGTGGGACATGTACCGGCTGGTGTTCGCGCGCGATCTGCCAGCGCAGGGCCAGACCGCGCCCGCCGATGGCTGGGACAGCGACGGCCGCCGATACGTGCGCACCCTGCGCGGCGAACGCGTCGGCAACATCGAAGAATGCGTGATCGCCGACTGGCTGTTCTACAACGGCGTGGACTACACCTATGAAGCGCATCCGCTGCTGGACACCGCGACCGATACCTGGCAGCCCGGCACGGCGGATTTCTTCTATCCCGGCACCTCCCTGTACCACGTGCACGACATGCACGACCGTGCCGATCAGCGCGCCGACGACGCGGTGCGCGTGCAGACCACGAGCGCGCAGCTGCGTAGCGGGGCGTTGTTCCAGCGGCTGACCGGAGCGCTGACAGGACACGGGCTGTCACTGGACCCGAACCCCGACCGCGAGCTGCCCACCGAGGGCGCACGGCCGATGCCCGACAGCGACCTGATCGGCCTGGTGCGTACTTTCATCAGCCACGCCAAAAGCAATGGCATGGGCGGGCCGGACCTGGCCGAGCGCCTGCGCCAGCTTCCCGAGGACCGCTTCAAACACCGCTACCGGCTGTTCCTGGAACTGGCCACGCCGATCCTGCATGCCTGGGACGATGCGCTGGCTGCAGCGGGCGGCATCGATTTCGAGGACATGCTCAACCAGGCAGCCGCGTACCTGGAACAGGGGCGCTACCAGGCGCCGTACCTGATGGTCATGGCCGACGAGTTCCAGGATGCGTCGCGTGCACGCGCACGACTGTGCCAGGCGTTGGTGCAGGCACCTGGACGGCGCCTGTTTGCCGTGGGCGATGACTGGCAGTCGATCAACCGGTTTGCCGGCGCCGACGTCAGTGTCATGACCGGATTCAGCGCCCTGTTCGGACCCTCGACCGTACTGCAGCTGGCACAGACGTTCCGCTGCCCGCAGGCGCTGTGCGACGCGTCCAGTCGCTTCATTTCCCGGAATCCCGCACAGATCGCCAAGCCCGTGCGCTCGTCCACCCCGGCGCAGGGTCCGGTGTTGCAGGCCTTCCAGGTGGCCGCGCGCGACCGCCTGCAGGATGCGATCTACCACTACCTGCAGCGCCTGCAGCAGCAGTTGCAGAGCGGCGCCATCGCCCCTGGGCGCAACGGTCGGCTCTCGGTCTTCATCCTGGGGCGCTACAACGCCGACCGCAGCTACCTGCCCGCGCACTGGGCGCAGCGGTTCGGCGCGCAGCTCGAACTGGAGTTCCTTACCGCGCACCGCGCCAAGGGGGCCGAGGCCGATATCGTGATCCTGCCGGCGATGCTGGAGCGCCGCTTCCCCAGCGTCCGCGCCGACGATCCGGTGCTTGGGCTGGCCATGCCGCAGGCCGACAGCTTCCCGCTCAGCGAGGAACGCCGCCTGTTCTACGTGGCGCTGACCCGCGCGCGGCGCACGGTGGCGATGTTCACCGTGCAGGGCAAGCGCTCGCCGTTCCTGGATGAACTGGTGCACGACGGCGCCGTGGAGATCACCTCCACCGCCGGCGAGCCGATCCGAGAGCAGCCCTGCCCTGTCTGCGACGGCGGCGTGCTCGTGCAGCGCACCGGTCCCTACGGCGAGTTCGCGTCGTGCTCCAGCTACCCGCGCTGTCAATACAAGCCGCGCCAGACGGCGGCCCTAGCCAGGTAGAGCCACGCCCGGCGTGGCGGAAGGACCCATCAGTCCAGCAGTCCCAGCAACGACCGGTGCACCGCCACGCCCACCAGCGCCCCCTCACCTACCGCCAGCGCGATGCTGCCAGCCATGCGGCCCGCATCGCCGCAGGTGAATACGCCGGGTACCGTGGTCTGCTTGGCCGAATCGGCGGTGATGCAGCCGGCATCCATCAGCTCGCAGCCCAGCTGCTCGGCCAGGTCGCAGGACAGCGTGGAGGTGGGCAGCAGGAACAGCGCATCGAGCGGGACGCGTCGATTGTCGGCCAGCACCACGGTCGCCGTGTCTTCAACGCGCTGCACGGGGGTCGATTCGATCACCACGCCGCACGCATCCAGCCGCTCGCGCTTTTCCGGCTCGATGCTGGCCGGATCCGGACAGAACAGCGTGATCTTTCCCCAGTCGCACAGCAGCAGCGCCTGCCCTACGCCACCGTCCTTGGCACAGCCGAGCACGCCAATGCTGCCTTCATACAACTCGTAGCCGTGACAGTAGGGACAGTGGTAGACGCTGCGCCCCCAGCGTTCGGACAGGCCGTCGATGGGCGGCAATGTATCGGTCACGCCATAGGCCAACACCAGCCGATCGGCAGCGATCGTGCGTTCGTCGTCGCAGTCCACTTCAAAAGAGACACCCTCCTCCACCACGCGGGCCCGCACCGCCCGGCCCTCCATCCAGGTCAGGGTGGGATAGGCGAGCAGCTCGGTGCGCGCCTGCGCGGCAATTTCCGCAGGATGCATGCCTTCCCGTCCAATGAAGCCGTGCGCTTCCAGGGAATTCCGGTTGCGTGGCAGGCCGCTGTCGATCACCAGCACCCGGCGCCGGGCGCGGACCAGCTGCAGCGCGGCGGACATGCCGGCATAGCTGCCGCCGATGATGATGACGTCGAAATGCGGACGGGAGGGCGAGCCCATGTGCGGCCTGGAGATGCGGAGGGGGTGCCACCGAGCATACGAGCCGTCCGTGAAACGCCGATCACATGGCATGGCCCCGTGCCGCGCACAGGCTGAGGGCAGGCGCGGCAAACTGTCATCACAGGGGACCATGCGACACTATCCGGCATGAGCCCGGACCCCTCGAATACGCACGGCGACGCGCCGCTGCTGTCGCGAACCGCGTGGCGCCGACGTGCGGCCCTCTGGGGGGGTGCGATTGCCGTTGCCCTGGTCGCCATCCTGTTCGCCAAGGCCAGCGACGCCGCCTTCGGGCTGTTCCGGTCGATCATTGCCCACTCCGTCTGGTGGGCGCTGCTGCTGACACCGACGATCTTCGCGGTGCTTGCGTGGCTGACCAGCGGCGCGCTCAAGCCCACCCGCGGCAGTGGCATTCCCCAGGTAATCGCCGCGCTGGATACGCCAACCGAGACGTTCCGCAGCGACAACCTGTCGCTGAAGGTATCGGCAGGCAAGCTTGCGCTGACGACGCTGTCGCTGCTGGGGGGTGCATCGGTCGGGCGCGAAGGCCCCACCGTGCACGTCGGCGCCAGCCTGATGTATGTGTTCGGGCGCTGGGCCGGCTTCCGCGACCCGAAGGAGCTTTCGCACTTCCTGCTGGCCGGCGGCGCGGCCGGCATCGCGGCCGCGTTCAATACTCCGCTGGCCGGCATCGTATTTGCGATCGAGGAACTCAGCGGGCGCTTCGAGCACCGGTTCTCCGGCACGCTGCTCACTGCCGTCATCGTCGGTGGCGTGGTGTCGCTGGGCCTGCTGGGCAGCTACACCTATTTCGGCAAGGTCACCGCGTTCATGCCGCTCGGGCAAGCGTGGCTGGCCATCCTGCTGTGCGGTTCCGTGGCCGGGCTGCTCGGCGGCCTGTTCGCCAAGGGCGTGCTGCTCACCATGGAGGGAAAGCCGGCCTGGCTGGGCGCGATGCGCCAACGCCATCCGGTCCTGCTCGCCGCCTCCTGCGGCGTGCTGCTGGTACTGCTGGCCGCGGCGTTCGGCGAAGGCGCGTTCGGCACCGGCTATGACCAGGCGCGCAGCCTGGTGCAGGGCCACGCCACGGTGGGGCATGAGTTCGGCGTCATGAAAATTCTCGCCAACCTGGTGTCCTACATCGCCGGCATTCCCGGCGGGCTGTTCTCGCCCGCATTGGCGGTAGGCGCCGGCATTGGCCACAACCTGGCCGCACTGATGCCGTCGGTCGACGCGCGCGTATTCGTACTGCTGGGCATGTGCGCGTATCTCACCGGCGTGACCCAGGCGCCGCTGACCTCGGCGGTGATTTCATTGGAGCTGACCGACAGCAGCGACATGCTGCTGCCCATCCTGGCCACGGTGCTGCTGGCGCGCGGTGTCTCGGGACTGGTGTGCCGGGTGCCGATCTACCGGGGAATGGCCAATCAATTGTTGAAGCAGATCGAGCCCAGGGTCAGCGCTGGCGTTGCAGCGGATAAATGAACGAAGGGAAAGCGTTCGCGCTGCGTGATGCGGAAGTTCACCACCTCGCCACTCCCCGCCAAGCAGGATGGTTCCACCCACAACGGGTTCAACCACGAGGTAATTGAACATGGACAAGAATCGTACTGAAGGCGCGAAGAACCAGGTCAAGGGCACCGTGAAGGAAGTTGCTGGCAAGGTGACCGGCGACAAGTCGCAGGAGCTGGAAGGCAAGGTCCAGAAGGAAGTCGGCAAGGTGCAGAGCGACGTGGGCAAGGCCCGCGACGACGCGCGTCATTGATGGCGCTGCCACGCATGGCGTGGCATTGCGTCACCCCCATGAAAGACGCTCCTTCCTGGGGCGTTTTCTTTTTGCGGTTTTCTGCTTCGACATCCGGCTCTCTTCGCCAGATACGCAAAAACTCCCTGTCGGGCGCCTCGCTTTAATGGTTGATCGGCGGCCCGATTTTTTGGGGTGCATCCATGCGCCCCACACCTCCGTGTCCGGATGCCGGTGCTGGTCATACACCGTCAACGCGACAGGGGCATGCTGAATGTTCGTGCGGGAGAATAACTATGCGGATATCGGGCAGTTTTCTTGCAACAAGTGCTGTCACGCTGAAGGTAGGCGTCGTGTTCTGGGTGCTGGTGGCCTGGCGAACTCCGGGGGGCGAGCCTTGGGACGCGCCCTCGTTCTGGACCGTCGTCTATCCCATCGCACCGGGGATCGCCGCGGCTCTAGGCGCGTGCTTTCCCCGGCATGCGTGGCTGTGGGGCCTGCTGTTCATGGCGCTGCAGGTGCCAGTGGCGGCCATGGCGTCGGGCTTTGGCCCGATGTTGCTGGCCGGACTGGCATACGCAACGGTGCTGGCGGTGCCTGCGATGGCTATCGCGGCAGCAGTGGGGGCACTGCGTAGCCGGCTGCATGAGGCTTGAGGCACAGATCGCCAAGGCCGCCGCCGCGAAATATCCAAGCACATTCATGTAGTTCAGCTCTGAAGCGAAGGGTTTGGCAGGAAGTGAATGACACTCCTTCCTATAGCAGCAATGGGGAGCGCGATGCTTAGGGCCCGGGTCAAACGGTTGCCCGCATTGGCTTGGAATGGAATCCAGATGACTAAAGCGATAGTGATCAGCGAGAAGATCACCACTGCTTTGCCGCTTGCCATCATTGCCAGACACAAGGCGATAAACGCAAACAGCTCAAGAACAAGTTCAATGTAAGTACGTCTATTCATCTTTTTCCGTCTTGCTTGGGCTGGGAGTCGTCCATGACCGCGACGGAAGCTTGCGGCCCACAAATGCTATCACGAATCATTCGCAATTGAGGCATAGCCCAACAGGCCACTGTCAGACTGCCTTGATTGGAAATATGGCGAGACTGCGAACACTTTTTGAGCGTGGATCGATTCCACAGCGGCAGGGCTCTCGATCTGCCACTGCTCGTTGACCGTGGCGTCTGGGGAGCCTTCAACTGTGCGAAGAGTCGAGCACAGCCGATGAAAGGACGACCGCACGCACGTGGGCCTGGGCCAGATCTTTGGTCCCGAAGCTACGCTCGATAAGTCGGCAGTCGAGCACGACGTGAAGATCGACGGGGACTCGCTCGACGAAGGACCAGCGGCCGGTGGCGGGCCGGCTCAGACGACGAGCGGTGCGCATGCGAGTGGTTCCTCTGCATGCTTCCTGCCTTCCAATCGACTCAAACTACTATTTCAATCCAGATCACTTTTTCAGGATCTAGTGGCGGAGAGAGTGGGATCGGATCAACTTCGATCCAACCCCTTCTCACCATTGCAAGAAGCCTGACTGACAGGTTTCCTTTTGATGTTTCCTCGATGATAGCCGGTCTCATGGGCCTGCATCCACCGCCTTTACAAGCGGCTCCCTCTGCGTCAGAACCCCCACCCCACCTCATCTGAAGTGCGAACTTTCATTTTTGTGAATAGGGCCTCAGTCTGGGCTCTTGCTATTGGGGTGGCACGCGCTTTGATGAGTGAACCATCTAAGCTCAAAGGAGCAATCATGTTGTCCAACCCCCAGTTCCTCGTTGCCGGCCAAATCCTCACGGGGTTGATGTGTGGCCGACAACCACGCGAATCAGGTGAATGTGCCAAGGAAGTCAGGTATGCCCTGGAAGCTTCGGCGGAGCTGATTCGGCAATGGCAAGGCCTCAACCTTCCTACCTATGATTACAAGCCACCCACGCCCGTGGCCGCCGCGCGAACACGGGAGGCGTTGGTGGACCGCGCCTTCGTCGCCACGGAACAGTGGCGGCGGGACCGCATGAACAAAGCCTCGAGCCCCCGTTCTGCTGGAAGCTCAGGGCCCGCCCTTCACTGACGGGTCCAAACACAGCCACACAAAGCCCCGCAAAGCGGGGCTTGTTTCGTTCAATGGAACCGTGGACGAGGGGTGCTGGGGCGGAGAGTCGGTGGGGCTGTATCACGGGCAGGCCCCCGTCGCGGCACGTGGCTGACGGTTGTAGGCTCTACCCGAGGAGGTTCTCTCAGGAGAAATGCCTGACTGAGCCCTTCTAGATGTTCGGCCCGAGCAGCGAGCTCTTGGGCGCAAGCCATTTCTTGTTCTGGTGTCGCGGCTGCTTGGGCTTTCACCAGCTCCGCAGAGCGTTGTTCGAGTGCAGCCAGCCGACGCCCTCGCCTCTTCTCCCATTCCCCTTTCGACCAGGACGGACCGGGCTCAGCGTGGTTCGCCACGAAATCTTCCCAGGACTGCTCAGCCATGTGTTTGAGTTGCATGGCACGCCGAACCGCCTCAACACGGCGGGGGAAGCGGGCCAGGGCCGCAGCAAAGCGTCGCAACCCCACGAGGAGCCGGCTGAGAAGCGAGCGGTATTCCTTGCCTTCATCGGCAGGCACGGGGTTCGCGGCCACCATATGCACAGCGTTCAACGTGTTGTGGAGCCCCTGGGCAGCAAGGTCACCCTTCAGCAGCGTGCCTTGATGAATCACCTCTGCCCGAATCGACTCAAGCGTTGCGGTTGCCTGCCCTAACTCAACCTCCGATCCCTGCCGCCCTGCGCTGGCAACCCGAGCCATACCCGGCGACATCTCGATGTGGCCATCTTGAAACGCCAGCGTCGCCGTCGAGCGCCTGCGCGATTCCCGACGCGCCTTTTGCCTGGTATGGCCGGTCGGCGCTTCCATGGCCCTGCCCTCTTGCTCAAACTGCCTGAGCATTTCATTGAAGGTCTCTTCGTTGTCCTCCTCAATGAACCGATTTTCCTCGCCTCGTCGTGACCTGCCGCCACGTCTCTCGATGGCAGAGGCGTCCTTCCCTACATGCTGCGTCGGCTCCCGCGACAACACGGCGGCCGCGACCAGGTCGCCGCGCGCAAGGGCGTCGTCGGCCTGGGCCTTCAGGCTGCGGTGGTCGATACGAACGTCCAGGCTGGCTGCTTCCAGATGGGCATTTGTGATTCGGGCGACCAGTTCCCTGACCCACTCGACTTCCGCCCTGCCCGAGGGCCCACCGTCCAACTCCTTGGTGTTGTCGGTAAAGCCATCGGGACCCAAGCGCCGAGTGGTGGCCAGCACGTGGACATGCCAGTTGAGCCCGTCCTTGCTGCCAGGGCTATGGATGCTCGCCTGCGCAGCGAAGCCGTAACGGTCGACCAGGGCACGCGTGACCTCGGCAGCCAGGGCCGAGCGTTGCTCGTCGCTGAGCTCGTGTGGCAACGCAAACTCAAACTCCCTGGCGATGGTCGAATCTTTGCGCCGCTCCGCGGCCTCGGCCTGGGTCCAAAGCGCAGCCGGAATCAGAGCCCAATCGGGCGCACCGTGAGGGATGACGCACCGCGTTTCGACCACGCCGTCACGCCGGCGGTAGTCGTGACGTTGCCCGGTGCGTTCGTCCTCGAGCAGGAGGCCGGCACGGTAGGCGGCGGCCGCGATGGACGAGTGGCCCTTGGCCCGACTGAAGGTTTTGACGTTGGCGTGATAGATGGCCATGAGGCTCCAAAGCGGTGGAAGTTGCTTCGTTTATGCCGTGGCTTTCGATTTTCGCAAGCGCTGAAAGCGATTGGGGTTCAAGGGGCGCAGCCCCTTGCGCACGTGTTCCCCCGGGAACACCTAGGTGCGCTCTTGCTCTTTCGTTCACTGCTTAGAATCAGGCCTTTCATCGAAGTCAGCGATGCCGACCGCCAAGACGCGTGGAAGTCTTGACGAGCGGTGATTGAATGATTCACTGGTTCCAGGAACCTCAGGAGATCAGCATGCCCCCCACCAATCAATATCACGACCGTATCGCAAGGGCGACCAAAAGCCTTGCGCAGCTGCAGGTGAGAGAACTATTGGCAGACCAACGGCGAGAAAGCAGGGCCAGGAATGCGGCAAAGCGTGAACAGGCCAAACGACGCCAGCGAGTGGCGAGCATCGTCTTTCTAGCCGGGGCGGAGTCTATTGATGACGCAGAGCTATTGGGGGCGCTCCTGAGTCACCTTGACGCCCGCGTGGACCCATCGGTTCGCCAGCTGGTAGCTGAGCGTGGTGAGCAACGCCTGCGCCTCGATGGCATTGAGCGAGCGCAGCAGATCCATTGAAGAGTGGGACCTGAGACTGTCGTTAGAGAGCACTGGGCATGGTCCATACCATCATCGCAATCTCATCCATCGTTTGGCCTCGTCCACAACCCGCGGATCGTCGGACATATCCATCGGCGAGTGGACGAAGCTCCAACCAGAAGACATGCGTGTTCGCTTCCGATTTGCGGAATTAAATCGCAAGTTGCGCCATACCAACCCGCTTCTCGCTGGGTGCCGCCTTTCGGCCAAAATTTTCTCGAGTAGCCCTTGAGGCAGATGGCCAGCCTTTGGGTCACAAATACTCTTAGCCTCAACGGCAATCAAGTTCTGCCTCAGCAGGGTGCTCGATGGCTCGTCGGCGTAATGCACTACGTCAAGAGGCTCGCAATACTGCCTCAAACGCCAAACAAGCAGATCCAGTCCGCCGAGATGGACATCCTTGACATGATAAGACCTCACCAAGTAACGATCAAAGTCCCACGCAACCAAGTTGTCGAAAACTTCTTGCTCAACCGCGGTTAGATTCAGGGATATCGAAAGAACAGAGCGCACTCTCTCAAGCGCTAGATCGATCCTGTGACTGAGCTGCCTCGTGTCATGCCGGTTCAGCATCAAGATACATTTCAAATATTTTTCTACAGCTTGCTCGGCGGCGGTCAGGTATTGAGAGTATAGGCGCGACCTCATAGCCAGACGTGCCGCGATGTAGTCACCGTCTCCAACATCTCGGAAACAGCGAATCGCGAACTGATTGACCTTTGCATGCAATGTGGGACGACGATAAGTGGCAGTAAAAGCGGTCAAGGGCTCCAACAGTGGTCCTTTCATGCCGCGTTACCCCTGTTGCGCCGCAGGGAGTAGATCGACGCCCATGTTGGCAGCATAGTGTTCTTGGAATCCTGCAGCATCAAACACCGCCTTGAACTTGTCAAAGTAGTAGTTCAAGTCGTAATGATTGAAGTCCATCACGGTGATGTTGATGCCATCCCTGTGAGACCCCCTGTCCAGGAAGCGCGCCAGCGGCGTGAAGGACGCATCGGCGGCAGCAACCTTCTTCAGAGCTTCTTTGAACTTCCCTTCTTGGTGGGTGAACCAGAAGAAGTGCTCAAGGATGCATCGCATGGCATTGGGAACCATGATCGCTGGCGTATTGGAATCGCGTGCATCCCGAAGCACCTGCCACAAGGCCTGGTAGTCGTTCATCATCTCCGATGCCCTCATCGGGACGACCTTCGTATGGTCTGACTTCACTACCCGCAGCAGCTGGCATCGTCTGTCCTGGTTCGCTAACTCTGGCCCCACGGTCTGCCTGAGCATCTCGTGTGGGAAGAACAGGTTGTGGGTCAGCACGATCACCTGACGCAATCGAGGCACGCCCTCGGGCGGCTTGATGAGTTCCTCCTGGATGATGGAAGCGATGTCGAACACGAAGTTGTGCGACAGGCTAGAAATCGGGTCGTCGATGACGGCAATCGTTCTGCCCAGGTCGACCGGACCGGCATCTTCCTCATCAGAGCCCGTCAGGCGCTCGAGGAAGTAGAGGAACGAGATGAGTGTCTTCTCGCCCTCACTGAGGGAAGTCATGTCGCCCTCTGCCTGTCCAGGGCGGCTCAAGCAATATAGGTGCCCCTCTCCTTTACTTGAGATGGAGTAGGAGGTGACACCCATGCCAGCAAGACGTGCATTGATCTTTTCGACAGCCGCCCCAACGCCTGTTTGGAGCTGCCCCAACTCCTTAAGACGAACGGAGATGTCCAGCAGGCTCTTGTCAACGGTGACCTTCTCGGCACGATCTGCCGTCAGCGCCTGCACTAGAGGTGCCTTGGCCGCATGGTAGGCATCGTAGACGGGTGCCCTTTCACGGCGCATCACTTGCCAGAGCATCGTTCGAATACGTCCTTGTTCGGCCGCCCGATCTGCGATTCTTGCGTTGAAATCTGTAACTCGCTGGTTGATGGTGCCGATGGCATTCCTCATTGGCTCAACGTCGCTAACCGTGACTTCATACGGCTCCCCAGGCTTGTCGACCTTGGATTTCATGAAGGCACTATTCGCCTTGAGCCGTGCCAGCAACAGTTCCCAAGCCTCAGACAGGGCAGCATCTTTCTGGGCAAACGTGTGCTTAAAGATCTGGGCTACCGTCGCCTCTACCTGTGCGACAGTCGCTTCATAGCGTTCAGCAAGCAACTTCACTTGGTCGACACGCACTTGCCTGTCTCCGTCAAGAAGCTTGGCCAAGTCCTCGGCGAAGTTCTCCGGCAACTTCTCCTGACAGAAGGGGCAGTTGTCGCCGTGTGGGATGTCCCGCCCCCGTCCAACCCAGTCGCTGTTTCCCCATTTCTCAATCAATGGAGCCAGCCGGCTGGCAGAAGACACGACAATCTTTTCAGCCCAGATTGAGTTTGACTCAATAGAGCTCAGACCTGAAAGGTCAACCGAGACCTTTGCCTGGGCAGCTTCGATGCTGGTTGCGTCTGCTAGACGCTCCTGTAGACGATCCAAGCTATCGAGCTCAACATCGTCTGCCACAGCATACTTTTCTAGCTCTTCAAAGAACTTCTTGCGGTCACTGTGCCAACCGCTCAACAGATCCCGAAACGGTGGCCTGTTGTAGTCACTATGGGCCTTCCACGCCCCGGTTATGTCGGCCTCTTGGACTTTCTTCCCGGCCTCGATCGACTGCTCGATCTTCTTCTTGACCGTTTCAAGCTGAGCCTCAAGCGCTTCAGCCTCGACCTTCTTTCCTTCGATCTCAGCCTGGGCCTCAGCGTCCAAGGCACCTATGGTGAAGATGCCAGGAACCCCCTCTGCCGTCCGGATCACCTTGTCTACGAACCGCTGGTTGTAGACAAGCACGCGATAGGCAGCATTGTTGGAGGTGTGCATCTGGCAGTGAGAGAACTTCCCATCGCCGCTGCTTACACCTTGAATCACCTCCCCGATTGCACTCTTTCCAGCCCCGTTGGTTCCGTAGAGGAAGACCGGCTTTGGAGGTGTCCCAGGTTCAAAGCTGATGGGCGGAGCCACCGTAGGATGGAAGCTCTTGTATCGATGAATCGACAGACCGGTAATCAAGGTGCCCCCTTGGCAGCTCGCTCACAGACAAAGCCCACATTGGCGTAGTGATGTGACCCAAGGTCACGCGCTCTCAACCGATTCCCCCTAGGTGCGCCCAAGGTCTAAGGGCAACAAGGTGCTGTCCTCAACCACGAAGCTGCTGACAAGCCACCCATGCAGGCGGCTCAGAGTATCGGCAATCTGGTCCTCGTCCTCGCACTCGATCGCGCACTGGGTGGGAAGAATAGGGAAAGCCCCGCCTGTCTCCCATTCGATGTCCCTTAACCGGAAATGCATCATCTTCAAGCCTCATCCATGAAAGGTATGCAGGGCAGCACAGCACGTGGATTCCCCTAGCAGGAAAGGTCTACCCGACGATTTTCCATACATCTACACTAACACGCTCACACGTCATTCACCATCCGTTCAGCTTTCAAGGGCCTCTATAACGCGGAGTTTGTTAGGCAATAGACTGCAAACAGTACGCAATTGACTGCGAATATTCAGCCGAATTTCGATAAAAACACCTTGTTCTAAGCCATTTCGTTCGGATAACGGAATTTGGCAAATCGACCAGCGTCTCCAGAGGAATTTAGACACCTAGTGTTGTTTCTTCCATGCGCAGATTTTTGTATCAACCGGGTTGACGAAATTCGGCTTTGTTTTATCCCTACTTCCATCTACCGATGGAAGTGAACCATGACCACCCTCCCCTCCGCAGCACTCAGCAACTACATCGATTCCCCCTTTGGCGTCCTGCATTTAGAGGGCATCCACATCGGGCGTTTCCGCATCGACCGCGCCGTGATTCAAGGCCGGGAAGCCGCCCTAAACCTTCAAGAACACATCTTGGCGGCCCTGGATGAAACGGGCCGTAAGAACACCCTGAAGCGCGGCACTCGTTATCCTGCGCCGTTGCCCATGGGAACGCCGGCTCGCCCCCTGGCCAAAGAGATCGACGACCACCTGGAGGACATGCGTCGCCGGCAGTTGGATCCAAAAACGGTGCTGGCCACCGAACGAACACTGAAACTGCTCTTGCTGACGTGTGGAAACATCTCCGCCTGCCGTGTCGACTACGCGCACATCAAGGAACTCTGGAAGCTGCTGCGGTGGGCTCCCAGAAATCTGTTCTCTGACCCGCTTCTCAAGGACCTGACGTTCAACGAGGCGATCGCCTTGGGCAAGAAGCAAGACGTTGCTCCATTGGCTCCCGCCACAGAGGAGCGGCACCGTCGGTTCCTTGTCGCGTTCTTCAACCACCTGGTGAATGGGCAAGCCATTACCACCTCCCCAATGAAGGCTTTCCGGAAGCCCAAGAAAGATCACACCATCGACCCCGACAAGGCCATCCGCCTGTTTGAGGATTCAGACCTGCAGGCCATCTTCGACCCGGCCACCTTCATCCCGTGGGCGAAGAAGCCGCAACATTGGTGGGCACCCCTGCTCGGCTTGTATACCGGCGCAAGGGCCAATGAAGTGTGCCAGTTGAAGCTCACCGACATCATTGAAGAGCGCGGCATCTGGTGCATTGCGTTCCAGAAGACCATAGACAAGGACTTGGCTGCCGATCCGAAGAAGAAACGGCGCAGCCGACAAAGCATGAAAGGCAGTGGTTGCATGCGCATCATCCCCATTGCCACGCCTCTATTGGAGGCAGGCTTTTTGGAGTTCGTGGAGGACATGCGGGAAACCGGCCACCCTCGCTTGTTCCCCTTGCTCTCTGCTGGCGTGAACCGCGCTACGGGGCGACGTCCCCCCGAGATTGAGTAGCGCGACGGTTTGGAGTCCAATCCTCAACGACAAGGAGATTGGACGTGAAGAAGCGCTTTTCCGAAGAACAGATCATCGGCTTCCTGCGCGAGGCCGAGGCGGGCATGCCGATCAAGGAGCTATGCCGCCAGCATGGCTTCAGTGAGGCCTCGTACTATCTGTGGCGTAGCAAGTTCGGCGGCATGAGCGTGTCCGACGCCAAGCGGCTCAAGGACCTGGAGGCCGAGAACACACGCCTGAAGAAGTTGCTGGCCGAGCAGGTGTTCGAGAACGACGTCATCAAGGATGCATTGCGAAAAAAGTGGTGACCGCACCGGCGCGCAGGTTGCTGGTGCGGAGCATGGTCGAGAAAGGGCTGAGCGAGCGGCGCGCGTTGGTGGTTGCACGCATGAGTGCCAGCGCGCTGCGATACGAACCCAGGCCGGACCACAACGTTGAATTGCGTGAGCAGATCGCTGTGCTGGCACACCGGCATCGACGTTACGGCGTGGGCATGATCCATCTGAAATTGCGACAGAAGGGGCTTGTTGTGAACTACAAGCGCGTGGAGCGCCTGTATCAGGAAGCGGGTCTGCAGGTGCGTCGCAGGAAGCGCAAGAAAGTGCCTGTCGGTGAGCGTCAGCACTTGCTGCGCCCGTCCGCCGCCAATCAGGTGTGGTCGATGGATTTTGTGTTCGACCGCACTGCGGAAGGCCGAGTGATCAAGTGCCTGACCATTGTTGACGATGCCACCCACGAGGCCGTGGCCATCGAGGTGGAACGGGCGATCTCCGGGCAGGGCGTAGCCAGAGTACTGGAAAGATTGGCCGTTCAGCGCGGTTTGCCGCAAGTGATCAGGACGGACAACGGCAAGGAATTTTGCGGCAAAGCGATGGTGGCGTGGGCTCACGAGAAGGGGATTTCCCTGCGCCTGATCGAGCCGGGCAAGCCGAACCAAAACGCTTACGTTGAGTCCTTCAATGGGCGGCTGCGCGATGAGTGTCTGAACGAGCATTGGTTCCCGACGTTGCTCCATGCCAGGACTAGTATCGAAAGCTGGCGGCGTGACTACAACGAAGAAAGGCCTAAACGAGTACTTGGCGGACTGACGCCCGCCCAGTACGCCGCGCAGTTGGCTGGCAAGAGGGATAAGATCAGCACCGGACTCTAAACCCGCCCACTACTCAGGACGGGGGGACGTCGGTAGGGCCCGCTTGAGGGGATAATGAACCCACTCACCGGACGAGGCCTTGGCGTGACATACGACAAAGTGACCAAGATCGCTGCATCCTTTGGCCTTCGTGACTCAATCCTTCATATTTGGGCCTATAGCCTGCATGTCGGTTATGGGCACCATCTTCCCATCGAGTATGAACACTCTCGGCCAGGGCTGCCGAACCAGGTCAACGCCTACGTCTTCGAGTTCTACCTGGATCTCTACCTGAGAGAAGTGCTTCAGCACGCATGATCGTCCAAAGGCGCTCGCTGTTCGCTGCGGAACTGGCAAGACCTCGGAACGCTGCACAACGCCATCCGAAGCTACAGCGATTTCAAGGCACGGTGTGATCTGGACATCTGGACAACCATGCACCGAATCGGTCACCAACAGCTGCCGCATTTTGATCGTTTTGGCCCCGCCTATTTTGGACGCTACTGGTCGCTTTACAAGCGAGGACGCCTTTCAAGCGTTGTTTTCAACGCATTGGGGCTGACATCGGAAGACTACTTCCTGCTGGCGGGAGCTACCCAAGCGCTCTTCATGAGCAGCTATGAAGTGCCTTTGGCCCCGCAGCTCGCCAAGCTTGGACTGAACCCCTCGGTGGTCGCAGCCCGAGTGGCAGCAATCACTGGCACGCCCAAGCTACTACGCGACCGATGCAAGCTTGACGCAAGATTTGATTCTTCTTGGGATTACACGCCCAATCCCATTGTCGTAAAGCCGCTCATCCAGCTCCGTTCCGACGCACCAGATCACCTTGCCTGTCCGCGACCGCAGTTGCTGGGGAAGCGCTTACTTGCCGGACTCTTTTATGACCTCGCTAACGCTGCCGACTTCGCCCAAGCTTACGGCGATGCATTTGAGGAGGTGGTAGGGGAGTGCTTTGGCCTCATCCAGGGCGAAACGGCGGCTGAGCGTCCCGCGCCATACGTAGTGAATGGGGCGCAGCACCAAGGGAGTGACTGGCTGCTGACGGATACCAACGCCACCGTGTTCGTGGAATGCAAGACCATGCGCATTCCCATCCCGGCAAAGCTTGCGGCTAACCCGGGCGATCTGGAGGCCGGCCTGAAGCGTTTGGCCAAGGCAGTCGTCCAGAACTATCGCAATATTCTTGATGCAACGTCTGGCCGAGCAGGCATCCAAGTGGCAGATGGACCCATTTATTGCTTGGTTGTCACTTTGGAAGACTGGGTGCTGTTTGGCGACAAGTCCGTAGACGCGCTTTCGACCCTTGTGGAAGGCGAGCTCAAGGAACGGGGCATGGAAGCCGGCATCCAAGAGCGCTACCCTTTTGCCGTCGTAGGCTACGCGGCGCTTCCGCAGCTGGTGGATTCAATCAGCCAGCATGGACTGCGAATCTTTACGGAAAAGTCGACTCAACGCTTTAAAGGCTACCTCTTCCCGCAGTTCTTGAAGGAGGCCAGGCTCACCAATGGGGGCGCAGCATCCTCCATGTTTGAACGGGAGTGGCACGACTGAACCTGCTCCGCTGAAACGGACGCCAAGAAGCGATAATTTACTCGCAATTGGAGGTTCCCATGCCACGTCCCCCTCGCCGTCATTACACCGAT